>JAYVGL010000202.1:0-21994 GCA_043772175.1 Pyrinomonadaceae bacterium | reverse complement strand
GAGCGTTTTTATAATTTTCGCAGCGCAAGGCAAAAGAGTGCTTCGCTTGCGTCTCTTTTGATTGTTAGGACAAACGCTTTCGGCGTGTTAATATCTAGGCTTTGATATTATTACGCGATTATTTATAAAGGTTTTTGTGAGAGTACTTTTAAGACAACAGGCATTTCTTCCCGGACATCTGACGCAAATGTCCAAACGAAATTTATTTCGACAATCATCTATAATTCTCCCTTTATTATTGACCTTCGTTTTGTTTTCGGGCGGTTGTATTTCCGTTAAAACGAAAGATGCCCGACCGACTTTGCTGAAAGTCGAAGATGCCGCGTCAGCGCAGTTAATTGAACAGATTAATCAACTTGCCAAGGTTAATTCGATGCGGGCGAAGATGGATTTGAAGTTTGAAGACAATTCTTACGCCGAAATCGGAATCGCGGAGAAATACAAAACGGCGGACGGCGAAGTCATCGTGCAGCGTCCGGGGAAAATTTTGCTGAAAGTTCAGGTTCCGTTTATTAAAACCGATGTCGCGCAGATGACCTCGGACGGCGAAAAGTTTCGCGTGGCGATTCTCGAAGACGGCGGCAGCGGAAAGTATAAAAAATTCGTGTCCGGCACAAACAACGCCGATTATTCCAATTTGCAGACCGAAGTTCGGCAGATGGATTTCAACAACAAAGGTTTCAAGCAGAACGTCAACGCTTTTTCCAATTTGCGCCCGCAGCATTTCACCGACGCGATGCTGATGCGCCCAATTGACACGACGGCTTTTTCATATTCGCAAAGCACCATTTTAGAAGAAGAGAAAACGCCCGACGTGGCGAAAAAATCGCCTTTGCGAAGCGTTCTGCGCGGTTACTATCTGCTTGACGAACTTCGCAAAAACGGGGACGGCAGTTTAACCGTTTCGCGTCGTTTCTGGTTTGATCGAGTCGGCACGGTGCGTTTGGCGAGACAGCAGATTTTTGACGAAAAAGGCGAGATCGAATCGGATATTACTTACGGGAAAACCGGGAATCTGACCGACACGGGCGAATATAACAATCTGCCTTTGCGAATTGAAGTTACGCGACCGAAGGAGAAATACAAGATGAGTCTGACTTATCAATCGCCCGAAAGCGTTTCTATCGGCAAAACATACAACGCCGAAGTTTTCGTTCTCGAAAACCGCTGGAATCTCGAAGAAGTTGACCTGGACAAAAAACTACAGCAAAGCGGCAATCCTAAAACCGCCGCCGCGCAGACACCGGAAGTCAATAAATAAGTTTGTAAACGGTAAATGGTTAATTGAAGATTTCCAATTAACCATTTACCATTTACCGTTTCAAATGATTCTCCAAACCGAAAACTTATCGAAAATCTATAAAATCGGCAAAGTCGAAACACAGGCTTTGCGCGGTGTTTCCATCGCCGTTGAAGCGGGCGAATTCGTCGCCATAATGGGACAATCGGGTTGCGGAAAATCAACTCTGCTGCATCTTTTGGGCGGACTGCTTTCGCCGACGAGCGGGAAAATTATCATTGACGGGGAAGATTTATCGAAAGTTTCCGACGCGCAGCGAACCGACATTCGGCGGCGCAAAATCGGTTTCGTATTTCAAAGATTCAATCTTTTCCCGACTTTGACGGCGGACGGCAATCTGCGACTTGCGGAAAGGATTCATCAGGGCAACGGCGGCGGCAGTGCGGAACGGCGGCGCGAGGTTTTGAGTCTTTTGAAATTGGAGAATAAAATTAACAACAAACCGCTCGAACTCTCCGGCGGCGAACAGCAGCGCGTTGCGTTGGCGCGAGCGATTATCAATCAACCGGCGATTATTCTGGCGGATGAGCCGACCGGCAATCTCGATTCGGAAAACTCGAAAATCGTTCTCGATATGTTCGGCGAACTGAACCGCAAATTCAACCAGACGATTATAATGATTACGCACAACCCGGAAGCCGCCGAAAATTGTCATCGCGTCATCAAAATGCGCGACGGAGCGGTGGAAAAATAGCAAATTACGAATTTCAAATTACGGATTACGAATGATTTAGAGTAGAATCGGTCGTTCGATAATTTGTTGATTCGATGAAAAATTTTATTCAGTGGAACTATGAACGCGGGACTTGGCAATACGACATTTTCTGTCTTTTAATCGTCGCGCTTATTTTTCTCACGCCGAAAGAGTGGTTCAATAAAAGGGAAAGGCTTGCAACCCAAACGGCGCGTCTCGTCGTCAAAGCCGATGATTTGCCGGTTGACGAAAAGCAAAGAAATCAGCGAATCAGAGAATTAAGCGGCATCGCTGACATCGAAGGTTTTGAAATGCACGAAAGAAAAAACGCCGTCGGCGAAGTTTTCTACGAAATTGATATTCGCTAAGGCATTTCAGATTTCAAATTCCAGAAAAGTTCTAAACGACTGCTTTCTCAGAACAGATGAAATCTGAAATTGTTCAGGAGTAATTATTTTATGAAATCATATTTAAGATTAGGGTTGACGGCGATTGCCGCGATAATGTTTATTAACGCTTTTGCCGTAACTGAAACAAAGGCGCAAGGACCTGTGAATGAAATTTTGAACCGAATGGATGTTCATTACAAGGCTCTCAAATCCCTACAGGCGAATGTTACCAGGGAGCAATACAACGCTCAGATCAAGGAAAGAGATTTGTCATCCGGCAACATCTCTTTAATTCCCGGCAAGGGACGAAATTTCTCGCTTCGATTGGACTGGACAAAGCCGAAGGTCGAAACCATTTCAGTCGTCAACGGAAAATATGTAGCTTTTATTCCCAACATTAAACGAGCTTATACGGGCGATTCGGATTCCAAAACCGTTAACGATAAAGGCGGAAATGTTTTGAAGATAATGAGTATGTCGAAAGCGGATTTGAAAGCTAATTACGATATTCAGTATATGGGACAGGAAACTATCAGCGGAAACACCCAAACCTGGCATCTGAAATTAACGCCGAAGGTATCTGCTTCGTATAAGTCTGCCGACCTTTGGGTTGACGGTAACGGAATGCCGGTGCAGGGCAAAGCTACTCTGTTAAATGACGACACGGACAGTGTTCTGCTTACCAATCTAGGAAAAAATGTAACCTTCAAAGCCTCGATTTTCAAAGTCGTTTTGCCAAAGGGAACGGAAATTGTGAAGAGTTGAGGTTCGACAAATCACAGGTTTTTAAAGGCTCTGACTTGAGTTTCAGTCAGGGCTTTATTGTTTAGGTTTGATAAGAAAAAGTTTAGAACTTATAATTACAGGTTTGATAGACAAACAAACTTTTCAGGAATAGCAAATAAAATGCCGAAGGCAAGCAGTTTCAGCCGCTTTACACGCGGAGTCAAGCACACGATTAAAGCGTTTGCTTCGATCAAACATCCGGTTCTCGTTCACATCGTCCCGATGCGGCGGTGCAATCTCGCCTGCACATATTGCAACGAATACGATAAAACCAGCGATCCGGTGGCGATTGACGTAATGCTCGAACGAATTGATAAACTGGCGGAATTCGGCTCGTCGGTTATCACGATTTCCGGCGGTGAACCGATGATGCACCCGCAGATTTTCGAGATTATCGAGCGCATCCGTCATCACGGAATGATTGCCGGTTTGATTTCCAACGGCTATTATTTTCAGCCGGAAAAAGTCAAAAAATTGAACGAAGTCGGCTTGGATTATCTGCAAATCTCGATTGATAACGTCAATCCTGATAATGTTTCCAAAAAGAGTTTGAAGGTTTTGGATTCAAAACTCGTCAATCTGCGCGACCACGCGAAATTCAAAGTCAATATCAATTCGGTCGTCGGCGGCGGCGTGGCGAACCCGGAAGAAGCGTTGATTATCGCCAACCGAGCCGTTGAATTGGGATTTTCCTCGACCGTCGGTGTGATTCACGACGGCGACGGCTTGAACAAAGGTTTGACGACGCGAGAAAAAGAAGTTTACAAGGAAATTAAAGCTAAGGGAACGAGCAGTTACGCCCGCTGGAATTGGTTTCAAGACAAATTGGTTGACGGCGGCGAATACGATTGGCGTTGCCGCGCCGGAGCGCGTTATCTTTACGTTGACGAAGGCGGCATCGTTAGTTGGTGTTCGCAGCAGCGCGGAACGCCGGGAATTCCACTGCTCGAATACACGCCTTCCGATATGGAGCGCGAATATATCACCGAAAAATGGTGCGCTCCGACCTGCACAATTCAGTGCGTTCATCAGGTCGGGCATCTCGACGCTTGGCGCGATCCGCAGATTTCGTTGAGCGATTACAACAAACGCGGCGGCAGCGGCTTGAAAAAAGAAACCGTCGCGCAGGTTCTAAACGCCGAATAACTTTCGCCGTCAAGAAAACTTCGACGCAACTTCAAAAATTAATCTTTCTCAAAATTAAAGCCGAATTCTTCGAGCCGAAGCCGATGCAGTTGCAGAGTGCGGTTTTGACTTCGACGTTTTCCCGCGCTGCATTCGCCGTGTAATCCAGATCACACGCCGCGTCGGGGAAGTCGAGATTGATCGTCGGGGCGATGATTTTTTCGTTTAACGCCAATAAAGTCGCGCCGATGCCCGCCGCGCCGGACGCGCCCTGCGGATGTCCGATCTGCGATTTGGTCGCCGCCATTTGCAACTGTCGGGCGTGTGCGCCGAAAGCGTTTTTAATGCTTTGCGTTTCAATTCTATCGTTTAACTGCGTCGCCGTGCCGTGCAGGTTGACGTAATCAATCTGTTCGGGCGAAACTCCGGCATCCTCTAACGCCAAAGCCATCGCCCGCGCCGGTTCGACTCCGTTTTCTTCCAGTCTGACGCGATGATATGCGTCGCAGGTCGAGCCGTAACCGCCGATTTCAGCGTAGATTTTCGCGCCGCGCTCTTGTGCATTTTCCAGAGTTTCCAGCACGAAAATCCACGCGCCCTCGCCTAAAACGATGCCCGAACGGTCTTTGGAAAACGGACGTGAAGCGCGTTCCGGTTCATCATTCCAATCGCTCGTCAACACGGTCATCAAATTAAATCCTTCCAAAATTCCGCGTGCGATGGGAGCGTCAACGCCGCCCGTCAGCATAAAATCCTGTTTTCCTAAAGCGATATGTTGTGCCGCGTAAAATATCGCGTCGGTCGAACTCGTGCAGCCGGTTGAAACGACGTGCGAAAGCCCGTGCAGTCCGAAAACCATCGAAAGCTCTGACGACAATCCGCCGTGCGTCGAAGATGGAATCGTGTAAACGCTCGCCTGTTTCGCATTTTCCCGCGTGAACCAGAGTTTGTATTGTTTTTCGGTAAATTCGAGTCCGCCGCCGCCGGTTCCCAAAATCACGCCGAAATTTTGTCTTTCCGACAAAGTGAGATTTTCGGTTTTGATGCTTGAATCCTTGACCGCCTCCCGCGCCGCCGCTAACGCCAGAGGAACCGTGCGCGAAACGTGCTTGCGGTCTTTCGGGTTCAATTCGGCTTCCCAATCGAAATTTTTAACTTCCGCCGCGATTTTCACTTTCGAGTCGGAGACATCGAACGATTCGATGCGGGAAACGCCGCTCACGCCCGCCTGCAAACCCTTCCAAAACTCTTTGCGCCCGATGCCGATTGGCGTAACGCATCCGAAACCCGTAATGACCACGCGACGCGGCTGGGAGAAATTATTAAACATATTCAATGTTTTCAGATTAGCATTTTGCGGCGAACAAAAGCTAATAATTGCTTTTGTTCGTGAATTAAAAGTAGTGTTTCGACTGAAAAATCAGCGAGAGAAAATAGATAGAGGTTTTCCTGAAAATGAACTGAAAGCAGAGACTGATTTTATCAATTTTCCATTGATGAACGAACATAATAGTCAACCGATGAAACCGTAAGCGGCGACTGTTAAAAGGCAAACAGTTTGAGCTATCAGCTTTGATTCTACCGTTTGATGCTCAGGTCCAATTCCCACGAACAATATGAATAAAGGTATAAAAATACTGGTTATAAAATAAACGCCAACTGAGAATAATAACTTTCCGACTACATTTGCTGATCCTGTTCCGCTCCCATAAATTTTGGCAGAAATTGACAGTAAGCCCACTGGAATCGTAATGAAAAGCAAAACGTAAGAAAGGGCAATTATTATTGTCATTGTGAAACGTAAAAAGCCGAAAGCGAGTTTGCTTTCGGCTTTTTGAAAATGAATTACTTAACTTTTCTCAATTAAATGGTGAACGAGTTTGAGCCATTCAGAACGCTTCAATTCTTCGGCGGCGAAAAGCAGTTCGGTCACGGTTTCGCTTTTCACGCGCGCCAGACAAACGCTTTCCGCAACTTGTTTATAATTTTCATTTTCAAGGCGATAAAAAATTACCTCTTCACCGTCGAAACGCCAGATTTCTTCGATGCCGAGTGCCGCTAAAATCGGAAATTTGGATAAAGAGCCGTGCGTAATGTCAACTTCGATGATAAGTTCGGGCGGTGGATCAAAACTCAAATCAATTTCGCTTTTACCTCGAATAATCTCAGCATTTTTGAGATAAAAACTGCCGTCGCCTTCAAACCCTTTTTTCTTTTTTTCGCCTCGAAACGTCGTCGTGCCTGCCGGAACGAAGTCAATCTCAAACAAATCTGCAACAGCGGCAACTATTAATTCGAGATAGCTTGAATAATTACCGTGCTTATAAGAAACAACCATAATTTCCAAATCTCCGTCATCATAAGTAAGACGAACATTGCGCTTACCCATCTGGTCTTCGACTAATTGTTGATATGTTTCCCAACTGATATTGTGCAATTGAACGCATTCGACCGCTGATTCCTTTTCAATCGGCGGTCGCTGCGTTGACGGTTTTATTTGTGGTAAATCTAAAACTGCTTCCATTTGTAAAATGTAAAACTCCGACATTAAACGTCCAGATTCTTCACGTCGAGCGCGTTGTCTTCGATAAACTTGCGGCGTGGCTCGACCTGATCGCCCATTAAAACCGTAAAAATTGCGTCGGTTTCAATTGCGTCTTCGATGCGAACCTGAAGCAAAGTACGCTTTTCCGGGTCCATCGTCGTTTCCCAAAGCTGTTCCGGGTTCATTTCGCCCAAACCTTTGTAACGCTGCAAAGTCAAATCTTTCTTTGCCATCGCCAGAACTTTTTCGAGCAAATCTTCGCGCGAATTAATCGTTTCTGATTTGCCGTTGTCGCCCAGAGTGAACGGCGCGGGAAAGCTGTTGTCCAGCAGTCTTTTCAGATCAATCGCCTTTTGAAATTCGACGTAGCTGGCTTTTTCCCAATCAAAAATCACCGAATCTCCATTTGAATAAGAAATTACGATTTCCGAAAGTCCGTGTTCCTCGTCCGACATCAACTCTGTTTTAAAACCCGCCGCTGCAACTTTGCCTTCGACGCGTCCCATTAATTCTTCCTGCTCGAAAACCTGGCGCAACTTCACGCCTTTTTCAATCAGAATTCCTTCCTTGCCGACAAATGCTTCGAGCAGAGCGTTCAAGAGTTTCGCGTCGTTACCCAAACGCCGCGCAAAGCGTTCAAAATAGCGATTATATTCGGTAGTCTGCTCCAACGCCTTCGAGATGTCGCGTCCTTCAAAAACTTTGCCGTTTTCCGCCGCGACGCTTAAATCGCCCGTCGCCATTCGCATCATATAACGAAACATCGAAGGTTCGTCCTTGATATACTCTTCCTTTTTGCCGCGTTTGACTTTATAAAGCGGCGGTTGTGCCAGATAAATATATCCCTGCTCGATCAGCTCCGGCATTTGCCGATAAAAAAACGTCAGAAGCAGAGTTCTGATGTGTGATCCGTCAACGTCCGCGTCCACCATCAAACAAATTTTGTGATAGCGAAGTTTCGCCGCGTCAAAATCGTCTTTCCCGATTCCGGTTCCGAGCGCGGTAATCAGAGCCTTGATTTCGCTGTGTCCGAGCATTTTATCGAAACGTGCTTTTTCGACGTTCAAAATTTTACCTTTCAAAGGCAGAACCGCTTGATTTTTGCGATTGCGTCCCTGCTTTGCCGAGCCGCCCGCCGAATCTCCCTCAACTAAATAAAGTTCCGATAAAGCCGGGTCTTTTTCCTGACAGTCCGCCAATTTTCCAGGCAGTGTTGAGCCACCGAGAACGCTTTTGCGGACGATTTCACGCGCTTTACGCGCCGCTTCTCTGGCGCGAGCCGCGTCAAGTGCTTTGCCGACGATTTTCTTCGCTACGTTCGGATTCTGCTCGAAGTACTCGCCGAATTTTTCGTTCAGAAACGATTCGACCGGACCTTTGACCGGCGAGTTGAGTTTGCCTTTGGTTTGCCCTTCAAATTGCGGCTGCGGAATTTTGACGGAAATAATCGCCACCAAACCTTCGCGCACGTCGTCGCCGCTCAGAGAGGTTTTAAAGTTTTTCGTCAATCCCGAACTTTCAGCGTAAGCGTTGATGGTGCGCGTGATCGCGCCGCGAAAACCCGACAGGTGCGTTCCGCCGTCAACCGTGTTGATGTTGTTGGCGAACGAGAAAACCTTCTCGTCATAAGAGTCGTTATACTGCATCGCCACTTCGATTGATAGTTCGTCGGAGATCATCTCGAAATACAGCGGTTCGTCGTGAACCGGCGTTTTGTTTTTGTTGAGATGCTTGACGAATTCGGCGATGCCGCCTTTGTAATAAAATTCGTGCGATTTTTCTTCCTCACCGCGTTCGTCTTTGATAAAAATGCGGATGCCTTTGTTCAAAAACGCTTTTTCGCGCAGACGTTCCGACAATTTTTCAAAGCTGTATTCAAGCACTTCAAAAATGGTCGAATCCGGCTTGAAGGTGATTTTTGTTCCGCGTTTCGTGGTTTTGCCGGTTTGTTTGAGCGGGGCGACCGTTACGCCCTTAGCAAACTCCATCTCGTGCGTTTTGCCATCGCGCCAGATTTCGACCTTGAACCATTCGCTTAAAAAATTGACGCAGGAAACGCCGACACCGTGCAGACCGCCGGAGACTTTATACGAATTGGAATCGAATTTTCCGCCCGCGTGTAGCACGGTCAAAACGACTTCCGCCGCCGAATGTCCGAATTTCTTGTGAATGTCGGTCGGAATGCCGCGCCCGTTGTCTATAACCGTAATCGAATTGTCAATGTGAATCGCCACTTCGATGGTGTCGCAGTAACCCGCGAGAGCTTCGTCAACCGAGTTGTCAACGACTTCGTAAACCAAGTGATGCAGCCCGATGTCGCCCGTCGAACCGATATACATCGCTGGGCGCAGTCGCACGGCTTCGAGACCTTCCAAAGCCGTAATCGAACTCGCATCGTATTCCTGATTCTTTTTGTCTTCTTTTGCTTTAGCCAATTTAGTATTCCTCTGTTTGTATTTTTGCTGTTGAATTCAACAGCAATCGTAACATTTTTCCGCTGATTTAGACAGTCGGCAAAGCATTATGTTTATTGATTTATACGTCTGTTTTGAAGGAGATTGAGGGGCGGCGGAAATCGCGTCCCGCAGATTAAAAAATGCGGAGTTTGATTGTAAAAAAACCGGCTCGAATTTAAGTTTTCAAGTTCAAATTCGGCTGAACCATTCGACGAATTTACCGATGCCGTCTTCGATTTTCGTCTGCGGACTGTAATTTAAAAGCTCACGCGCTTTGGAAATGTCGGCGAAGGTTTGCGAGACATCGCCGGCTTGCATCGGACGGCGGTCAATCGTCGCTTTTTTGCCGAGATTTTTTTCTAAAAGCTCAATCAAGTAGCGCAGTTCGACCGTATCGGATTCGCCGAGATTGAAGATTTCGTGCGGCGTTTTCTCGTAATCAATCGCGGCACGTACGCCCTGAATAATGTCGTCAACGTAAGTATAGTCGCGGCGCGTCGTGCCGTCGCCGAACACCTGAATCGGTTCGCCTTCGGTAATCAATTGCGAAAATTTTCTGATCGCCAGATCGGGACGCTGACGCGCTCCGTAAACGGTAAAAAAACGCAGACAAACCGTGCGAAGATCGTAGAGATGCGAGTATGTATGACACAAAAGTTCGCCCGCCGCTTTCGTCGCGGCATACGGTGAAATCGGCTGGATGATGCGGTCGGTTTCGGAGAACGGAACTTTTTCGTTGTTGCCGTAAACGCTCGAAGACGAACCGAAAACGAACTGCTTTACGCCGAAATCTTTGGCTAAATCCAGTAAATTCAAAGTCCCGTTGATGTTGGTTTCGGCGTAAAGTTTCGGCTGCTCCAGCGACGGACGAACGCCCGCCCGCGCCGCCAGATGAACGATAACATCGAATCTGTTTTCACTGAAAATTTTTCGCAAAGATTCCGCGTCGAAAATGTTCGCTTCAAACAATTGAAAGTTTTCGTTTGATAAAAAAGACGCGATGTTGGCGCGTTTCATCGCGGGCGAATAAAAATCGTTGAAGTCGTCAATGACCGAAACCCGCCAAGAGTTTTCGGCGAGGAGCTTTTCGACTAAGTGCGAGCCGATAAAACCCGCGCCGCCCGTTATTAAAATGTTTTTCTGATTTTTCACAATCTGTAAAATTAACCCGCGAAAAAAGCGTTGGCAAAACCCGACCGATTTAATTTAAAAATCTCTGTTTTGAATGAAAGCGATGAATGATTTCTTCCAAAAAACCTTCGTAGGAAAAATTCTGCAAATCGTAAACCGGCTTCAGCTTATACATCAAAGGCAGCGCGACGCGCCACGCCATCCAGATTCTTTGCCGGTCGGTCAAATCCCAGCGGCGGCGCAGAAACGATTCGACGACTTCGATTTCCGATTCGGTGATAAAGTTGACATCGGCTTGCAGACTGATCTGTTTGTTGACGCGCCGGAAAGCCGTATCGCTAATCGGATCGGAAAAAGTTTCGGCGAACGTCGGTGCTTCGTCGGTGCGTTCGCGGACGACGACCGTTCCCGCAAACATATCGCCGATGCGCTGATCGCGTCCGCTCATAAAAATCGCCATCAAACCGATTGAATAAACCGGCAGAACGAAGCCCGGAATCGCGTCGAAAATTCGCAGAAGATTTCGCGCCATCGCTTCCCACAAAGTGATCGGTCGTCCGTCTTCCCGAATCACGCGCAGTTTCAAAAGCCTTTTTCCCGGCGTTTGCCCGTTCCAGAGCCACTCGAAAAAGATGAAATAACCGGCGAAAATCAGGAACAGCGCGATTATCATAACGGCAATCGTCCATTTCGGCATCTCTTCAAAAAACGTCGCCGCGCCGCCGTCCTTAAAATCATTCGTCAAACCCGACGCGCTCAAAAAAGCGTAAGCGACGACGAAAATCGCAAAATACTGAATCGCGTGGTCAATCGCCACCGCCAGAAATCGGTTGCCGATTGATGCCAAAGCGAACGCCAGCGGCACTCGTTCCGGCGTTTCGATGATTAAGGTTTCCTCGGTTTCGATGATTGACGACATTTTAATTTCCCTGAACTTTTAAGAATTTTCGCTTGCCGACTTGCACTACAATTTCGTTCTTCAAATTAATTTCGGCTCTCGCGTCGGAAATTTTTTCGCCGTTTAATTTCACGCCGCCCTGCTCAATCAAGCGTTTGGCTTCGCCTTTGGACGCGGCTAGATTGAGATTAACGAGTAAATCAGTCAAATTATAGCTGCCCGATAAAACAGACTTTTTCTCAATCTCGTTGGGAATTTCCTTGTTGACGAAACGGGCGATAAAATCTTCTTCAGCGCGTTTCGCGTCTTGCGCCGAGTGAAAATCTTCGATAATCAGTTTGGCTAAATTGACTTTTAAGTTGCGCGGATTTTCGCCGCTCGTTTTCATCGCTTCGATTTCCGACGGCGGCGAATCGGTCAGAAGTTCATAGTATTTCCACATCAAATCGTCGGAGGTGGACATTATTTTACCGAACATCTCAAACGGCGCGTCGGTGATGCCGATGTAATTGTTCAAGGACTTCGACATTTTATTTACGCCGTCGAGTCCTTCCAAGAGCGGCGTGGTCAAAATCACCTGCGGTTCCTGTCCGTATTCGCGCTGGAGATTTCTGCCCATCAAAAGATTAAATTTCTGATCGGTTCCGCCGAGTTCGACATCGGCTTCGAGCGCGACCGAATCGTAACCCTGCACCAGCGGATAAAGAAGTTCGTGCAGTGCTATCGGTTTTTCTTCGTTCAAGCGTTTCGTAAAATCATCGCGCTCCAGGATTTGTTTGACGGTCGTGTGCGACGCGAGTTTGATAAATCCCGCCGCGCCCTGACTCTCAAACCATTCGGAATTAAAACGAATTTCGGTCTTTTCCGGGTCGAGCAGTTTATAAATCTGCGCTTTGTAAGTTTCGGCGTTCGATAAAATCTCTTCGCGGGAAAGCGGCGGGCGCGTCGCGTTTTTGCCCGACGGATCGCCGATCATTCCCGTAAAATCACCGATCAGGAAAATCGCCGTGTGTCCGAGTTCCTGAAACGCTTTTAACTTGCGAATCACGACCGTATGCCCGATGTGTATATCAGGCGCGGTCGGGTCGGCACCCAATTTTACGCGCAGAGGCTTTCCTGTCTTCGCCGAATTCTCCAACTTTCTTCGCAAATCCTCTTCGCGGATCACCTCAACCGCGCCCTTTCTCAAATATGCCAGCTGTTCGTCAATCGTCATAGACAAATGGTAAATGGTAAACGGCAAATGGTAAATGGCGAAAACGGGATTGGAGGCGGATGTGAATTTGTAATTTTAAGTTTAGTCGTTAAACTCTCAAATAGCTTTTGATTGTCGTAAATGTTTGTTAAAATTAAGGTGGCTGAAAACTGTTTTTGGGCAGCCGTGAAATATTATGCAAGTTTTAATCGCAGACGAGTATGGATTTTGTTTCGGAGTCGAACGCGCTGTCGAGATGGTCGAAGAAGCGGTGCAGGAAGGCGACACGGTTCGCACGCTCGGACCGCTGATCCATAACGATCAAGAGATGGCTCGTTTGGCGACGCACGGCGTTTCGACGATCAGTGCGCCGGTGCAGATTCAGCGCGGTGAAACCGCCGTTATTCGCGCTCACGGCGTAACGCCGCAGGTTGAAGCGGAGTTACGCGAGAAAGCATCGAAGGTCGTTGACGCGACTTGTCCGTTCGTCACCAAAGTTCAGAAATTAGCTTCCCGCGCCGCCGCGCAAAACCGGCACGTCGTCATCGTCGGCAACCCGGAACACCCGGAAATGATCGGCGTTTTCGGATACGCGCCGGAACATTCGTTCATCGTCAGCAGTCCCGAAGAAGTCGCCAAACTGCCGCGTTTGAAAAATCCGCTGGTCGTTTCGCAGACGACGATTAAACTGCAAAATCTCCTTGATGTCGCCGAAGCCGTCAAAGCGAACGCCGACGGCGAAACGCAGGTCGTTAACACGATTTGCTCGGCGACCCGTGATCGGCAGGATGCGGCTCGCGCTCTGGCGGGCGAAGTTGATGCGTTTTACGTGATCGGCGGTCGGCATTCGTCGAACAGCCGCAAACTGCTGGCGGTTTGTCTGGAACAATGCGAAAGAAGTTTTCTGATCGAGACCGAAGACGAAATCAACGCCGAAGATGTGCGCGGCGCGGTGCGCGTCGGTTTGACGGCGGGCGCGTCAACCCCGAACTGGTTGATCGAAAAAGTCGGTGCGCGACTCAAAGAAATCGGGGCGGCGTTGGATCAGGAAATGGCTCTGGCTTAACAAACGTAAGTTTTTATTTTTATAAAAAAAGAGGAAAGATAACTTATCTTTCCTCTTTTTTTTGGATTAGCCGTCTTTATCTCTGCCTTTGACCTCTGACGGCGAGACGGGTTTTTCCGGCGGCGGTTCCTGTTTTTGAGGTTCCTGCCGCACGGGTTCCTGACGCGGCGGCGGCTCGGCGCGCACCGGCTCCTGCCGACGTTCTTCGCGGGGCGGCGGTTCGGGGCGCACGGGTTGTTCTTCGCGTGTTTCCGGGGAGCGTTCGCGGCGCGGTTTCTCGACTCGCTCTTCGCGTTCGATGCGCGACGGCGGAGCGTAAACCGGCGGCGATTCTCGAATTTCCCGCTCGCGGCGCGGTTTGACCGGCGTTTGATCGTCGCCGTTTTCGTTTTTGCCGCCGCCCGTCTGCCGGATCGGATCGCCGTTTGGGGCGGTTTCTTTGGTCGTCGGCTGGCGAATCGGAGTTTGATCGCCGGAGGATTCGATGCGCGGCTGGCGTTTGACCGCGCCGGTGTTGCGAACGGGCGTTTGTTCCGTTTCGCCGTTTTGATCTTCCGTGCGCGGCGAGCCTTTTTCGACCGGCGGACGATTGCCCAAAATGCGATCCCGGCGCAGTGTCTCGCCGGTCGGAACGCCGTCGGTTCTGACGGTCGCGCCGGTTTTAACGCTCATCTCGCTGCGCGTGATTTTCGGATTCGACACCAGAATATCTTTGCTGATGTTGCCGTTTAATTCCTTGATCGTCGGCAGTGCGGGCAGCTGCGGTGATTTGGAAGTATTGACCGCCAACGCTTTAACCGCTAAATCCGACGACGCGCTGCGAAATTTAATCATATTTCTGCCGAAGTCGCTCGCCGCCACCGTCGTTACGCCGGTCGGCGGAACCATCTCCCATTCCGGGCGCGGTGTCGGCGACGCGTTCGGTGTCGGTGTCGGATTAACGACGACGACCGTCGTATTATTGTTGATAATCGTCGTGTTGTGGTAATAGCTGTTGTAATTGTAGTAGCCGTAACCGTAAGGCAGAGGATACCAGCAGATGCTGTCGGCGATATAGGAGACAATGACCAACGCCGGTCGCCACCAACTGCGTCGTCCTCGATTTTGCGGATACGGCGACCAATACCAGTAATCATCGTCGTAAACCCAACGCCCGTGATGATAAGTCGCGTAGCCCCAGGGTTCGTCGTTGACCCAAGTCCAGCCGTATGGCGGAACCCAACGCCACTGACCGTAACGATACGGCGACCAATCCGCATAGCTCGCCGTCGAGTTGCGATACGGCTTCCAGACGTAACCGTATTTTTTCGTGTAAATCCATTCGCCGTATTCGCTTAAATCTTCTGCGCCATACATATCGCGGTCGTAGTATTTGTCGTAAGCGGCGTTTTGCAGACGTTTGGCGATGATCGCGTCGCGCCCTAAAACCCAACTGTCGAACTCGTCGGCGAAGCGCGTCGCGTCGGCGGTTTCCCACTCGCCCGCGTAGTTTCCGTTAAGCTGCACCGTCGCGCTGCGCCCGTTTTTAACGGTGAAGCCGGAATTTTCCGAAAAGACCCGCGCCTGTCCCGATTCGGTAACGGCGACGCGCACCTGCGAATCGTTTCGGCTGCCGGCATCGAGGCGATACATTCCGGCGCGTTCGACGGAAACGGTCGTGCCGGGCGCGTCAATTTCCAGATACGAACGGTCTTTGTCGAAACTCAGAACGCGCAAACTCAGCGTCCCATTCGGCAGACTGAGCGCGATGCCTTCGTCGCGCAAAGTCGTCACTTTCAGATAAGCGTTTTCCGAAAGCCGCAGGTAGTTGGCACTGTCCAACTGAACTTCCAGACGTGCGCCGCCATTAGTCGCAATCTCGTCGCCTTCGACAACCGGCAGATTGCTCGCGGCGCGTTCCCAGACGGTCTGGTCGGCGCGTTTGATTTGGACATCGCCGTTCAAATAACTGATTCGCGCCGTGCGCGCCGTGATGTCGGGCGCGTCGCCGCCGGTTTTTTGAGCGACTATATTTTCTGAACTGAAAAACAAAAAGGGGAGCAGGAGTGGAAAAATCCATCGAAATCTTCGAGCCGGAATCATAAAATAATTCTCCTTAATTTTTTAGTTTCGGAAGAGTTAAAAAGTCGAATTGCTTCAGCTTATAACTTGCGCCGCAAGCAATAGTTATACCGACGATGATAAATTTGCCGTCGCCGCCTGCCAGCCGCGATTCGGATTTTTAAAGTTTACGGTCGTCCACCAAATCGTGTAGAAGATGATTTTTAGAACACGAAATAGTGTAACTTTCAATCTTAGCGCAACTGATTTTGACGAGCAAAAATTCGAGCGAAACGAACGAAAGACTGTGGCATAATAAAAATTTGAAACTGACGGCGACGCTCCGACGCTCGAAGGTTTCCGAGATGAGGTTATTCTTTTATAATCTAACGATATGAAAAAAATTGCACTTTTGAGTTTTATAATGACAACTTTGACTCTAACGGCTTTCGCGCAAAAGACGAAAACCGTCAAAGCGAAAACCGTAACCGTCGCGGCGGCGAACGATAAAAGCGTGCGCGATGCCTTCGACCGTTTAATCGAAGGAATCAAACAAGTTGACGCGGAAAAAGTGATGAGCGTTTATCAAAATTCCGACAAAATTCTTTTCTTCAACAATAACGGCACGGCGACTATCGGCTGGGAAACGATGAAGAAAAACCGCGAATCCAGTTACGCCAACATCGCCAATGTCAGCCTCGATACGACCGGCGTGCGCGTCGAAATGCTCGGCAGAGATGCGGCATACATCACCTGCAAATGGAAACAGCAACAGGAATATAACGGTAAACTGGAAACGGCTTCGGGCAGAATGACTCTGGTTTTTCGGCTGATCGGCAAGGATTGGAAAATCGTTCACCTCCACACTTCGCCGGATAATCCTGACGCGACCAGACCCGTTTTGCCTTCGGAACGTGAGAGCCAATAAATGAAAAATGTTACGGTTTTTTGCGGATCGAGCAACGGTTTTCGCGTCGAATACGCGGAAGCGGCGAAAGATTTGGCGCGTTGTCTGGTCGAGCGAAATATCCGTCTGATTTACGGCGGCGGCAACATCGGTTTGATGGGGATTATCGCCGATGAAGTGATGCGTTTGGGCGGCGCAGTGGTCGGAATTATTCCCGAATCGCTCGACAAAAAAGAAGTCGGACATCGCGGCATCACCGAACTTCGCGTCGTCGCCTCAATGCACGAACGCAAAGCGTTAATGGCGGAATTGACCGACGGATTTATTGCAATGCCCGGCGGAATCGGGACTTTTGAAGAATTTTTTGAAATTCTAACCTGGGCGCAGCTCGGATTTCACCGAAAACCGTGCGGAATTTTAAACGTCGCCGGGTATTACGACGGATTGCTCGCCCTGTGCGACAATGCGGTCGGCGAGGGATTTTTGCGCGATGTTCACCGGCGTTTGATTTTAGAAGAATCCGAACCGATTTTGCTGCTTGAAAAAATGGATAATTTTCAGCCGCAGACGATTGAAAAATGGATTGATAAAACGGATTTATAATTTCTCCAAAATGACCTGTGCAATCGCGTGTCTCGTCGTGTGCGAAAGCGAAAGGTGAATTCGGTTTGCGCCGAGGTTTTCCAAAATCTTTTTTGCCGCCGCTCGAATCTCCAGACGCGGTGCGCCCTGTTCGTCATTGTAAACTTCGATGTCGTGCCACGTTATTTTCCCGCGCCAGCCGGTTTTCAACGCTTTCAAAAACGCTTCCTTGGCGGCAAACCGCGCCGCGAAAGACTGCGCCGCCGCCGCGCCTTTCGCTTCGCAGTATTCGCGCTCCGGCGCGGTGAAAACCCGCGTGACAAAACGCGGCGTTCTCGAAATCGTCTCGCGGATGCGGTAAACTTCAATGATGTCTATTCCGATGGAAACTATCACGGCGGCGAAAATTACAGATTCCAAAATTCAAATTCCAGATTTAACTGCTCAAACTTTAGCAGATAAAGGGTTTTATTGGCGAGAGAAAAACGATGTCAAAGTTCTCGTCTGCCGCCCGCTCGAAGAAAAAGGTTTCGTCAACGGCTCTTCAACCAGGCTCGGCGGTGTCAGCGATTTTCCGAAAGACGCGCTGAGTTTGTCGGGTTCGGACATTGATTCGGCGGCGAATGTCGCGGAAAATCGGCGGCGTTTTTTGGATGCTTTGGACGATTTAAAAAGTGATTTTCAACTTGCGTCGGCTCGGCAGACGCACAGCGCGGACGTGCGCGTCGTCGAAAATTCGGAAGATGTCAACGATGACAGTCAAAAATTCGACGCGCTCGTTTCAAACCTCGAAAAAGTTCTGGTCGGTGTCAAAACCGCCGACTGCATTCCGATTTTGATCGGCGACGTGAAAACAAAAGCATTCGCGGCGATTCACGCGGGCTGGCGAGGAACGGCAGATTCGATTGTCGTCAGGACGATTGAAAAAATGAGTGAAGTTTACGGAACTAACGCGAAAAATCTGGTTTGCGCTATCGGCGCGGCGGCGACCGGCAAAAATTACGAAGTTGGAAGCGATGTGATTGAAGCGTTTGAGAGCAAGTTTTCCACCTGTGGAAAACTTTTCACGCCGACGCGCGAAGGACACGCGCTGATTGATTTGCACCTTGCCAACAGAGACCAACTGGAAAGCGTCGGCGTGTTGCCGGAAAGCATTTTCACCGCGCCGTTTTGCACGATGGAACGCACGGATTTGTTTTTTTCATACCGCGTCGAACGCCCGATTTACGGCAAAACCGGACGCTTGCTGTCGGTGATCGGATTAAAAAATAAAAATGCGAATCAAGAGTAAAAAACTCCGCGATCTCTGCGCCTCCGCGTGAAAATTTCTGTGGCTTATCAGAAGTATTCGTTTTTTTTAGAAATTTTTTCACGCGGAGGCGCAGAAGACGCAGAGACAATGCTCTGAAACGATAAAAAGTTTTTAGTCCGGGATTCACATCAAAAACCTTTTATGCAAATAAAATCAATCGAATTGATGGAAATCAAAATGCCGCTCGTGCATTTTTTTGAAACGAGCTTCGGGCGAACTTACGAACGCCGGATCATTCTGGTGCGCCTCGCGGACGATAACGGCGGCGAAGGTTGGGGCGAAGTGACCTGCGGCGAAACGCCTTCTTATAACGAAGAATGGACGGACGCGGCGTGGGTGACGATTGAAAAAATTCTCGCCCCGGCGGTCGTCGGCGCAGAAATCAAATCGGCTTCGCAAGTTTGGAATTTGATGAAACGAATTCGCGGCAACCGAATGGCGAAAGCGGCGATTGAAACCGCCGTTTGGGATTTGGAAGCGAAGAATCTCGATATTCCGCTATGGAAACACCTCGGCGGTGTCAATAAAGAAATCGTCTGCGGCGTGTCCATCGGCATTCAGGATTCGGTCGAACAGCTTTTGGAAAAAATCGAAACCGAACTGAACGCCGGATACAAAAGAATCAAAATTAAAATCGCGCCGCATTGGGATCACGACGTTATCAAACAGGTGCGGAAAAAGTTCGGCAGTAAGTTTCTGCTGATGGGCGACGCGAATTCGGCTTATACGCTTGACGACATCGCGCTTTTCAAACGAATGGACAAGTTTAATCTGATGATGTTTGAACAGCCTCTGGCGCACGACGACATTTTCGATCACGCGAAATTACAGCGGGAAATTAAAACGCCGATTTGTCTGGACGAATCAATTCATTCGCTGCCCGATGCACGAAAAGCCATCAAAATCGGCGCGTGCAAAATCATCAATCTCAAACTCGGACGAGTCGGCGGACACAAACAGGCGAAACGCATCAGCAACTTTTGCTACGCGCAAGGGATTCCCGCCTGGTGCGGCGGAATGCTCGAAAGCGGAATCGGCAGAGCGCATAATATCGCAATGTCAACTTTAAAAGGCTTCACTTTGCCCGGCGATGTTTCCGCCTCGAAACGCTACTGGCACGAGGACATCATCGAACCGGCAATTGACATAACCGGCAAAGGAACGATCATTGCGCCCGACGCTGCGGGCATCGGTTTTGAAGTGAAAAAAGACCGAATTGATGATTTGACGGTTAGGAGAGCGGGAATAAAACAGCTGTCTGTAATTTAGTTTTAAAATGTTCTGAATTATGGCTTGAGCCGTAATAAAGCGTCAAGAACTTGCGTCGCAAGCCGTAATTCGGAACGTCCGACGGATTATTTGTGGCGATAGGTGATTCTTCCTCGCGCTAAATCGTAAGGCGACATTTCAAGGTCAACCCGGTCGCCCATCAAAATCCGAATCCGGTTTTTTCGCATTTTGCCGGAAATTTGCGCCAGCACAATATGTTCGGTGTTATTTATCTGCACTTTAAAAAAAGCGTTCGGCTGTGTATCAATGATAACGCCCGCTGTTTCGATTAATTCCTCTTTCATATAAAAATAATCTCTTTTAATTGTTCTCAAAATCCGATTGAACGGCGGTAACAAACGATGTTACCTAAAAACTAAACAGTGCATCCGGCTAAACTTTCAGCCGGATGCACCAATCAAAAATCGCCTTTAATCGAGCGTCTCATTTTTACCAGCGTGAACCGCCGCCGCCGCCGCCGCGATTTCCGCCGCCGCCGTTTTCTTCACGGGGTTTGGCTTCGTTAACGGTTAATGCGCGTCCGTCAATTTCCTTGCCGTTCAGCGCGGAGATAGCGTTTTGAGCTTCTTCTTTGCTCGACATTTCGACGAAGCCGAAGCCGCGCGAGCGACCCGTTTCGCGGTCTTCAATGATGTTGGTTGATTCGACCGTGCCTGACGCGCCGAACATTTCTTCTAAATCCTGCGTGGTTGTGTTGAAGGAAAGATTTCCGACGTATAGTTTCGATGACATAAAAATATATACCTTTTCCCGTTTTGGGGAATGTTAAAAGAAGTGTCGAATCGAATTTAACTTCGGAGAAAAACGGTCGGCTGCGAAGAATCGGGTTTCGGATGCTCAAAAATTTCAAGAGCGACTTCTGTAATTAAAAATAAACCTACTCTCGAACTTATCCAAAAAACCGTCTTTGACGAGCGCATCAAAAATGATGCAAGAGAAGGACTAACGATAATTAGAATGCACTTTTTGCCGAATAGTTGCAAGTAGAATTGACGAGCGGGCTAATTGCCTACCAGAGAAAAGTTGAAAGAAGGCATTGAGATTGCCGATTATGCGGCAAATCACCAACGCATTTGACCGGAAACGGGCGCAAATAGTCCGGCATCAATTTGAAAATCGGAGTTTTTGCTTATAATGATTGGTTTGAGTATCTTTAAGGAATTACGGAAATCAAATTTATGAGCAATCAAGAACCTAATAAAATCATTTTTTCGATGGTTAAAGTCAGCAAGTTTTACGATAAAAAACCTGTTTTGAAAGACATCTATTTATCATTTTTCTACGGCGCGAAAATCGGCGTTCTCGGACTGAACGGTTCGGGGAAGTCCTCGCTTTTGCGGATTATCGCTGGAACGGACAAGGAATTTAACGGTGAAGTCGTTTTCTCCAAAGGTTATTCGGTCGGCTATCTGGAACAGGAACCGAAACTCGACGAGACGAAAACCGTCCGGCAAATCGTCGAAGAAGCCGTGCAGGAAACCGTTAATCTGCTTGCCGAATACGAAGCAATCAATGCGAAATTCAGCGAACCGATGGACGACGAGGCGATGAACGCGCTGATCGAACGACAGGGCGCGGTGCAGGAAAAACTCGACCACACCGATGCCTGGGATTTGGATTCGCGTTTGGAGATGGCGATGGACGCACTGCGCTGTCCGCCGCCGGAAACTCCGATTGTCAATCTTTCGGGCGGCGAAAAACGGCGCGTCGCTTTGTGTAGATTATTGCTGCAAAAACCCGACATTCTTTTGTTGGACGAACCGACGAACCACTTGGACGCGGAAACCGTTGGCTGGCTCGAACAGCATCTGCAAAAATACGAAGGCACGGTGATCGCCGTTACGCACGACCGCTACTTTCTTGATAACGTTGCGGGCTGGATTCTGGAACTTGATCGCGGCGAGGGAATTCCGTATCAGGGAAATTATTCGTCGTGGCTCGAACAGAAACAGGTGCGTTTAGCGACCGAGCAGAAAGGCGAAGACAAACGGGCGAAAACTTTGGAACGCGAACTCGAATGGATTCGGATGTCGCCGAAAGGTCGCCACGCCAAGTCCAAAGCGCGAATCAATCAATATGAAGAACTCGCGTCCCAAGAATCGGAAAAACTGGCGGAAGATTTGGAAATTTTCATTCCCGTCGGCGAGCGTTTGGGCGATATTGTTGTCGAAGCGCACAGCGTGGCGAAAGGCTACGACGACAAAGTTTTGTTTGAAAATCTGGAATTCTCCTTGCCGCGCGGCGGAATTGTCGGCGTGATCGGCGCGAACGGCGCGGG
>JAYVGL010000201.1:0-6544 GCA_043772175.1 Pyrinomonadaceae bacterium | reverse complement strand
ATTCCGCAAATCGCCTCGCACAAATTACAGGCTCGATAATGAATTTCGGACATTTTCTTCTCCTTCCAACTTTTATTTTCAGATGTGTCAATCTTTTTTATCTTTTTCTCGCGCTTTTTCAATTGCGGCGCGAATCGTTTCGTCGGTCAGTTCGATTCGCGGGTTCAAAACATAATCGGCGGCGAGCGACGTTTCGCCGCATTTTATTTGACCGCGTTTATTTTTTGTTTCCCAATCGGCGGCGGACAAATCCAACTGCGCCGAAAGCACGTTAACGGTCGCCTCAAGGTTTGGCAAATCCTGGCGCGGCTCATAGAAAATCTCGATTTGATATAGTTTCCGGTTGTAAAATCGCAGGTATATAGCCCTCACGCCGCGCACCGATTCGGGCGCGGGCTTTTTGATGTAATTCTGAAAAAACGTGCGCTCGCCGCTTTTTTTGATTTTAATCTTCAGGTTTTCCCCAAGCCTTGCCTGCGCGTCTTCAGGTGATGCGCCGATTGATAAATTAAGCAAAAGCGGTGCGGATTTCAGTTTGAGTTCGCACGGCGGCTGTGCCGCACTCGTCGCCGCCCAGAACAGCATAGTCAAAAACAGAACAGGTAACTTCATTGGACGGAATCTTACCACAAATTGTTAATCGGGCAATAATTTTTTCCGGCTCAATCGTCGCGCATCAGATGTAAGCGGAAAGCAAAACAGGATTGAAAACGTCAATTTTCAATCCTGTTTTATTTTCACCTGGATTTGCCGTTCAACTTTTTACGGGCGCGACAAAGCCGACCAGATTTCCGATGCCGTGACGGGCAATCGGATCGAAGCCGCCGGTGGTGGCGACGGGAATCGTTCTGCCGACTTTGCTCATCAAAACCGCCGCCGTATCGAGCAGGTCGAGAACTTCGCCCGGTGCGACGTAATTGATAACCCGACCGCCGTTTCTGAGCATCGCAATTCCGCTTGCCAGATTGATATTCAGCGGCGCGGGATTGATAGTCGCGGCATACCGTCCCCCGTAGATAGCGCAGTAGGAAGCCATTCCGCCGCCGAGCGAATGCCCGACGACGAGATCCGGCGAAGTTGCTCTGGCGAGCCGCGCTGCGCGAAGATACTGCTCGGAGATACCTGTCAAACCCTGCGCCACGTTGTCAACCCAATCGCCGCCGTCATCGGTTCCCGACAACGATAAAACTCTCTTCCGTCCGTTTACTAAAACCGCCCGAAAACTGCCCGCCTCGTGAACGTCATTGCCGCCAATCGTCCAACTGCTGCCCGCGTTCGGAAAATTCCACGTTCCCGACGTGCCTTGTCCTCTATAGGCGAGCCACGTCAAACTCATCACCTCTTCGTAACTTAAACCCCACGCACTCGGATAACTCATTTATACTGCCTCCTGAAAAAACCGGAAAATTATTTTTGCGCTACCGTGACGAAATTTCGCGTGGATTTTTGCTCAACATTATTTTTCTGCTGTGAAGAATTTCGGATAATTTTTTTGTCGAGTTGAGAAAAGTTTTCAAATAAAAGAAAATTTCTACGATGGGTGAAACATTAAACCGAGAAAAACTTTTTGCCGGATGTGAAGAACTAGCCGAACGCGATCAGGATTTAGCCTTTGTTTACAGCAGTTTCGGATTGCCGCCGCTGTGGTTGCGCGAAGCGACGTTTGCCACATTGCTTCATATTATTTTGGAGCAGCAGGTTTCGCTCGCCTCCGCTCGGTCGGCGTTTAATAAACTATCCGAAAAACTCGACGGTGAAATTACGCCCGAAAATGTTTTGGCGTTGTCCGACGCGGAAATGAAAGCGGCGTATTTTTCCCGCCAGAAAACCGTTTACGCGCGGGACTTGGCGGCGAAGATCGGCGCGGGAAAACTGGATTTGGAAGGTCTGAAAAATCTCCCGGACGAGCAGGTGAAAATCGAACTCAAACAAGTCAAAGGCATCGGCGAGTGGACAGCCGGAATTTATCTTTTGATGGCGTTGATGCGCCCGGATGTGATGCCGAAGGGCGATTTGGCTTTGCACGTCGCGTGGCAGAAACTCAAAAAACTCGACACTCGACCGAACGCGGACGAATTTTTGGAAATCGCCGAACGCTGGAAACCGTTCCGCGCCGTCGCCGCTCGGTTGTTGTGGCACTTTTATTTGAGCGTGAAGAAGGTTTAGCCACAGATTTACACGGATGGACACGGATAAAAATCAGATGAAGCCAGAAAGATTTTGTCTGTTTTATCTCTTAAGAATCCGTGTTTATCCGTGTAAATCTGTGGCTAAACCTTCTTATGCTTTGCCGGATTTGTTCACGGCAGAATTCTTTCTGTGATAAATTTTAAACAATGCTGGAAAAAGAATTAGAAACGGCGATTGATTTGGCGAAAAAAGCGGGCGCGGTCATTTTGGACTTTTACGCGCACGGCTGTGAAGTCGAAGAGAAAATTTCTAACGACAATTTTTCCGAACCCGTCACGATTGCCGACCGGACGGCGAGCAAAATTATCGTTGAGGGTTTGAGCCGTGTTTTTCCGGGCGACGGAATTTTGTCCGAAGAGGAATACGACGACCGGACGCGCCTCGCTAAAACGCGAGTTTGGATCGTTGATCCGCTTGACGGCACGAGCGGTTTTATCGAAAGAACGGGCGATTTCGCCGTGCAGATCGGACTGGCGGAAGCGGGCGCGGCGGTTTTGGGCGTGGTTTTTATGCCGCTTCAGAATATCTTGTATTACGCCGTCAAAGGTGAAAGCGCGTTCGTCGTCGAGAATGATGAGCCGCCGAAATTGCTTCACGTCTCGACCAAAACCGATTTCAGGGAAATGTTGTTGGCTTCGAGCCGCAATCATCGCAGCCCGCGTATGACACAGATCGTCAAGAAATTCGGTTTGAGAGCCGAAGTGCAGCGCGGTTCGGTCGGCTTGAAAGTCGGTTTGATCGCGCAGCAAAAGGCGGATTTGTATATTCATCTTTCGCCGCGCACAAAACACTGGGATTCGTGTGCGCCGGAAATCATTCTGACGGAAGCCGGCGGCGCGATGACTGATTTATACGGCGATAGAATAATTTACAACACGGCGGACGTTCATAATCACAACGGCGTATTGGCGACGAACGGCGTTTCGCACGACGAAGCGGTCGAAAATTTGAAATCCGTTCTCGACGATTTCGGACGCTTCCGCACCATCGAGTAAAACAACACTTCTTTTTCGTTAAAAAAGCCGCCGACGCTTGAGCGTCGGCGGCTTTTCGTGATTGTCAGCGTCAATTAGAATCGGAAACGCAGACCGAGCTGCACCTGGCGCGGATCGCCGAATCCGGCGGAAACCGTGCCGTCAAAGTTAAAGGTCAAAGGGCGCGGCAAACTGCGCTGGTTGCGGCTGTTGAAGATGTTAAAGGCTTCAAAAATCGGCTCCAGCGAAATCTTTTCCGTGAATTTGAATATCTTGGTGGCGCGAATGTCGAACGAGAAAAACTCGTTTTTCAAACGCAGAGTATTGCGCTGAATGATGTTCGGGAAAGTTCCGCGATTGGCGACCGATGTCGGCTGGGCGGAACGCGCTTGAAAAATCGGCGAAATGTTGATTCCATACGGCGCGTTGATCGTTGCAAAAGCGTTAAAGCGGTGGCGTTGATCGCGGTCTGAAAAACCGTATTCCGGCGTTAGATTGCGCGCGTCGGCGTAGCGGAACGAAAACGGATCGCGCTCGTTGTCGTCATCCGAACGGTCGTAGGAAAGCAGATAGTTCGCCTGAAATTGGTAACGGTTGGAAAACCGTTTGTTGACGATGAACGACAAACCTTTGAACTGTGAACGCCCGGAGCTTTCGGTCGAACGAATCTCGCCGATGCCCGAACCGTTGCCGCGTTCAAACGGCGAAACTCCGCCGTATAATCTGCCGTCGCCGCGATTGACAAAGCGCGTTAAATGAACGGTTTTGGCGTAATTAAAGGCGACGGTCAAACTCAAATTCCTGACTAATTCGCGTTCGACGCTGGCACTGAATTGAACGGTTTGCGGATTTTTGAAATTTCGCTCAAAAACCGCAACGCCCGGATTGAATGCCGTGAAAGTGGTAGTCCCATAAAGTGTAGGGTAACGAAGGTCTGGCGGTGGCGGGCAAGAAGCCGGGTCAGGGTTGCTGTCGTAACAAATATTTCCTGCAATTACGCCATCCGTATTGCGTGGTCCGGCGACGATCAAACCCGGAATTCGGGCATAAAACAGTCCCGCGCCGAGCCGAATCGCTGTTTTGCCGTCTTTTCCCGGCGAATACGACAAACCCGTTCGCGGCTGAAAACCCTTTTTAAAGTCAGGAATCGTGCCATCCGAAGGGAAACGCGGATCGTTCAAAAATTGTCCGTAGCGCGTATTTTGCGGCGGCGTTATCGGGTCGGGCTGATATTGTCCTTCCCAACGAAGACCGAGATTTAGCGTCAAATTTTGGCGCACATTCCAGTTGTCCTGAATATAAATACCCGGTTCAAACTGAACGAATTCCTGTGTTCCGGCATCTTCTACCGTGCGCCCGCCGAGCGGCGCAAATTGCAGATAAAGCGAAAGTCCGCTGGCACTGACACCGTTGATGTAATTGGTAAAACCCTGAATCGCCTGGTTAATGGTCGGCGCGGCGAAAATATAACGTCCGCGAGCGAAACCGACAAAGGTTTGCGAGTTTTTGACGCGGTTGAAATCCGCGCCGAACTTGACCGTGTGATTTCCGGCGATCACCGTGAAATTGTCGGTAAATTGAAAACGCACGTCGTTCGACGGCACGGGCAGAAAGAACGGGCGACCGAAGCGATAAGCGGTCGAGCCGTCGAAAGTTCCGATGGTCGTGTCGGGCAAATCGGGTCCGTCGTAGAAACGCGGACGGTTTTCTTTGGCGTATTGAAACCGAAATTCGTTCAGCAAATTAGCCGAAACATTCGTTACAAGCTGCGTGATAAACGAATTCGAGTTGTTGGTTTCGCGCCCGTTGGCACTGATTCCCCAAGTCGGCACGTCGAAAGTTCCGTTCACCTGATTAGCGCGGCTGTAATTGTGGCGCACGGTCAAAAGGTTATTTTTGTTCGCTTGAAAATCGAGCTTGCCAAGCAGAACGTCGGCGGTGTTCGTGCGGTTGATAATACCCTGTTCGGTCGAATTAAAGCGCGTCCGAAAAATGTTGACCAAGCGCGGATCAATGCTGTTCGGCTTGCTGCTTCTGCCGTCGTTGCGTTCGTAGGCGGCGAAAAAGAAAGCGCGGTCTCTGGCAATCGGACCGCCGACGTTGGCGCCGAATTGATAATTGCGAAAATCTTCGGTCGGCAGATTGGCTTTTACCGCGTCGGGATTCTGACTCGAAAGTTTTTGATTGCGGTAGAAAACGAACGCCGAGCCGGTGAATTCGTTCGTGCCGGATTTGGTGACAGCGTTGATAAAGCCGCCGGAGCTGCGCCCGAATTCGGCGGACGCGCCGACCGGAACAACTTGAAATTCCTTGATTGATTCAAGGCTGACCGTGAACGCCGGACGCTGACCGCCGCGCTGTTCGCCGAAAAACGGGTTGTTGGCATCCGCGCCGTCAATCGAAAAGTTGTTTTGAATTCCCTTCTGTCCATTGATCGTGATTTCGTCGCCGTCGGGACCTTGCACGATGGACACGCCCGGCGTTAGCTGGACGAACTTGCTGAAATCGCGGCGGCTGATCGGCAGATTTTCCACCGCTTTACTGTTGATTAAAGTGTTCAGTTCGGTGCGCCCGGTTTCCACGCCTTCGCCTTCCGCCGTGACATCAACGACGGTTGCACCCGCGCTACCCGCTTTCAGTTCGACGCGCAGTGAAAGCGTTTGACCGATATTCAAAACGATATTTTCCAAAGTCGTTTTGGAAAACCCGGACGATTCCGCCGACACCTGATATTTGCCGAGCGGCAGCAGCGGCGCACTGAAAAAACCGTCCGAATTGCTGGTAACGGTTCGCTCAAAACCCGTTTCGGTATTCCTGACGACGACGCTCGCGCCCTGAACAATCGCCCCGTTTTGGTCGAAGACATTGCCCTGAATCAAGCCGGTCGTTGATTGCGATTGTGCAAGTGCCGACAGGCAGAGCAACACCCCGACGGCGGCGGCGGCAAAAAAATGCAAAGTTGTTTTCATAGTGTTTCCTTTTTTGAAATTTTAAGTCGAAATAAATCCGCCCGAAAAAATTTAATTTTCGCCGGAAGTTGTTTAATAACTGAAATGTTACGCGGGAGTTAAATTTGTATTAAGGGAAAAGCTACCACAAATTTTTAGCGAAACAAAACCGTTTCGGGAAAAATCGTGTTAAATTTTTCCGGCGGCAAAATCACTTTCAAGCGACACTTTTCAACGGCTGGATCAAATAGTAAAATTAAAACAAAATGGGAAGAGTTTCAACCGTCTGTGAACCATTCGTTTTATGTTCTCCGCGCCGAATTGTTTATAATCGAATTCGGCGTTGTTGCATAAATAGGTTGCGGAGTTGATAGATAGTAGAATTTTTCTGCTATGAAAAAGAAAGCCAAGTATCGTCTCCGCAACTGGAGA
>JAYVGL010000200.1:0-2809 GCA_043772175.1 Pyrinomonadaceae bacterium | reverse complement strand
TCTTTCGTGCGCCCTAAAATATCCTGTTCCGGCAAATAATAAGTGATGCCGAGAGCGCGTCCGCGCGGCACAATCGTTACTTTGTGAACCGGATCGCTTTCCGGGATATTCATCCCGACGATGGCGTGTCCGGCTTCGTGAATCGCCGTCAAGCGGCGTTCTTTGTCGGAAACGACCATACTGCGGCGTTCCGGTCCCATCATCACTTTGTCTTTGGCGAATTCGAGATCGAACATCGTAACGACTTTTTGATTGCGGCGGGCCGCGTTCAAAGCCGCTTCGTTCACCAGATTAGCCAAATCCGCGCCGGTAAATCCCGGAGTTCCGCGAGCGATGACGTTGACGTTGATGCTTTCATCAAGCGGAATTTTTCGCGTGTGAACTTTCAAAATGCCTTCACGACCGCGCACGTCCGGGTAGGAAACCATCACTTGCCGGTCAAATCTGCCGGGACGAAGCAGTGCCGGATCAAGAACATCCGGGCGATTGGTCGAAGCCATCAGAATCACGCCGTCGTTCGATTCAAAACCGTCCATTTCGACGAGCAGTTGATTCAAAGTCTGTTCGCGTTCGTCGTGTCCGCCGCCCAAACCTGCGCCGCGATGTCGTCCGACGGCATCAATTTCGTCAATGAAAATAATACACGGCGCGTTCTTTTTGCCTTGCTCAAATAAATCTCGCACACGCGATGCGCCGACACCGACGAACATCTCGACGAAATCCGAACCGGAAATCGAGAAAAACGGAACATTGGCTTCGCCCGCGACCGCTTTGGCAAGCAAAGTTTTGCCCGTTCCTGGAGGTCCGACCATCAAAACGCCTTTCGGAATGCGTCCGCCGAGTTTCTGAAATTTTTGCGGGTCTTTCAAAAATTCGATGATTTCTTCCAGTTCCTCTTTGGCTTCTTCCACGCCCGCGACATCTTTGAACGTCACGCGCTTTTGCTGATTGTTGAGCAGTTTTGCCTTGGACTTGCCGAAACTTAAAGCCTTATTGCCGCCCGCCTGCATCTGACGCAAAGTAAACGCCAAAAATCCGATGAGCAGCAAAAACGGCAGCGCGTTAATCAGCAGAATCCAACCCCAGCCGCTTGAAGCCGGTTCCAGATTGATTTTCGTTTCGGTTTCTTTTGCCGCCGCATAAATCTGATCGCGGGTCGAATCGCTAGAGTCGAGTTTAGCCGTAAACTTTTCGTTACTCTTAGTCGTTAGTTCCAAAGTGTCCTGACGCACGATAGCTTCGGTAACTTCTTTATTTTTGATTTGCGTCAGAGCCTTATCAAATGATAAATCTTGGGAAGTCTTGCCCTGTTTGCCTTGCAGAAAATACACAAATAACAACGAGCTGGAAATAATCATCAACCACAACAGAACCTGTTTTGCTTTAGAACTCAATTTTTTAATGCCTCCAAAATCAACTTTCATTTCTTATCAGCGAACTGAAAGTTTTCTTTCAATTTCAGTTACAGATTTTTGATGAATATATCCGAACAACCGTTGTTCGCCGAATCGAGACTGTAACCTCTTCCGCACAACATTCGATTGTAGAACGCCAACCGTCATTTTTCAACCTTTGCGTTCTGAAAATGCAGTTTCCCGCCGTTTTTCAAAACACTTTCACCCTTTGGCAACTCCACGACTCTACCACTTTTGCGGCTGAAAATCAGTTTTTCAATCGCCTCGATATGTTTCAGTTCCAAACCGCGCGTATTTCCGCGATTACTTTTCAGCCAGTCGCGCAGAATCGTTCGCAAAACCGTCGGGAAAACATCGCGCAAATCTTTCAACGGCAAGAACGACTTTCGGTTTCTGGTTTCTGGCTTCCGGTCTTTCGATAAACGGTAACTGATAACCGATAACTGTCCAGCGGTTTGCGCCAGAGTTTCGATGATTTTCGGATTAAATTCTTTAAGCAGCGGCAGCAGAATCTTTCTAATTCTCACACGATTAAACTTTAAGTCGTTATTCATCGCGTCGTTGCGAAATTCAATTTTATTTAGCAGACAAAAATTTTCCGTCTCTTCGCGCTTCGCCCAACTCAGTAAAGGACGAACCAATTGAATTTCAGATTTCACATTTGGGATTTCAGATTCTGCGCCTGATTCGGAAACTTCTTCCGACCCGAAATCCGAAATCCGAAATCCGAAATCTCTGACGGATTTCATTCCGCCCAAACCTTCGATTCCGCTTCCGCGAATCAAATTCATCAAAAAAGTTTCCGCCTGATCGTTCAAAGTGTGCGCCGTCAAAACGTATCGGGCGTAAAGTTTTTCCGCCGTTTCCGACAGAAATTCGTAACGCGCATCTCTGGCATTCTGTTCGAGATTGCCCGGCTGATTCTGAATTTTGAATCTTGAATCCTGAATTTCACAAACGAATTCGTAGTTTAATTTCGTCGTCAAACCGCGCACGAATTCCGCATCTTTCTCGCCGTCCGCACCGCGCAGATTATGATTGAAATGCGCGACGACAAAACGATTTTCGAGTTTTTTCCGCCGTCGTAATTCGTCAATCGCAAGCATCAACCCGACCGAATCCGCGCCGCCAGAAACCGCGACGACGAAAGTTTCACCGGCAAAAGGCAATTTCAACTTGCGCCATTCGGTGATTAATTTGCGTGTAAAATTTTGCATCAGCGCATTTTAACAATTTTCTCGACAGAATAAGTGTGTAAATGCTAATCTGATTTCACGAGAGAGATAATATGAGTCTATAGCGGCTTTCAGAATTATGCGACTTGGTAGCCGCAGTGTTTGAACCAACTTCGGCAATCGCTTTCGGTTATCAACTTCAAGCCTTCAGCAATCGCA
>JAYVGL010000199.1:0-3001 GCA_043772175.1 Pyrinomonadaceae bacterium | reverse complement strand
AACGTCGTCGGCGTGTTGCGTCGAGATAACGACGGCTTCGACGCGGAACGGTTTGCCGTCACGATATTCAATCGTGACCTGCGATTTTCCGTCCGGGCGAAGATATTTCAATTCGCCGTTGCGACGCACTTCCGACAAACGGCGCGTCAAATTATGCGCCAACTGAATCGGCAGAGGCATCAGTTCCGGCGTTTCGTTACAGGCGAACCCGAACATCAAACCCTGATCGCCCGCGCCGCCCGTGTCCACGCCCTGCGCGATGTCCGGCGACTGCGTTCCGACCGCGTCCATCACGCTCAGAGTGTTGCAGTCATAGCCGTAACTGGCATCGTTGTAACCGATGTCGTTGATTGTATCGCGGACGATTTGTTTGTAATTAACCCGCGCATTCGTCGTGATTTCACCGGCAATCACCGCCAATCCGGTTGTCACCAACGTCTCACAGGCGACTCTGCCGTTCGGGTCCTGCTCTAAAATCGCATCCAAAACCGCGTCCGAAATCTGGTCGGCGATTTTATCGGGATGTCCTTCGGTAACGGATTCCGAAGTGAATAAAAATTTTGCGTTACTCAATAGTTTGTAACTCCTTATATATACAAATAAAATTAGAATCTTGGGAAAGATAACAAAACGCAAATTTTAACTTTTAATTAGCGAAGTGTCAAAAGTGTGTCAGATTTAAGATTCAAGATTCAAGATTCAAGATTTTGCATTCAATCCTGAATCTTGAATTCTAAATCTTGAATTATCTATTCCTCTTTCTTTGCACTGAAAATTCTCGAACCGAAATCAACCTGACGCTTAAATTTGAATCGCTGATCGGTGATTTTATCGGTGATTTCGACGCTGTTGGCGGAAAGCGTCGTGCCGGTGACGCGTTGGAAGGCGGAGACGGCTTTGTTCAAAAAGGTCTGCGCTTGTAATTCATTGCTGCGAGCCGTCACCAAAGTTATTTGCCGCTGTCGGACGAGAAAAACCGTCGAAGTTCCGGCGCGAAAAAGTCCGGTTTCGCTTTCGTAAAGCTGCTCGGCGGAAAGGCGCGTGGCGAGCGCGGCTTGCAGTCCGACTTCGGACGAACGCAAAGCCTGAAGCGCGTTTCGCACGTCGGATTCGATGGTTTGTTCCTGTTGTGCTTGTTAATTTTTTATTTGATCGCCTTCGACCAGAGTTCTGCCGAGGTTGGCTTTTGCCGGGCGGTTGCGAAGCGGCAGGGAAATCGTAACGCCGGCGCGAAACGTCAGATAATCGGCGGTTACTAAGTTTGAGAGCGATTTGAAGTAACCGCCGACGAGATTCGGCGTAACGGTTCCGGTCGCCGTCGTCGTCGGCAGCAACGGCAGATTGTTCAGCGCGGAAAACGCGTTGACGCAAGTCGTCAGCGCGGAATCGGTCGCATTGGCGAGGCACGGAACAGCCGTTCCTGCCAGACCGTTGGCGGTATTACCGCGACCAAATCAATCCGCGGTTTGGTTTGGTCGCGGTAATACCGCTCGTTGATTCGATTGATTTCGGCGTTGGTTTTTAATTGCGCGAGTTCCTGCCGATTCGTCAGCGCGTCGGCGGTGGCGGACTCCAGCGAAACTCTCGGAATTTCGACTGCAACCGACGAAACCGGAATGAGCGCACGTTTCCAGATTTCGTCCGAACGGTCGGGAAGCATCAATGTTTTTAAAACATTTTGGCGGTCGTAACCGATTCCTGCGCCGTATAGACGTTCTGCTCGAAGGTGGTGATCTGGGTGTCGGCGGACACGATTTCAATCGGGGCGAGTGCGCCTTTTGAAACCAGTCGCTGATTGCTTTCGATCTGCGTCCGCGCCTGTTTGACGGCATCAATCTGCACCTGCAAATTTCGCAGCGCGAAGATTAAATCCCAGTATGCCGACTCGGTCTGCGCGATGGTTTCGACGGCTCGCCGGCGAAACTGCGCGTCGGTCAAGTTCGGATTTTTCTTGGCGATTTCAATCGTCCGACGGTTATTGTCGAACCGAAAGCCGCGCCATAAAGGCTGCGTGAAACTTAAAGTCAAAACCGAAGGGAACTGCGGATTCAGATTCGCGTTCCGGTTGTCGGTCGTCTTCCGCGAACCGGAGAAATCGGCTTGATAAAGTCCGCCGAATCAGATACATAAAAACGAATGACAGCAAAAACGCCAAGGCAAACGAATTAACCGCCCGTGCCAATTCTTTGGATTGTCCGGTTACGCCGGTTTGATATTCCGCGCCCATATTCAAATCGGCGGCATGTTTCTGCAAAGTCGTGACGGCATCGGCTTCGGAAGTCGTCGGCGCGACGCTCGCCGAAATCGTCACCTGCCGCTGCCGGTTCAGACGCGCAATCGAAGCCGATGTTTTGTCTTCCTTAAACGAAACGAGTTGATCCAAACCGACCAAACCGCCTCTCGTCGAAGTAACCGTAAAATTTTTCAAATCGCCGCGCGTCCGCCGGAACGGTTCGTCGGCTTGAACGTAAACGTCGAATTGATCCGTGCCTTCGCCGTAAGACGAAACTTTCTGCCCTTTGGCGAAGACGTTCAAAGCCTGCGCGACGCTGCCGGTCGCCACGCCTAAATCGGCGGCTTTGGCGCGGTCAATCCCGATCTGCAGTTCGGGACTGCTCAAATCGAGCGAACGGTCGGCATCGCGAAAATTGGAATCCTGTTTCAAACGGTCAACGAGTTTTTGCGAAAATTCATCGAGTTTGCCACTATCGGGACTGCTGATGAAAAATCCGATGTCGCCGCCGCCGCCGCGCCCGCCAATGCCGAGACTCGCGCCGATTGAAGATGTTCCCGAAACGCCGACGGTGTATTGCTTCGGATATTTCTTGGTGATTCCGCGGGTTTTGGCGAGCAGTTCAACCTGCGAAAAACCGCGCTGTTCAATATTGAAAATCGGCGAGTCTAAGAGTCTGTTTAAATTTTCAACAAGCGAGTTGTTTCAACATAATACGGATCATCGCCAGTTGGATGAAAGCCTTTGAAACTTCCGTCTTTTCTTCGT
>JAYVGL010000198.1:0-3583 GCA_043772175.1 Pyrinomonadaceae bacterium | reverse complement strand
CTTCGCCGGCGTTTGCCGCCTGAAGACAACTCAGAACTTTTCAATTAAATAAACTTATGAGTTTAAATAACGAAAGCGTCATCGTCATCACGGGCGCGGCATCGGGCATCGGGCGGGCGACGGCGTTGCGTTTGGGAAACGAAAAAATCAGCGGTCTGGCTTTGTCCGATGTCAACGCGGCGGGATTGAATGAAACGGCGCGAATGCTTGAAAATTCGGAGGTCAAAATTTCAACGCACATCGTCAACGTCGCCGACCGAACGGCAGTCGAAGCGTTTGCCGCCGAGGTCGTCGCGCACCACGGGCGCGTGACGCATTTGCTGAATAACGCCGGAGTTTCGCTGTTCGGCGATTTTGAAGAAATTTCCGACGAAGATTTTGAATGGCTGATGAGCATCAACTTTTGGGGTGTCGTCAATGGCACACGCGTCTTTCTGCCGATTTTACGGCAACAGAAATCGGCGCAAATTCTCAATGTTTCGAGTGTTTTCGGTTTCGTCGGCATTCCCGGTAATGCGGCTTACTGCGCGAGTAAATTCGCCGTGCGCGGCTTTTCCGAGTCCTTGCGGCATGAACTCGCCGGAACAAATATTACCGTCTCGTCAATTCATCCGGGCGGCATTAAAACCAATATCGCCAACTTCGGCAGACTCGGCGCGAAGGCAAATCAAGCGGAAAAAAGCGCGACGACCGCTGTATTTAACACCAAAATGACGCGAAGCACACCCGAACAAGCCGCCGAAGCGATTGTGCGCGGAATGAAATCGCGCAGTCCGCGAATTTTAATCGGCACGGATGCCCGTTTGGCTAGCTTGATTTACCGGATTTTTCCGCAGAATTATTTGAAAATTCTTGATTTGCTGTCCGGCGGCAAACTTTTAAAGGGGCGCGCCGACCGGAAAAAGGTAGTGTAAAAACTCAGCGGGCGACATTTTAATGCAAATTCGACACAGTTTCAGACTGCGTTGTAACCGAAAGGGTGAACCTAAATTTCCCGCCTAAAAAACGTCAAACGATAATAAAATCAGTCAATTAAACATTGTTCAAGAAAACCTCAAGTCTTTATTTATACAATTTACCTGGAGATAATTATCTACGGGAGAACAAAATGCACGAAGTAAAAATTAATAGTGGAGACGTAATTACTTTTATCGCTTTGACCTGGAAGGAAGGTCAGGCAAAACCTACTTATCCCGCTGTTCTTTTATCGCCGGTCGCGCAGGTTTACGAGGACGGAATTGACCTCGATACGGTTATCAATGAAGCACTGGTGGACGTGAATGTCGGCGGGAAGATACGGGACACGGGAAGTGATAAATTTTTGTCGAAACGCGGCAGAAACTTGAATTATCTCAAACATATCGCCCGAATGGTTATCAGAGGAAAAACGGTTGCCGATGAAAGTTACGCTGTGATGAAGGAAACCTACCGCTTTTGGTATGACGAAAAGGGCAAACTCCAATGTGTAAATTTAAGTCACTGAAGCAAATTTAACCGGTGAACGAGGCTGTTTCCGTTCACAGTGTCTTGTAGAAATTCTTCCACTTTTATTCAATCTTTTCTTAAAACTTGTCCTGGCAAACCGAAATATAAGATTTGTCAACAACTTCCGACCTGTGAAAACTGCCGAAATCCTACAGTTTGACTGCTATTAATTATCCCGGTTCCAATCAAATTTGACTCCTTCGTCTGTTTAAATTCAAATGCAGATTTTCGCAGGTCGTTTCATCAAAAAAGATTATTAATTTGCCCGACTATTCGATAGAAATTAGGATATAAACGCGGCGGAATATAACAGTGGAAACTGCTGTGATCGGTTTTCACGATTCTGCGGCAGCTACGCTTTTTTCCGGTAAGGCAGCTTCCGTGAAAATATATCAGGCGATTTGCAGGAATCGCTTTTTTTTGTTTTTACAGCCAATTTCCTTAAATTCCATCGAAAAAGTCCGTATCTCTTTTGTGCGAAAGATGTTAATCTTAGGTCAGATTTGAAAATTACGGAGGTTCTTTTGTATGGCTTTAACAATTTGTCCCGAATGCGCTCACGAAGTTTCTTCGACGGCAACGGCGTGTCCGAACTGCGGACATCCGTTTGTTCGTCCGACCGTTCAGCCGAAGGTCGTCATTCAAGAGATGCCGCCGGAACGAGATGGTTTTCCGACTTGGGCATTTATTCCACTCGGACTTTTGGGTCTGGTGCTTCTATTTGTGGTGTTCGTCTTTTTTCGCAAAAGCAGTGATGAAGACGCGCAGAGAAACACCAATGTTCGCATCGTTACGCAGCCGCCGGTTAATGGTTCGCGCGAGACGACGACGACCGTTCGCCCTGATTCGCCGCCGACTCAAATAGTCGTGCCGCCTTCGACGACTTCGCCGGGTGTCGTCACCGTGCTGCCTTCGACGACCTCGCAAACAACGACGACGACCATTCCTTCAGCCGAACCGGTTGCGCCGGATAAAAGCACGGTCAGCCTCGAAGCGAAAGTTTTCGGCAGAACAGGCACCGCCCAGCCCGTTCAAAAAGAAGTTTTTTATTTGCTCGATAAAGATTTAGACAGCATTCTTAACGACGCGAATATCGAAGACGAAAGCGGTCAAGGATTAGTCAACGCCTTCGGGTTATCAGTAGTTTATCCTGATCGTTACGGCGACGTTAGAAAGAAAGCTCTCGCGGAAATCGGGAAACATTCAAAATATAAATTGACAACCGACGCGAGCGGCAAAGGGCAGATGAAAGATGTCAAACCGAACAGCTATTATCTGTTTGCGATTACCAAAACCGCCGACGGTTTCGCCATCTGGAAAAATCAGGTAACGATTCAACCTGGACAAAACGCGCTCGTTCTAGAGCCGGTCAGCCCGACGAAAATCACGCAGGAGTAATTCTTTTTGCAAAACAGACGAAAAGCAGGTAATGCCTCAGTAAAAAGTTAAAGGAGTATTTTTAGCCAGGTTAAGGCTTTGGACTGCCGAACAATTCTTCGGCGATGTCCGGGTCTTTGGTTTGGCTAATTTTGTCTAAGGCTTTTACTAATAACTTGCCGATTCGTTTGAGGGTGTTAGAAAATCTGTGTAAATGAGTTTGCGCCGAATCCGTTCATCGGCACTCGTTCCTCGAAAAGTATCGCAAATTAGTTCATCGCTGCTCTCCAGTTCGGTATCGGCATTGTCCATTTTTTCGCAATGTTTCGCAATGCCAGATAGAGAATTTTCTGCACCGCTTCATCATTTGGAAAAAGGCGCGATTTTTAATGATTTTCCGCAGACTGAAATTCAATGATTCAATGACGTTCGTCGTGTAGATCGCACGTCTGATTTCCGGTGTGAAAGCGAACATCGGGACGATTCGCGCCCAATTTGCGCTCCACGACCGCGCCACCACCGGATAGCTCGACTCCCATTTTTCCGAGAATTCCAAGAGCCGGGTTTCGGCTGCTTTCAAAGTCGAAACCTGATAAATTAATTTCAAATCGGCGGCAACTTCTTTACGTTCTTTGTAGGAGACATATAGGTATCCTAGATGGTTTGTGGATTAGTCCAGTACCAACTTAGCTTTTCTACGCTCACTTTGACTTCGCGCAAA
>JAYVGL010000197.1:0-27452 GCA_043772175.1 Pyrinomonadaceae bacterium | reverse complement strand
ATTTTGTCGCCTCAAAACGATTACCGATTCCAAAGGAAAAGGTCATTGCTTATTTAAAACAGGGCGGCGAACATTTTTTGACTGAAACCGACAAACAAGCCGTCAAAACAGATTGGATTTTGCGAAGCGACAGGTTTAAGAATTACTATCAAGACGCTCTGAACCAAGCGGTGAAAATCAATGGTTTGCCGGTTGTAACAACCGAACACCTCGTTTTAATGAAATATATCGCCGGTCGTTTCAAAGATCAGGAAGATGCCGTCTATTTGCTGAAAACAAAAGGTTTGGTCAGTCGCCGTAAGATAAAAGAGATTGTCGTCAGAGTCGAAGGTCAAACGGCTTGGACGGGAATTTACATCGGCTTATCACGCTGGTTTGATTTGGCGGACAACTTCATCAGACAAGGTGACGAAAATGAGTCGTATCGAAGCGAGGACGATTATTTGGATTCTTAAAACTTTGGATAAACGGATTTACAGGAATAAATGAATAGCATTTCAATAAAATTTTTACTCACAAAATTCGCGGTTATTTCAGCATTTTGTCTTAATATAGCTGGACAAACCGCGCCGATGACAAACCCGTTTTCCGTATCGCTCACCAATATTTCAAAACCAGCCGGATTAAATTTCACGACCGTTTACGGCGACGTTAAAAAAAATCGCTATCTGCTCGAAACAACCGGAACGGGCGTGGCTTTTATTGATTACGACAACGACGGTTTTCAGGATATTTACTTCGTCAACGGCACACGGCTTGACGCTTTGCCGAAAGGCGAAACGCCGCCGACCAATCGCTTATTTCGCAATAAGGGCAACGGAACTTTTGAAGACGTAACAGCCAAAGCCGGTTTGACGCGGACGAATTGGGGACAAGCCGTCACTGTCGGCGATTATGACAACGACGGTTTCGATGATTTATTCGTGTCTGCCTTCGGCAAAAACGCGCTATATAAAAACAACGGCAACGGGACTTTTACCGAAACGGCGCAGAAAGCCGGAGTCGCCGACAACCAATCGAAATGGGGTTCGGGCGCGGCGTTTCTTGATTACGACCACGACGGATTTTTGGATTTATTTGTGGCGAGTTATATTGATCTTGATTTGAAAACCGCGCCTTTGCCGGAAAACGGACCTTGTTTATATAAAGGTCTGACCGTCGCCTGCGGTCCGCCGGGATTGATCGGCGGTGTCAATATGCTGTTCCGAAACAACGGCAATGGCACGTTTTCGGACGTTTCCGAAAAGTCGGGAATGCGGAAAACCGACGGAACTTACGGACTCGGCGTGGTCGTCGCAGATTTTGATAACGACGGTTTTTCCGACATTTACGTCGCCAACGATTCCGCGCCCGCGACGCTTTATCGCAACAATAAAAACGGAACTTTCACCGACATCGCGCTCGAAGCCGGCTGCGCTTATTCGGTGGACGGAAAACCGCAAGCCGGAATGGGCGTGTCCGCCGGCGATTACGACCGCGACGGCTGGTTCGACCTCGTGAAAACGAATTTCGCGGGCGACACGACGACGCTTTATCACAACGTCGGGAAAGCGGTTTTTGACGATGTTTCTTTCCCCGCCGGACTCGGATTGAATACGAGATGGCTCGGTTGGGGAACGGGTTTTGCAGATTTCGATAACGACGGCTGGCTCGATATTTTTCAGGTCAACGGTCACGTCTACCCGGAAGTCGAAAAACTGACGACCGAAGCCGGATATGCCCAACGCAAAGTTTTGTATCAAAATACGCGCAACGGAAAATTCGCCGACGTGTCGGTCAAAGTCGGCGGCGCAGTTATGGAAAATACGGCAGGACGCGGCGCGGCGTTCGGCGATTTCGACAATGACGGCGACGTTGATGTCGTGATAAATACGGTCAATTCTGCGCCGGAGTTGATTCGTAACGATTCAAAATCAGGCAATAATTGGCTGAAAATCAAACTCGTCGGCGTAAAATCAAATCGCGGCGGCATCGGCTCACGAGTCAAAATCACGACCGAAGACGGAACGCAGATGGACGAAGCGCGAACGAGCAACAGTTATTATTCAAGCAATGATTCGCGCCTGAATTTCGGTTTGGGGATAAACAAAATCGTCAAAAAAATTGAAGTCAAATGGACGAGCGGACAAGTTGATACGCTCAACGATGTCGCTGTCAACCAATTTATTACGGTCAAAGAAGGCGTTGGTTTGATGAGCAAAAAGTAAAAGTCTAAAAAGTTTTTGCCGAGAATTAACGCGGATGACGCGGATTTTTTAGCAATGAAACACGAATTGTGGAAAGAAAATGAAGGTCGTCAAACATTTTGTTTGGCGGGTTCTATGGGCGATGGTGCAAGAGCGTTAATGAATTCCAACGCCGAATTAATTTGGACTGTTAATGCTAATAGTCATTTTGAAGTTATGACTAAATATTATGAATTTATGGATTGGGGCGAATACAAAACCGACTTTGAGCAAGATAAAGAACCTTATCCAGAAGAATGGATAAAAACCCAACAATAAATTCCTATCGCGCTAACCTGAAGCTAATAAAAAACTTATTTAAATTGAGTTATGCAGTCAAAAATATTTCAAAAAATTGCTTTTATATTACTGGTTTTAATCGTTCTTAACGCGCCGATTTTCGCTCAGAAAGGCGCGAATAACGCCGCCGCAATTTATCAAAAAGGCGCGGCGTTGGCGAAGAAAAACGATTACAGCGGCGCGATTACGGAGTTTCAAAAAGCGTTAAAAGCAAATCCGAAATACTACGAAGCGTTTGTTGCGCTCGGTCTGACGCAGCAGCAAATTCAGGATTTCGGTTCAGCCGCCGAATCATTCAAAACGGCGATTATTCTGCGCCCGAAATCAGCCGAACCGCATTTGCTTTTGGGAGCGTTATATCAGCAAACGAATGATGCGAACGGTGCGCTTGCCGAATACCGCGAAGCCGCCAAAATCGCGCCGACTTTTGCCGAAGCGCATTCGGCAATCGGTTTTGTTTTAGCGGCGACCAATCAAATCCCTGACGCGATTAAAGAATTTGAAACTGCCATCAAACTCAAGCCGACGCTTGCCCAAGCGCATTATTATCTCGGCACGGCGAAGTTTTTTGCGGGTGACGCGACGGGCGCAATTTCCGCGCTCGCGCAAGCCGCCAAATTGATGCCGACCAACGCCGACGCGCGTTATTATTTAGGTTTGGCTTACGGCAAAATCGGCGATTTGCCGTCCGCGATTTCGTCGCTCAAACAAGCCGTCAAGCTCGCGCCCGCGATGTTTGAAGCGCGGCAGGCGATGGCGGAAGCGTTTATGGCGGACGACGATTTGGATTCGGCAATTGAGGAATTCCGCGAAGTCATCAAACTCAAACCCGATTTCGTCGAAGGTTACAACGATCTCGGTCTCGCGCTCGTCAACCGGCGTGCGCCCGATGAAGCGATTACGGTTTTCCGGCAGGCTCTCGCGCTCGACGCGAACAACACGAACATTCGCCACAATCTCGGCATCGCCCTGATTCAAAAATCCGATTTCGTCGCCGCCGTCCAAAATTACCGGGATTTAGTCAAACTTGCGCCCGACGATGCCGTCGCGTATTACAATCTCGCGCTCGCCCTGAAAAATCAGGACAAACTGGACGAAGCCGTCAAATCATTAAACAAAGCCGTCGAGTTGCAGCCCGCGACGCTGCCCGAACTTCATTACACGCTCGGAGTGATTTTGCTGCAACAGGCGAAACTTGACGAAGCCGCCGCCGCTTTTCTGAAAGCGACCGAAATCAAACCCGATTACGGCGAAGCGATTTACACGCTCGGCTCGGTCAAACAGCAGCAGGGAAAATTGGACGAAGCGATTATACTTTTCCGCGCCGCACTCAAACTTCTGCCCGACGCGCCCGAAATTCATAACACGCTCGGCGCGGCTCTGCGTTCAAAAGGCGATGCCGAAGGCTCGAAAGCCGAATTAAAGGAAGCCGCCCGTCTCAACAGAATTAAAACGACCAACCAATCCGCGATGTTTACGATGAACACGGGCATCGCCAACCTGAAAGCCGGAAAAATTGACGAAGCCGTAACGCAGTTTGAAACGGTGACGAAACTTACGCCCGATAACGCCGAAGGCTTTTACAATCTCGCCAAAGCACTGAAAGCTAAAGGCAGAATCGGCGAAGCCGAAGCCGCGCATCGCAAAGCCAAACAACTCAATCCGCAGGTGAAACCGTTATGATTGCTGAAATGTTTTTAAATGAAGTATTTTCAGCCGAATGTCGCGCCGACGAAACTCGGACGGCATTTTTCAACCGTTCAAAATAGCGTCGAAGAGTTTTAATAAATTTTTGATTGTTCGTTGGAGGTTTGTTAAAAGCGTTCGTTTTAGCTATATTTAAATCCGGTTCCAGATATTAGATAGATTTTAAAACCTTTCGGCGAAAACGGGTAATGTTCGGTCGTAAGGTTTTGTGCTTTTAAAAAACAAATAATGTCAAATAACACAAGGTTAGGGGTCGTCATCATCGGCATCAGCGGAGCAGTCGCTTCGACGGCGATTGCCGGTGTCGAATTACTGAAACAAGGGAAAATGGGAACGGAAGGTTTGCCGCTGGCGGCGATGCCGGAAAATCTGACGCGCAATCTCGTCGAATATGAAAATCTGGTTTTCACCGGTTGGGATATGAGCGGCGAAGATTTGGCGACGGCGGCGACAACACATAATGTATTGACTTTGCAGCAGTTTCAAGCGGTTTCCGAAGAATTACAGGCGGCGAAACCCTTGGCGGCGGTTGTCAATTCGGCTTTTTGCCACAACATCGAAGGCAAAAATGTCTTCGCGGCGGCAAATCATTTCGCGGCGGTGGAAAAAGTGCGCGAGGACATTCGCCGTTTCAAGAACGAACAAAATCTAGAGCGCGTCGTGATGATTAATCTCGCTTCGACCGAAAGTTTTGTTGACAAAAATTCGGAGACGTTTGCGACGCTCGAAAATTTTGAAAAAGCGTTGGGCGAAAATTCGGCGGAAATCTCCCCGGCGATGATTTACGCTTACGCGGCGGTCGGCGAAGGCATCGGTTACGGCAATTTTACGCCGTCGGTTGCCGCCGACATTCCGGCACTGGTCGAATACGCCGAAAAGACGGGCGCGACGCTCGCCGGCAAAGACGGCAAAACCGGACAGACTTTTATCAAAACCGTGATCGCTCCGGGTTTGAAAGCGCGGGCGTTGAAAGTTGACGGCTGGTTTTCGACGAATATCTTGGGAAACCGCGACGGTTTCGCTCTTCAACATCCCGATTCTCTGAAGTCGAAAGTTACGACGAAAGGCTCGGTTCTGGACGATATTTTAGGTTATAAAGTCGAAGATCACATCGTTGATATTCGCTATTATCGTCCGCGCGGCGACAACAAAGAGGCGTGGGACAACATTGATCTGATCGGGTTTATGGGACAGCCAATGCAGTTGAAAATCAATTTTTTGTGCAAGGATTCGATTCTCGCCGCGCCCCTTGTCATCGAAATCGCCAGACTGCTCGATTACGCTCAAGTATGCGGGATGAGCGGTGTGCAGGAACAGCTTTCGGTGTTTTTCAAACTGCCGCAGGTCGCCGACGAAGTTAATCAAAGACCCGAACACGCGCTGCATTTGCAGGAACAGATGTTGCTCCGGTGGCTCGAACAACACGCGAAAACGGCGACGGAAATCAAATTGCCGGTGGCGGAAAAGGCGGCGACAGCGAGCGAATGAAAAGCGTTAATATGAGTTTTGGTGTTCACGCGGCGGAAAATCTCGCCGCTTCGGTTCCGCTTTTTCGGGAAATCAATAACTTAAAAAGGATTCGCGGCGCGGCTTCGACCGATTCGGTGGCGGCGAAACTGTTCAAAAAGGCTTGGAGCCGTGTCAACGGCGGCGCAGTCGTGCGAACAGTCGCGCTCGAAATAGCGAAAGATGCCGTGATCGGCGCGAATTTAGGCGCGATTGATCGGGAAACTCTGCAAACAGCGGATTTGAACGAGACGGAAATCGAAACGATTCTGTATCGCGCTTTCGATGTCGCCGCCGCCCCGGTTGAAACGAGCCTACGCGACGAACTGCGAAGGCAAATCGCCACATTGAGAAAAACCATCGAGTTTGAAGTTCCGCCCTTCGTTGAACTTCTGGCGCGTCAGCCGCGTTCGGGCGCGACGAAAGTCGGTGCGCCGAAACTTGTTTTCGATGCGCCGGAAAATCACGGCGAACACTCGATCATCGTTAGCGTTTACGCCTGTCTGCTCGCGCCGAGATTTGCCGCCGACATCGAGACGGTTTTTCTCGCCGCCCTCGCACATCATTTTCACAACGCTTATCTGCCCGATTCGGGTTTTGCGGGCGAAGAAAGTTTGGGCGAATTTCTGCCTGCGATTTTCGACGCACTGCGGCGTAAATGCCTGGCGCAAATTCCTGAAAATCTCCACGAAAAAATTCGACATTCGTTAAAAATCATCGAAACGGCGGACGCGCCCGAAGCTAAAGCCTTTCACGCGGCGGATGTTATTGACCGCGTTTTGCAGATGCGCCAACACGCCGAGGCGAACGAATTTACATTGAAATACGCGATGGAAGAAGCCGAACTGGTTCACGCCGGTGCGATTCAGGAATTTCATTACGAAGTTTTGCGGGCGGCGGAATTGATTTAAAAGCGAATGAACTGGCGCGATGACGAATTGGTAAATCCGCTTTCGGGCGAAACTTTGAAGCGCGATTCGCCGCATAGTTTTTCCGACGGCACGGAGCGTTTTCCGGTGATCGCGCACATTCCGTATCTGCGGGCGAATCGGAACCAATTGCGCCGGGAAGTTTTAGGTAAACTGGACGCGGGCGACGAGCGCGGCGCGACGATTTTACTGCTGCAAGACCGCGACGATTGGGCGACGAACGCGCTGCCGCCGCCCGCCGATTTGCAAACGCTTTTTGAAAACGAAAACGCGACGCTGCGCGACGCGATGCGGCTTTTGAATTACGGCGCGGTCGCCGATTATTTCGCGTATCGCTGGTCTGATCCGACTTTTTTAAGCGGTTTGTGTCTGCTCGAAAATCATCTGCCGCCGAACGCGGAAAACGTCTTTGAACTCTGTTGCGGAATCGGTCATTACCTGCGCGAATTCGATTTGCGAAACTTCGCGGCGATTGGCGCGGACGTGGTTTTCTCGAAACTCTGGCTGGCGCGAAGATATGTCGCGCCAGCCGCAAAACTGATTTGTCTGGATGCGAATTTCGATTTTCCGTTCGCCGACAAATCATTCGACGCGGCGTTTTGCCACGACGCATTTTATTTTCTGCCGGAAAAAACGCGCGTCGCCGCCGAATTAAAACGCACGACGAACGGCGCGATTTTAATCGGACACGCGCACAACGCCGAGGCTGAAAATTTCTCGTCCGGCGCGGCGGTTGCGACCGGCGAATACGCGGCGATGTTTGAAAACCCGACGCTTTACGATGATGCGGAATTGACGAAATCTTTGATCGAAAATCGTTTGCCGAACGCGCAAAAAGCCGAGACATTGAAAAACGCGGAAGCCGTCGCCATCGCCGTCGGCGAACGAAACGCGGTCGGCGCGGTGAATTTCACTCTGCCGCCGCCGAACAGAAGCCTGCGCGTTAATCCGCTGCTTGACGCGGGCGATTGCAAAGTTACGAACGCGCCGCAATATCCGTCGGAACGCTACGAAAATGAATACGCGCCGCTGTCCGGTTATTTGAATTTGAACGGCGAAAATATTTCGTTTTCCGTCCAAAAAGCGATGTTTGAAAGGTATTGGGAAGGCGATGAAAAGTTGATCGAACTGGCGCGGCGGCGAATTTTTCTCGATTTGCCGGAAGATTGGTGAGAAAGAAATTTGATGTTTGAAACGATAGAAAAATCGAAAATCGAAAATCGAAAATCGAAAATTAATTTTGGTGTCGTCGGCTGCGGCTGGGTGGCGCGGGATTACGGAATTCCGGCGATTTCCGATGCGCGAAACGCCGAACTCGTTGCCGTTTGCGATACGAAACCAGAAAATACGGCGGCGATTACGCCCGAAGATGCAAAACTTCGGCGGACGAGCGATTTAGACGAATTTTTGGCGGCGGAAAATCTCGATGCCGTTTACATCGCCACGCCGAACGATTCGCACCGATTTTTAACGGAAAAATGCGCCGCCGCCGGAAAGCACGTTTTGTGCGAAAAGCCGATGGCGATTGATTACGAAGACGCGGCGGCGATGATTGCGGCGTGTGAAAAACACGGCGTGCAATATGCGACGGCGTTCGATCAAAGGTTTCAAGCCAGACATTTGAAATTGAAAAGTTTGATCGAAACCGGCGCGCTCGGCGCGATCTCAATGGTGAAAATCCATTACGCCTGCTGGCTGCCCGCCGATTGGTGCGCCGACAACTGGCGAATTGACGCGCAGATTGCCGGCGGCGGCGCGTTTATTGATCTTGCGCCGCACGGTGTTGATCTGGCGCAGTTTTTAACCGGCGAATCTTTAACCGAATTCGCGTGTTTTTTTCAGCGCAAAATTCACAATTACGCGGTGGACGACGGCGCGACTTTGATCGGCAAATTCGCCGACGAAACGCTTTTTTCGCTGAACGTCGCCTACAATTGCCCGGACGAATTTCCGCGCCGAACGCTCGAAATCATCGGCACGAAAGCGATGGCGATTGCTTCAAATACGATGGGACAGACGGCGGGCGGCGAACTGATTTTGATCGAAAACACGGGCGAACGGACGAAAATCGAGGTTGCAAAAGCCGACGACGTTTCGCCGTTTCGCCGTCAAATCGAAGTTTTTGCCGAATGTCTTTTGAGCGGTAAATCGTTTCCGTTCACGCCCGCGCAGGATTTGGCGACGATGCGAATTATCGGCGAGGCGATGGGAAACGAGAGAAGCGGGGAAAACGGAAAACGGAAAACGGAAAATGAAAAATAATAAGAAATGGAGAACTCCGAAGCGTATCGTAACTTTTGAGACTTGTTTGCGGACAAATTTAAATCGTTTGTCGTCAAACTTTTCTGCGTGAAATTTGCGAGTCGAAATTCGGGTCTCGATTTATCGCTTTCCGCTTTCCACTTAAAGATTTATGCCTTTACAACATTACACCTGCATCAATTGCGGTTTCTGGCAGCAGTATTTCGCCGCCCCGCCGGATTGTCCGGTTTGCGCGGACGTGCGAAACGCGCTGCCGGAAAACGGCTGGGAATTTACGAGCGCGGCGGAAATGGCGGAGCGCGAAAAGCGCGGCGAAGTCGTCTGCCAATGGCGCGAAATTGACGAAGGAATTTGGATGTTCTCCAACGAAACGCCGCTCGGCATCGGCTCGTCCGGTTATTTGATCGAACGCGAAACCGGCAATATCGCGTTTGAATCGCCGGGTTGGTGGACGCGCAAAGCGATTGACAAACTCGACGAACTCGGCGGCGTGAAATTTATTTCCGCCTCGCATCCGCACGGTTTCGGGGCGGTTTATCAATTGGAAGATTATTTTCCGGGCGCGACCGTTGCTTTTCAGCGCGAAGCCGTTCGTTTTACGAAAGCCTTCGTCGTCAATTTGGTTTTCGACGAAGTATTGGCGATTGACGGCGCGGCGACGCTTTATCACGTCGGCGGGCATTACGAAGGGCAGTCGGTTTTGTATTATGAACCGCGCAAAATACTGTTTTGCGGCGACGCGCTGAAATTCGATGCGGACGCGGACGGGAAAACCGTCGCCGTCAGTTGTCATAAGGCATTTCATAAACAAATTCCGCTCTCAAAAAGCGAAATCGAAAATTATCTGCGCGTCATCGGCAGTCTCGATTTTCGCCAAGCCTGCACGCCTTTTGAACACGCGGCGGACGCGGGCGCGGCGGTTGCCGTGCGGCTTTTTGAGGAACAGTTAGCGAGCCACCGGACGACCGCCGCGCCGCTTTTTCTCGAACGAACTTCGTCCGACAAATGAATTTCTAAAGTGATTATGAACGAACCGAGGGAAGATAAAAATTTGCTTGAAACACTGGAAAAATTTCGCGCCGCCGTTCCTTTGCGGGAAATTTACGAGTTTTCGACGACCGCGCTCGACCGGCTCGGAATTCCTCTGAACTGCGTCGCGGCGTGGACGGAAACCGGCGTTTATTACGACGGATTCGGCTACGGCGCGGGCGAGGCGGGCGCGCAAATCGGGGCGTGGGGCGAGATTATGGAAAGCTATTTCGCCGATCAGTATCTGCGCCGTGCGCCGCGCTTAATCGCTTCTTTCAACGAATTAAAAGCCCAAACCCGCAATGTGATTGAGCCGCCCGTTTTGTGTTTGAATGCGGGATGCAATTACTCGCCAGATCGCCGAATTCACTGGCTTGAAGTCAATAATTTTTCCGGCGCGGGCGGCGGCAAAATTTTTGTGCCGCTTGAATCGGTCGCGGTTTATCCGAATCACGCGGCGGAAATCGAACCGGAAAATCTGCTGTTTCGCCCGCTTACGAACGGTCTCGGCGCGGGCAAAAGTTTGGCGCAGGCAGTCGCGCACGGCGCACTCGAAACCGTTCAGCGCGACGGCAACTGCGTAACTTTTCGGGCGATGGACGATGGAATACGCATCGAACTCGACGCGGTAAAATCTTTGGAAACGCGGACATTGCTCGACTTTTTGGACGCGCAGGGCATTGAAATAATTCCGAAACTCGCCGGTATCGTCGCCGGAATTCCCGTGATCTACGTCGTCGGTTACGACCGCGATCTGCGCCGTGCCGAATTTTCGATGCAGATTTCCGCCTGCGGCGAAGCGGCGCATCCCGACCGCGAAATCGCGCTTGCCAAAGCCCTGCGCGAATACGTTTCGGGTCGCGCCCGCAAACATTTTATGCACGGAACCCTTGATAAACTCGCCCGCGTCGCGCCCGCCGAATACGTCGAGAAAATGTCGGCGGAAGACATCGGAGCGCAGGAAAATCGCGCCCTCGAAGCCGTGATCGAATGGGCGACGGCGACCAACGAAGAAGTTTTCAGGAAAATCGAAATGCCGATTCTGGAAACGCGCTCGACGATTAAATTTTCCGATTTGCCGACGACCGAATTTGCCGAAGGCGATTGGGACTCGGTTCTGGCGCACCTGCAAAAGAAGTTTGCCGAACTGGACACGGAAATTTTATACGCCGATTTCTCCGAAACCGCGCCCGTCGGCGTTCACGTCGCCCGTGCTATCGTGCCGCAGATGGAGTGCGAGACAATGAGTTACGGACGCATTGGACGGCGCAATTTAGAGAGACTTCTGGAACGCCAAAAAGCGGACGAGCGCATCGGCAAACTCGTCGGTTTCGGCGATGATGAAAAACCGAAGACGGCTTTAAAAATTCACCTGACGGAAAAAGATGCCGCCGAATTTCCCGGCGCGTGGCTCGACCCGGAGGCAATTGCCGCGCAGGTCGGCGAATTCTACGCCCTTTACCGCGAACCGGAAAGTTTCGCTGTCGGCAGAGCTTTGCGCGAACGGGAAAAGTAATTCTAACACGACGAATTAATGGAGATTTATGCAGTTGCGATACGCTTACAACACGAACGGCGCGGCGAATCACCGGCTGAACGACGCGCTCGAATTGATCGCCGACAGCGGTTACGAAGGCGTTGCGCTAACGCTCGATCATCATCATTTCGACCCTTTTGAACCGGATTTCGAGCGTCGCGCCGCCGAATTAAAAAAGCGTTTGGATCGTTTGAATCTCGGTTTGGTCGTTGAAACCGGAGCGCGATTTCTGCTTGATCCGCGCTGCAAACACGAGCCGACGCTGCTTTCGCCGCTTCCCGAAGGCAGAAAACGGCGCGTCGAATTCTTAAAACGCGCCGCGGATTTAGCCGAAATCGCCTGCGCCGAAGCCGTCTCGTTCTGGGCGGGCGTGAAAAAAGAAACGGTTGCCGACGAGCAGGCGCAGGTTTTTCTGCGGGAAGGTCTGCGCGAAATTTGCGATTACGCCGCCGCGAAAAATGTTTGTCTCGCCCTTGAACCGGAACCGGGAATGCTGATCGAAACCGTCGCCGATTACCGAAAATTAAGCGCGGAATTTCCGAATTTGAAAATCGCCCTCGACACCGGGCATTGTTTGGCGAGCGACGAGTGCGAACCCGACGCGGCAATCCTCGAAATGAAAACGCAAATCGGCACGGTCGCCGTCGAAGATATGCGGCGCGGCGTTCACGAACATTTGTTCTTCGGCGAAGGCGAAATGAATATCGGGGCGATTTTGCAAACATTAAAAGCGATTGATTTTCGCAAGTTGATCTGCGTCGAACTCTCGCGCCATTCGCACTGCGCCGACAAAATAGTTCCGGCGGCAATCGAATTTCTGCGAAAAACCGAAAGCGATTTGGAAACGCCAGACAAATTTAGATTCCACGCTTGACGTGCGTTCTTCCGACGGCGCAGCGCAAACGGCAGACTGAAATTTACATTCCGAACGACGGCGAAGCGCAAAACTATTTTTGACGAATAAATGAGAATTTGCTTTATTTCCAGGCGATTTTTCCCGACGATTTCGGGAATGAGCGTTTACGCCGCCAATCTTTTGCGCGAACTCGTCAGAAACGGCGTTGACGTAACGCTCGTGTCGCAGTATCGGAGCGACGCGCTGGGGCGAAAAGTTTACGGCGGCGGCGCACCGCCGGAAATCGCGGGCGTAAAAGTCATCGGCTTGGAACTGGTCGGCGAACAGAACGGCGGCGATTTTGAAACGGATATTGCAAGAATCGTCGAAATCGTAAAACGCGAACACGAGGAAAAGCCGTTCGATTTGCTGCACGCGCAATACGGTTATCCGACCGGTTTCGCCGCGCTCGAAGCAAGCAAAATACTGGACATTCCGAACGTCGTTTCGATTCAGGGCGGCGACGGGCATTGGGTTGGTGTCGGCTGCTGTGCGACGCACCGCGACGCGATGCGAATCGTTTTGCGGAACGCCGGCGAGATTCTCATCGGCTCAAAATCCTTTGCGGCGGAAGTCGAAGAAAATCACCGAGTTGATGTTTCGCGCTTTACGATTGTGCCGGGAGCGGTTGATACGAATCGTTTCACGCCGCGTGAAAATTGGTGCGCCGGAGAATTGATTGATGAAAATCGTCCGAAAATTTTGTATCACGGGCGCGTTGACCGGCGGAAAGGCGCACTCGATCTGCTCGAAGCGTTCGCCGAACTTTTAAGCGAAATTGATGTCAAACCGCAGTTGATTTATTCGGGCATCGGACCGGATTTTGACGCGGTAAAGGCGCGGGCGGCGGAATTAAATTTGAGCGCAAGCGTGGAAATGCGCGGTTACGTCGAGTATGAAAACGTGCCGGAAATTTATCAAAAGTGCGATATTTTCGCGTCGCCGACTTACGCCGAAGGTTTCTCCAACACGATTCTGGAAGCGATGGCGGCAGGACTGCCCATCGTTTCGACGCGGGCGGTCGGCGTGGTTGACTGTCTGCGGAGCGGCGAAAACGGTTTGCTCGTCGAAATCGGCAGCATCAATCAGATAAAAAACGCCTTGCGCGAACTTTTGGAAAGCGAAGATTTGCGGCGAACACTGGCGGCGAACGCTCTGGAAGAATGTCGGCGAGTTTATTCCTGGGAAAAAATCGGGCGGCAGATCATCGAAATTTACGAGCGCGTGAAAGCTCAAAAACCGAACAACGATTGGAGTTTGACGACGGAAATTGACGACTGCCGGTATCGCGCCGCGCCGCATCTTTTGTAGAAACTTTATGAAAACCGCACTTTTTATCTCGCCGCACCTCGACGACGCGGTTTTCTCCTGCGGCGGAACCTTGGCGAAAATGGCGGGCGAAGGCTGGCGGACGATTCTCTGCACGATTTTCACGAAATCGGTGTTGAATCCGAAAGAGTTCGCTCTCGCCTGTCAGCTCGACAAAAACTTGTCGGCGGACGTTGACTATATGAAGTTGCGCCGCGCCGAAGACTTTCGGGCGGCGCGAATTTTGAAGGCGGCGGAGGTTCTGCATTTGAATTTCCCGGAAGCTCCGCATCGCGGCTACGAATCCGCGCCGGAACTTTTCGCGGGTGTCAAAGCAGGCGACGAGATTTGGAAGCCGGTCGCCGAACATCTCGAACTGCTCAACGAAATTCACCAGCCGGAAATCGTTTTCGCGCCGCAGGGTTTGGGTAATCACTGCGACCACAAGCAAACCATCGAAGCGACTTTAAGATCGTTTGCGGCGGAAAAAGTTCGCTGGTATCGGGACACGCCGTATTCCATCCGCCAGCCCGACGCGCTTTATTCAAAAGATTTGCCGGAACCGCTCGAAGCGACGGCTTGCGACATCGGTCAGCATCTGAACAGCAAAATCGAAGCCTGCGCCTGTTACGAATCGCAGATAAATTTTCAGTTCGGCGGCAGGGAAGAACTGGCGGCAAAACTCATCCGTTTTCACGAATCGGAAGGACAGCGGCTGAAGGTCGGTTTCGCCGCCGAAAATTTTCTCACTTTTCAGACCGCATCCAAAAGCGTCCAGAAATAACCGCCTCCGGCTAAAAGTTCTTGAAGTGAGACGGCTTTAATAGCTTTCGTCAAACACAAACTCGCCTCTAAGTCTAAACATAATTGAGTTTAAGCGGAATAACGAACAAATCGTGAACCGCCTGCCGGTCGGTTCGGCGAGAAAGTCAGACCAAATCTCGGTTTGCGGCGGCGTGTTCGCTCCCGCTTCAAAAGTTTTCGCTAAAGGAATCGAGACTGCGACCGAGTTCGTCAACGCCGGTGAAGCTCGCGCCAAACTTTCGGCGGAAAAATCGGCAGAGTCGGCGGCTTGACCGTTCTGGTTCGCGGGCAAAACAATCGAACTTCCAACGTCCTGAATTTTTAACCGAAAGAACAGTGAAATAAATGATTCGACAAAAACCGAAATGCGCGTTGGAAGTTAAAAACCGGCTGGTGCAGGAAGTCGTTGAATAACGTGAGTGTGGGGAATTTAAGATTGTTTCTAAGGGCGTTTGTCGTTTCGCATTAAACGGCGAAGTTTTTCCCAAAGGAGTTCAAAATGAAATTTACACGAAAAATTTTATCCGCGATTTACGGCGGCGCGGCAATTTACAAAGCATTACTTTTAGTTCACTACCATAACTATGAATTATGCCGCGTGAAGATTTGATTAAAATGAAAACTCCGGTAAATCGCAGGAACCGGCGTGAGGGTTCAAAATTCCGGCTTATTTGACGCTTCTCATTTCGCCGAGCATCGCTTCGATTTCCGCTTTCAAATGATTCGTAACGGCTTCGTATTTCGCTTCGTCGGTCATCTCCGGCGTGGTGATCTCACGCGGCGTAAACGATTTGCCGAAGCGGATGGCGGTTTCGGCGAAGTTGATCTTGTTGGAGTCGCGCGACCAGACTTTGTAGAAACCGTCGAGTGCGACCGGAACAATCGGCACGTCGAGTTCGACTGCCAGAATCGCCGCGCCTTTTTTGAATTCGTTCAGATTGCCGTCGAATCCGCGTGTGCCTTCAGGGAAAATCACCAGCGATTTGCCGTGTTTCAAACCGACCGCACTGATCTTCATCGCTTTTAACAACTGCGTGTCCGCGTCAACCGGCACGGTATTCAGAAACGCGGCGATTTTCTGCATCACGCTGCTCTCGAAAAACTGGCTCGCGCCGACGGCGAACGAGTTTTTCAAATTGTCGAAGCTGTATTCGCTCGTCAAAATAAACGGGTCGAGATAGCTTTGATGATTCGGCGCAATGATGAACGGGCGTTTCAGATTTTCAACATTTTCTTTGCCCGAAACTTTAAGCCGGAAAAAGACTCTGGCGATCAGGTTGAAAACTTTGAAAACCGCGTAAATCAAAGCCATCGAGAACGGACGCGATTTGAGAACGCCCGCCACTTCCGGCATCTGATTGTCGCTTTCACGAACGATTGCGCCCCAGTTAAAATTGGTTTCGACGATCTCCGCGCCCGCGCCGCCCGCCTGTTTTTCGACGAGCGCGGCGACTTCTTTGACCGTCAGGGCGTTCGCCGCTTCGTCGCCGTCAAATTCGATGTTGAAGGCTTGCTCCAATCCGGCGAAAACTTCGGCGCGTGATAACGAATCGAGTCCGAAATCAATTTCCAGACTCATCGCCGGATGAATCGTTTCGGCTTGCTCGGAGTTTTGTTTGATGAGTTTCGTCAATCGTCTGCCAATCGGCGAATCCATCAAAGCGCGGTCTTCGTCGGTGAATTCGAGTTTTTTCACCAGCGGCGCGTCGCCGTTCGCGCCGAATTTGTGGTCGGCGATTTCTTTGGCGACTTCAAAGCGGCGAACTTTGCGCGTTGCCGTGCGCGGCAGCGGTTCACTGCGGACGATATATTCGCGGACGCGCTGGTATTCGGGCAGCTCGCGCCCCAAATCGTCGAATTCGTGGCGAATCGCTTCGCGGGAATTGGCGATGTTGTTTTTCTTCAAATAATCGAAATCGGGAACGACGACGGCGATCAATTTTTCCGCGCCCGCCATATTTGACGATTCATCCTTGACACCGATAATGCACATCTCGCCGACCATCGGCGTTTTGGAATAATGCACTTCCAAATCTTCCGGGTGAATGTTTTTCCCGTTCGGCAAAACGATCACGTCTTTCGAGCGTCCGACGATGTGCAGATTATTATTAGCGTCGAAGCGTCCCAAATCGCCCGACTTAAACCAGCCGTCGGCGGTAAACGCTTCTTTGGTCGCTTCCGGGTTTTTGTAATAGCCGGAAAAAACCATTTTGCCTTTAATTAAAACTTCGCCCGCGCCTTCGTCGTTCAACTCGCCGATTTTCGTCTCCGAATAATTGATCGCTTTGCCGACCGAACCGACGACGTTATCTTCAAACCGTGTGCAGGAAATCGCGCCGGTCGTTTCCGTCAAACCGTAACCTTGAATCAGCGTGAAACCGAGCGCGTGATAATCGCGGGCGATCTTTTCGTCAAACCTCGAACCGGCGGAAATCGTAATGTTCAATTTACCGCCGAAACCGTCGTGAACTTTGCCGAAAAACTTTTTGCCGAGGTTGATATTAAACTTTTCGCGCAGAAAGAAATTGGTTTTAAGGAGTTTGTCGAACAAGGTGCGAACGATGATGGATTGCTGCGCGACGTTATCGAAAACCTTTTTGTGAAACAGATACCAGAGGCGCGGAACGCCCGTCAGCAAGGTGATTTCTTTGGTCTCAAAAGCCTTCGTCAATTCGGCGGGCGCGAGTTCCTTGACGTAATAAACCGAGCCGCCGGTCGAGGCGATCACCCACAAATTAACAACCTGCGCGAAAACGTGGAAGAGCGGCAGAACGCTTAACACGACTTCCGTTTCCTTGATGTGCATCACTTCCTGACAGCCGACCGCTTCGTGGTAGATATTGCTGTGCGTCAGCGGAACGCCTTTCGGTGTGCCGGTCGTGCCGGAAGTGTAAGTCAATTGCGCCAAATCTTCGGGTTTGGCGGGTGTCGGTTTCGTGTCGAAATCCGCCGGACGCTTCGTGCCTGCCCAATCTTCAAATGACTGAAAACCGTTGCTCGATGCGATATTTTGCAGCACGACCGCCGGAATTTTCCTGCCGAGATTTTCTTCGAGTTTCTGGAAAGTTTTGATAAAATCTTCGCCGATAAACGCCATTTTCGCTTCGGAGTTATTGATGAAATTCGTCAGCGTTTCGATCTCGGCGTGTGGGTCAATCGGGACGCAGACCGCGCCGCGAAACAAAATGCCGTAATACGCAATCGCCCAGCGCGGATGATTTTCGCCGATCAAAGCCACGCGGTCGCCGAAGTTTATATTTTCTTTTTCCAGCCGAAACGCAATCGAACGCACCGCATCGAGCATCTCGCCGTAGGTATATTTCCCGTCGGTTTCCTCGCCGACAATCTGCATCGCAATTTTATCGCGGCGGGCTTCGGCGGCATCGGTGATTAGCTGGCAGAATGATTTTTCCATACGGATTATTTTAACAGGATGGACAGGATAGGCAGGATTTTTTCTCTTCTCTTACAATAACATTACATTCAAAATCAACATTTTCTTTCTAAAAACTATAAAAACAAAACTATCCTGCAAATCCTGTCCATCCTGTTAAATTTTTTTTGGAGGAACGCGCACCGCCAAAGCGTTCGGCACGATTTCAAAAGTCGCGGGCAGTCGTCCGGGAAGTTCGCCGTCAATCTCAATGTGAATTTCTCGATGTCCGTTTGCCGGTGCGACTTCGATGCGTGTCGCCAGCGTCGCTTTGACCTCCGAAAGTTCGAGATGCGATCCCTTATAAAGTTTGTAGGCGTTAAATAAAATTTTCGCGGTTTTGATGTCGCCGATGTTGACGACATCGAGTTTGCCGTCGTTAATGAGCGCGTCGGGCGCGATCTTCATTCCGCCGCCGAAATAGCGCGAATTGCAAACGCAGAAGTTGATCGTATTCAATGATTTTTCCGCGCCGTCGTCAATCTTGACGCGGACGGTAACGAAATTTAATCCTAAAACTTCCCGCAAAGTCGAAAGCGCGAAACTGGTTTTTCCGCGCAGCGAATCGTTCGGCAGCCAATCGAGTGACGGTTTCGTTTTCACGCGCTCGATAATTGACGCGCTCAAACCGAACGAAGCGACGTTTAAGAAATAACGCGAAATTTGCTCGCCTTCGTGATTGAAAAACGTCACTCGTCCGGCATCAATCGTTTTCGTTTCGCCGCTACGCAACGCTTTGGCGGCTTCCCGCGAATCGTTCGGCATTCCTAGTGTGCGCCGAAAATCGCCGCCCGTTCCATTCGGTAAAATTCCGAGTTCGCACGTTTTTCCGCTTTCCAGAATCCCGTTCGCTACTTCGTTGATCGTGCCGTCGCCGCCGCAGGCGATGATAAAGCCGCGCCCGTTTTCCGCGCCGGATTTCGCCAAAATAACTCCGTCGCCTGCCTTTTTCGTGAAAGCGACTTGAAACGCGCCGAAATGCGCCCGCAAATCCGAGGCGATTCCCGCCCAAGCCGATTCGGTCGAACCGGCGGCGGATTTTGGATTGACGATGATTAACGGAAGGCTTGTATCAATTGACATTGTAGGCAAGTGTAAGGAAAATTTAACAGTTTGGCAAAGGAGAAATTATGGGACAGAAAACACGAATAATGTATATCGAATATAAGGGCAACGACGGCATTGTCGGAGATGCGCGAATCGGCAGAGTAACTATTTTTAACAAAGGTAAATCTTTGCGTTATCAAAACCAAAGATTTTCCACTTTGCGCGGTCGCGGCTTCAAATCCAATTACTACGATGTCGAAACGCACAAATGTTACTGGATTTCAGGCTGTCGTAAAGACGGACACGATGCGCTTTATTCGACAACCGCAGAAATTGACGAAGACGTTCAAGAAGAATATTGGACGGAAATAAGGAGTATGCCGGAGATGAAAAATGTTGGTTCGATACGAGTTTTAAGCAAGTATTGAATGATCTTTTCCTGCGTTTAGAGTTCAAACTTCAGTTTGCAGTTTTTACCGCGCTCCGCTGGCAAAAACACACGCTTAAGCGTGAACTCTAAACAAAGGCAAATTTATTCACCGTGCGAATGTTTGAGATGCGCCAAACCCGAAGCGGCAATTGCTTTGCCGCTCGAAATCCAGCCGCGCCGGACGGTTGCGCCGTTCGTCGGTTCGGCTTTCCAGTCATATAAATTCACGCTCGAAAAATCGTTGAAATCAACTGTCGAAAGCGTCGGCTGAAAATCGAAATTCGTCGCCGTGTAATTCATTTCTTTGGATGCCTGCGCCATAAACGCTTCGATGTCGCTGATTTTGCGCGGCAGGTTTACCGTCATCCATTCCGTGCCGCTCGCCGTTACCAGCATATCGTCTTCGATGCGAACGCCGATGTTTTTATATTTTTCAAACACGGGACGAATCTTTTCGAGAAACTTTTTATTTTCCGGCGTATCGGCGAGATAATCGAGCGCGTCTTCGCGGATATAAATTCCCGGCTCGTTCGTCATCACCATTCCTGCCTTCAAAACCGTCGCGCCGTCACCGCCGACATCGTGGACGTTCATCCCCAGCCAATGTCCCCAGCCGTGCATAAACCACAGGCGATACTGCGGCAATTCATACGGTTTGCCTTGATATATCATCTGATAAGTCGCGTTCGGCGCGGTGATTAAACCTAATTTCGCCAGGCTCTGCTTGATTGATTCAGTTGCCGCCTGCGCCGGATCGCGGAAATTTGCGCCGGGTTTGATTTTCCTGGCGGCGGCTTCCTGCGCGTCGTAAACGGCTTGATAAATCTCGGCTTGTTCTTTGGAAAACTTGCCGTTGACCGGATAAGTGCGCGTTACGTCCGCCGTGTAATGATCGTATTCCGCGCCGACATCCATCAGCATCAAATCGCTTGATTTTATTTCGCCCTGCGATTCGACGTAATGCAAAGTCGTCGCGTTCGGACCGCAGCCGACGATGGACGGATAACCCCAATAATCGGCGTTGCGGCGGCGAAAAGTATATTCGACTTCCGCCTGCACTTCATACTCGAATTTCGCCCTTGAAACCATCGCCATCGAACGCATCTGCGCTTCGGTCGTGATGTCAATCGCGTGCTGGAGAAGTTTGATTTCCCACGGCGATTTAATCAAACGCGCTTCATCAAAAAAACGCCGCCCGCTCTCGATTTTCAAGCCGGAGATGCCTTTCGCAAATTCGTTTTCCCTGCGATATTCCGCTTTCCCGTCGCCGTCGGTTTCATCTTCGGGCAACAGCATATAAACCGCCGCTTCGTTGGTGGAAATGGCTGCGCCGTCTTTGGAAGCAAACGATTTTTTATCTTTTAACGCCTGTATGAAATCCTTCAATTCGACCGAATCAATCATCGTTTTCACGCCTGAAAGTCGCGCCGCATCTTCCCGCGAATACATTCTGCCGTTCCACGTTTCGCTTTCGGGACTGCGCTTCGGTAAAAACAGGAATTCGCCGCTTTGCCCGCCGTTTTTCGTCAAAACGAGCGTCGCGTTATTTTGTTTCAGGTTCGTCAAATAATAAAGATTATTTTCCTGCCGATACATAAAATCCACGTCGCCCGCATAATTCTTCGGCTCGGCACTCATCAGAATCAACATCGAATTGTCCGCCATCTGCTCGATAACTCCGGCGCGTCGTTTCGCTAATTCGGCTTGCCGTTCCGCGTCCGCAATCTTCGGCGCGGGCGGCGCAGCGCGAATCGCTTTTGGCGCGGTTCGATTGCCGACATCGGCTTTTGCGGGAATTGCCGACAGGGAAAAAGCGGTTAAAAAAGCGAATGTTACGAGTTTTTTCATTTTTACCTCACGAAATTTATGTTTTTAGATGTGATATTGCCGAAAAAGTCAGCCGCGAAAACGCGCAGAACGTAATCGCCGTTTTCCAAATTCTGCGCCTCAAAAAAATCTTCTCGAAATTCACCGCCGTTAACGCGATTGGTGGCGATGAAATTAAAGACCGTTTCGCCGGTCGCGCCGGATTTACTGCCGACGGCGTAAACGAATTTAACGGCTTCGGCATCCGGCAGACGCTCGAATGAAATCGTCCAATTGATTTCCGAAAGCGGCGTTTCGCCCTCGCGCAAAATCTGATAGCCGATTTTGTAAACGCCGAGTCTGCGGCGTTCGGCGTTGCCGTCTATTCTATCGTAAGCGCGGACGACGATGCGCGTTTTGCCGTTTAATTTAATACGCGCATCGTCATTTCGGGTTTCATCGAGCGATTGCCAATTTTCATCAAACAGCGAAACTTCTTCAATTGTCGGCGCGATTTTATCGGAAACGTCGGGCAGACGAAGCGCGTCGAGCGCGTTCATTTCCGCGCCGCTTGCGCCCGCGATCAGATGAATGTGATTCAGCGCATTTAAGGTTCCGATAGCTTCACCGGCGCGAAATTTTGCGCCGCGCGGAACGCGCACGTTCTTCAATTTGCCGCTTTCATCGCGGGAAAATTGAAAGCGGCTATCGTCGAAACTTTTATCGTTTTGATCGCGCCCCAAACGAATGTGAATGTAGCCGAGCGCAGGCAGTCGAATCAGTTCGCGCAAGGTCGCGTAATTTTCAGTCGCGGTCGGGCGCAAAACTTTTTCCGTGCGGACGAATCGCGCCGTTTCACCGTAGTCGCCGACAATATCCAAACCGTTGTGAAACCGGACGTTTGAATTCGCGTCAACGAGTTCGCCGCGAATCTCGCCGAGCGTTCCGGCGATTTCGCGCTTTTTCTCCGGCGGATTATATGCCCAGCGCGGCGGCTGTAAATTTCTGAATTCTTCGGACGTGAACCGAGAATTGGCGATTTGTTCCGCCGTCATTGCCACGCCCGATTCACTGCCGGTCAAAACTCTGACCGCTTGATTCTCCGCATCGCCGACGAATAAGTTTCCGGCTTCATCGCTTGCCAAACCGCTCGGACGATTAAATTTCGACTGTCTTAAACTGCCGTCGGCGAAACCACGTTTCGTATTCGTCAGCGTCTCGACGAGCGCGAAAAGCCGTTTCCCGATGACGCGAATCGAATTGTCGTCGGCGACGTAGATCGCGCCGCGCGAATCAACGGTTACAGCCGTCGGCGCGACGAAACTCGCTTGATAAAGCGAGCCGTCAATTGAATCTTTTGTATCGTTTCCGGCGAGCGTCCACGTTTTGCCGTTCATTTCGCCTTTTGTTTCAACGACCCGAACGCGCCGGTTTTCCGAATCGGCAACGAGCAGTTTATCGCCCCACACCGCCAAACCGCACGGCGTGTCGAATTTCGCCGCAAAACCTTGTTCGGAATCGGCGAAACCCTGCGAACTTCCCGCCAAAGTCAAAACTTTGCCGTCGGCGATAACGCGAATTTTATCGTTGTAAGTGTCGGCGACGAAGATTTTGTTTTCCGAAACGGCAACGCCAATCGGCGCGTTAAAAAGCGCAGTTTCGGCACTGCCGTCGGCGAAACCCTTGCGGTTTTCGATCCCGGCGATAATTTCCGTCGCGCCGTTTGCCGTATTCAGTTTTTTAATCGTGTGTGTTCCCGAATCGGCGACGATCAGATCGCCGTTCTGATCGAACGCGATGCCGGAAGGCGTGTCGAATTTGTCGGAAACAAGCGTGAAAGTTTGATTGTTCGAGACGCGCCAAATCTTTCCCGTCGCGCCGTCGGAAACGTAAATTTCGCCGCCTTTAACTGCGATGCCGAACGGCTCGCCGAGTTTTTCTTTGTCGTTCTTGATCGTTCGCGTTCTATCAACCGGCGTGAACGCCGGTCGGTTGATTCGGGAACACGAAACGCCGCCGAAGAGCGCGAAAAAGACGACCGAAATTAGAATTTTTACGACGAAAGCGTTGGGGTTGATAATCATTTTGCTCGTTCAAATTTAGCAGGAAAATCGAAAAGGACAAATCGAAAACTATCTGCTATGATTACGAAACAACAACCGATATTTAGAAAAAAGAAGGAGCAAAACTATGTTTTCATTAGAAGATTTACTCGGACAACAGCAGGGAAGCCAAGCCGTCAACCAGATCAGCCAACAGGTCGGAGCCAGCCCGACGATGACGAATATGGCGATCCAGATGGCTCTGCCGATGATTATGAACAGTCTGGCAAATAACACGAAAGAACCGCAGGGCGCGGAGAATCTGAACAACGCGCTACAGCAGCACGACGGCGGAATTCTCGACAATCTCGGCAGTTTTTTGGGTGGTGGCGGCGGTAATGCCGGTCAGCCGCCGAGCAGCGACGGTCTCGGCATTCTCGGACATATTTTCGGCGGCAATCAAGGCGCGGTCGCCCAACAGGTCAGCCAGAAAAGCGGAATGGACATCGGACAGGTCGCGCAGCTTTTAATTATGCTCGCGCCGATTGTGATGGGTTTTCTCGGCAAAAAGAAACAGGAACAGAATCTCGACGCGAACGGTTTGCAGAATATGCTCGGCGAACAGCAGCAGACGATGCAGGCTTCGGGAAATCCGATGATGAATATGGTTTCGGGAATGCTCGACCGCGACAAAGACGGCAGTTCGATGGACGATCTGGCTTCGATGGCGATGAGCTATTTTCAAAAACGCTGAACGCCGCGAACAATCTGAAAAGAAAAGCGCATCAAGTTTGATGCGCTTTTCTTTTTTGCAGAAATGGTACACCCGGCAGGATTCGAACCTGCGACCCTCTGGTTCGAAGCCAGATACTCTATCCAGCTGAGCTACAGGTGCAAAGTAGTTTTGATTCTAAATTGACGCTTCGATATTTGCAAATCAGAATGTTGTTTATGGACACAAGACGAATCTTGATCGGCGGCGAGTGGCGGAAAGCGGCGGAAACAATCGCGGTCGTCAATCCATATTCAAACGAGCAAATCGCTACAGTTTATTCGGCGAACGAAAGCGAAAACGAAGAAGCGATTGCGCTCGCCGAAAGCGCGGCGGATGCGATGCGCGGTTTGGCACGGTTTGAAATCGCCGAGGGTTTACGAAAAATCGCCGGCGGCATCGAACGGCGCAAAGAAGAGTTTGCGCGGACGATTGCGCTTGAATCAGCCAAACCAATCAGGCTCGCGCTCGGCGAAGTCGAAAGAGGCATTGCGACCTTTGCTTGGGCGGCGGGCGAAGCCGAAAGATTTACGGGCGAAATTGTGCCGGTTGATACGATTGCGACGGGAAAAAGCAAAACGGCGCACACGAAACGCATTCCGCGCGGCGTGATTTACGGAATCACGCCGTTTAACTTTCCGCTCAATCTGGTCGCGCATAAAGTCGCGCCCGCGCTGGCTTCGGGCAATGCGATTATTATCAAACCGAGCGACCGCACGCCGCTCACATCTCTGCTGTTAGGCGAAGTTTTTACCGAGTGCGGCTTGCCGCACTCGGCATTGCAAATTGTGCCGCTGAACGTCAAATATATCGAGTCGGTTTACGCGGACGAGCGCGTCAAAATGATTTCGTTTACGGGCAGTGCGACGGTCGGCTGGCAGATCAAATCAAAGGCGAATCGGAAAATGGTCACGCTCGAACTCGGCGGCAGTGCGCCCGTCATTATTGACGAAACGGCGAATCTCGCACATTCGCTGAAACAAACGACGACCGGCGCGTTCGCCTACGCCGGACAAGTCTGCATCTCGGTTCAGCGCGTTTACGTTCACGCCAAAATCTACGACGAATGGACGGCGAAATTCGTCGAAAACGCGGTGAATTTAAAAAAAGGAAATCCGCTTGACGAAGCAACGGAACTTTCCGCGATGATAACCGAAGAGGCGGCGGTAAAAGCGCAGAGTTGGATTAGAGAAGCGATAAATAACGGCGCGGAAATTTTGTGCGGCGACACGCGAAGCGGCGCGACGCTCGACGCAACCGTTGTAACTAAAACCAGCCCGGAAATGCGCGTCGTCGCCGAAGAAATCTTCGCCCCGGTCGCCGTCGTCGAACGATTTTCGGATTTTGAAGAAGCCGTCGCGCTCTCGAATCAAACCGAATACGGCTTGCAAGCCGGAGTTTTTACGAACGATTTAACGAATTCAAATTACGCCGCCGACCATCTCGAATACGGCGGTGTGATAATCAACGACGCGCCGACTTTCCGCGTGGATAATATGCCTTACGGCGGTGTCAAAGCGTCCGGTTTCGGGCGCGAAGGCGTGCGTTACGCGATGGAAGAAATGAGCGAAGTTCGACTTATTGTGATAAATAGTTAAAGGAGATTTATATGAAACACTTTTATTGCCCTCTGCTTTTTGTTGTCGTCGGAGTTTCCGTCTGCCAATCTCAATTGGCAAGTTCACAGACGATGCCCGCGTCGAATGAAAATTCTAACTCTCAAATTATTAACTCGTCCACGCCGAAATCTCAAAATGATGAAGAAGATAAAGATATTCCAATTAAAAATATCGTTTCTGGAAAAGATTTTCTAGACTATGAGGATTATCGGGTTAAAAAAAATCTTGTCAAAAGAAGTGATGATGGAAATGTGTTTACCGATATTGCCGATGCGGTTTTACAAAAAAATGGAAAGACGCTTTTCAGATTTGAAAGCACTTATTACCCGACTGGAAATTGGCTCAAATTCGGATTATTCTCCTTATTGAATAAGCAAAATAAGCAGCTAATTATGGCAATAATATACTTGACGAATCAAACAAATAAGTCCATAGTGTATTTATGGCTATACAAGTCTTCGATATTGATGATGAACAATATAACAAAATCCTTTATTACCACGAAGGGCATTTTCTTGATGTCAAAAGAAAAGAGATAGCACCGTCCAAACTTACTAACACTATTTCGGCATTTGCAAACGCTGATGGCGGCGAACTTTTTGTTGGAATGGCAGAAGCAAGCGCACCTTTATTGCCGCATACTTGGGACGGTTTTGCCGACCCGGAAGACGCAAACGCTCATATAGCTGTATTTGAGCAACTCTTTCCTTTAGGACACGATTACCAATACGATTTTTTGCGCCACAAAGGTTCTACCGGTTTCGTTCTTCAAGTTGTTATAAAGAAAACACGGCTTGTTGTTAAGGCTAACGATGGCGTTCCGCGTCTTCGCCGAAACGCGCAAAATTTACCCGTTGATACACCAGAAAAACTTGCACTATTAGAGCGCAACAAGGGCATTACATCTTTTGAAAATGAGCCGGTCAACACCGGTATTGCAAATATAGCGAATTCAGCAACTGTAATTAAATTCATTATAGATGTAGTGCCAGCCAGAGAACCGGAAGAATGGCTCAAACAAAACGAACTCATAAAAGACAATAAACCGGTTGTTGCGGGTGTCGTGCTGTTTTCTGATTTACCGCAAGCACTACTTCCCAAGCATACCGGTATTAAAATCTATCAGTATCAAACCAGCGATGATGAAGGCGAACGGGATACATTAGTCGGCAACCCTGTAACTATTGAAGGGGGTGCTTATGACCTGATTAGAGACGCTGTAGCCAAAACACAGGAAATAATCGGCAATATTAAAATTCTTGGCACAAACGGTTTGGAGCCTACCATCTATCCTATTGAGACGCTTCACGAAGTAATTACCAACGCCGTTCTGCATCGTGATTATTCGATAGCCGATGACACGCATATAAGAATTTTCGACAATCGCGTAGAAGTGCAAAGTCCGGGTAGATTGCCGGCACATATGACCATTGACAACCTTTTACGCGAACGGTTTTCTCGTAACGGTAATATCGTGCGTGTAATCAATAAGTTTCCTAACCCGCCAAACAAAGATGTAGGTGAAGGACTAAACACGGCAGTCAACGCGATGCGTATCAATCGCCTTAAAGACCCTGTTTTCTTTGAAAGAGATAATTCATTTATAGTTCAAATTAACCATCAAAAACTTGCCACACCTGAAACATTGGTTATGGAATATCTTGAAAACAATTCCAATATCACAAATCGAATTGCGCGGCGATTAATAGAGCAGTTTTTAAGTTTTCTACTGTATTAGTCGTTTCTTTTAGAGATGAAAAAACAACAACGATTTCTACAACTTAACGAAGAACATTACAAC
>JAYVGL010000196.1:0-39187 GCA_043772175.1 Pyrinomonadaceae bacterium | reverse complement strand
GGTGTGATTTCCGGCGTTCTGCAAAGATTTTCCGCGCATCCACAAAGCGTAATCGGCGACCGTCGTTTTACCTCGAAAAACATCGGAATCAAGAATGCCCGCCGCGCCGTTGAAGTCGTTCGTCTCAAATCGAATCCGCGCCCGCAGAAGTTTTGCCAACGCACCGATTTTAGTTTTGGAGAATTTATTCTCGATGTCCAAAACGGCATTTTCCGGCGGCAGCTTGCCGTCTTTGGTCAACGCCCGCAACGCTTGCGCGGCTTGTTCCTCGGACATCTGCGTAACCAGAGCCGAACAGCTCAACATCAAAGGCGCGGCGCACAAAGCGGCGGAAATTAGAAAAATCGTTAAGAAGAAAAGCGAGCCGATGCGTAAGTTTTTAGGAAACATTTTTATATTTGTAACTCCAGAAGTTTTAGATGCGGAAAAATGTTTTCCGGCAAGCCGATTTGGTATATGATAGCAAAGAATTTTGAATTTTCACGGAGAAATATAATGGGAAAATTTGCTGCCTCGCTCGCCTTAATTCTTTTATATGGTTTACAAATGTTCGCGCAAACGCCTGCCCCGACACCGAAGCCGGTCGAAGACGACGGCGAAGTCGTTAAAATTTCGACCGCCTTAATTCAGATTGACGTAACCGTTACCGACAAAAAAGGCAACGCCGTCGGCGACTTGAAGCCCGAAGAAATCGAGATTTACGAGAACGGACAAAAGCAGGAAATCTCGAACTTTTCATTCGTCTCGAACATTAAAGTCGCCGATCTGCCGAAACCGAAAAAAACCGAGAAAGCGGACAAAAACGCCGTCCCGATTCCGACCGGACAACTCAAACCCGAACAAGTTCGCCGGACGATTGCGCTTGTCGTGGACGACTTATCGCTTTCTTTTGAAAGCACTTACTATGTTCAAAAGGCGTTGAAAAAATTCGTCGCCGAACAGATGCAGGACGGCGATTTGGCGGCGATCATTCGCACCGGCGCGGGAATCGGCGCACTTCAGCAGTTTACGTCCGACAAACGACAACTGCTCGCCGCGATTGAAAAAGTCCGCTGGAATCCAATCGGCAACGGCGGCATCGGCGCGTTCGCTCCGATTGAAAGTTCGGTTAACGATTCGGCGAACGCTTCGGGCGATAAGGATAACCGCAACGGCGGCGCGAACCGTGACGCGAACGACGACGCGAACGACGACGCAAACGACGACGCAAACGACGACGCGGGCGATTTGAACAATTTTCGGGAAAGCGTTTTCGCCACCGGAACGCTCGGCGCGATCAATTTTATTGTGCGCGGAATGAGAGATTTGCCCGGACGCAAATCCGTGATGCTTCTGTCGGACGGTTTTCAAATTTTTTCACGAAGACCCGGCGGCAACGATAATTCATGTCGGGTTCTCGATTCGCTGCGCCGTTTGATTGACCTTGCCAACCGTTCGTCGGTGGTGATTTATACGATGGACGCGCGCGGGCTGCAAACGCTCGGTTTGACGGCGGAAGACGACACCGGCGGCAAGTCTTCGGCGCAGATTGAGCAGAGTTTATCGGATCGCCGTGACAAACTTTTCGACACGCAGGAAGGTTTGATCTATCTGGCGAAGGAAACCGGCGGACTGGCGGTTTTCAACAACAACGATTTGTCGGGCGGCATCGGTAAAATGCTCGACGACCAGAGTTATTATCTGATCGGCTACCAGCCGGACGCGGAAACTTTCGATCCGACGAAACGCCGCTTCAATAAATTTACGGTGAAGGTCAAACGCCCCGGCTTGAGAGTGCGCTACCGGAGCGGATTTTTCGGAGTCGGCGACGATCAGTTAAAACCGCCTTCCACGCTGACCGCCTCCCAACAAATTCAAAACGCTCTGACTTCGCCGTTCGCCGTCAACGACGTGGCGGTGCGGCTCAACGCGCTTTTCACCAACGACCAAAAAGGCTCGTTCGTGCGCTCCTTGCTGCACGTCAACGCCAAAGACCTAAAATTTATTGATAACGCCGACGGCTCGAAAAAAGTCGTGTTCGACGTTTTAGCCGTTAGTTTCGGCGATAACGGCACGGTCGCCGACCAAATATCCAAAACATACACTCTGACTCTCAAAGCGGATATGTATGAAAAAGTTTTAAGAGACGGCTTCGTTTATAATTTTACGTTTCCGGTGAAAAAAGCCGGGGCGTATCAATATCGAGTGGCGATCCGCGATACGGAGACGAGCAAAGTCGGTTCGGCGAACCAGTTCATCGAAGTTCCGAATCTGAAAAAAAACCGTTTGACGACTTCGGGAATCGTGCTGGAAAATCTGACCGCCGAACAATGGAAACAGGCGATGCAAACGCCGCCCGATTCGGCGGAAAAGCAGTCGACCGCGACCGATCCTTTGACCGACACTTCGCTCCGGCGTTTCAAGCGCGGAACGATTCTCCGCTACGCTTTTGAAATTTACAACGCCAAACTCGACGCGGCAAACAAACCGAATCTGTCGGCGCAGACCAAAGTCTTTCGGGACGGCAAACCAATTTTAGAAGGCAAAGCTGCGCCGATTGATCTGCTCAATCAAACTGATTTGGGGCGCGTCAAATCGGTCAGCGCGATAAATTTGGGAACCGATCTGGCGGCGGGCGAATATATCCTGCAAATCATCATCACCGACAATTTAGCGAAAGAGAAGCGGTGTTTAACCACGCAGTTCGTCCAATTTGAAATCCAATGATATGAAAGAAAAGATAAAAGGCAAAAGTCGGAGTTTGATTTCCGACTTTTGCCTTTTATCTTTTTACTTTTACCTTTATCAAATCGCCGCGCCCGGATAGTCGCCGCCGAGTTTTGTCGGCTCGCCTTCCGCTAGAGTGCTGACTAATTCGTAATGAAAGTAATCGAATTTAGCGGCGACCGGCGGCTGCACACGCTTGTCATACATATCCCGCGAACGGTCAATCGCCTCGCGCAGGCGGTCATATAAATCACGCGACTCGCGTCCTTCCTTCACTTTCTGCTCGTTGTAAAGTTTGATTTCCGAAACCAGCAGCCGCGCAAACCGCCGGGCATCGTTGTGCAGACGGCGTTCGTCTTCGCTGACTTCAATCGGTAAATCAACATTGCGGTCGCTGAATCGTGATTTGACCGGCGCGACTGTCGCAGTTTCGCTGACGACCGCCGGTTCGGGAGCGTAAGTTGCCGCGCTACCGTTCGACGTTTCAAAAGAAGCGGAGAAATCGTCTTTCGCGGAATACGTCTGCGCCGGTTCAAAAGACTTACTCTCTAACTCTGCCGTCGGAGCATCGTGCGCCGGTTCGGTTTCGGTGATCGGTTCAACGGAAATTTCCTGCACGTCCGCCGCCGGTTCAACCGGATAATCGCGGCTCTCGACTTCTTCGGGCGGCACTTTCTCCGATTGTAAAACGCTTTCGGTTAAAGGCTCGGCTGGTCTGGCAATCGGGGAATAAGTTTCTTCGGGCGATTCCACCTCGTATGATTCTTCCGGCTGGATGAATTGTGCTGGCGGCTGTTTCTGCTGTTCCGGCTGTTCTTCAACTTGGACTTCCGGCTGAACTTCCGCTGCGGTCGGCTGAACATATTTTGCCGCCTGTGAAGCCGAAGCGAGAACTTCAACCGTCAATCCGGCAACGCGCACCAATGTTTCGAGAGCCTCCACGTTGATCTGTTCGCCCTGCGTTCCGTAATCGGCGTAAAGCACGGCAACGCCGCGTCCACGCGCCACGAGCGGAATGGCGAGCATTCGTTCGGGTTCACCGAAGCCGATTTGATTTAAGTATTCGGCATCGCCGGAATATGTTCCGAACGAACTTTCGACCGCGCTCATTGATCTGACCGATTCGCCCAGAACGGTTTCCGAAGCGACCGGCAGATAAACCTCGCGCACCGCGTCTTCGTTCGCTTCGCCTTCGACGTTGAAGACCCGCCAGCCGACGAAATGCTCGTTTTTGATGATGAAGAACGCGCCGCGCGGCGTAAATTGGGCGGCGTGCTGAACCAGCGATTTCAAAATCGTTCCCTGCGAATCCTGCGTCGTGATGTCTTTGATCGCATCGCGTAATTCGCTCATCCCAACTGACGGAGTTGGCGGCGGCGGTGCGAATAAAGCTTCGGGCGGCGCGGATTGTCTTTGCATTTCCTCCGCTTGGGCAATCGCCGTCGCGGTGATTCGTGCGCCTTCATCACGTGCAAGCCGCAGATGTTCGACAACCGTTTCCTTAAAGCCCTGGTCGAGTTCTTTTCCCATTCCAAGCCGCACGGAAAAATCCTGAAAAACATTGTCTAACTGCGATTTATGTTTATCGAATTCCGCTTGGAATTTTTCTTGAAATTGAGAAAATTCCTGCCGCATATCGGCAAGAACATCTCTGAGATGGCTCTCGAATTCGGTTCTCAAACTCATTTCGAGTTCTTCACTGTTCACTATTTTTCTCCTCCGTTATGTTGAAAACACAGCACTTTTTTGGGAATGAATGGGCTGGCGGTTTTGAGTAGATTCAGAATCTTTTAAGACGAGATGACATTTGACTTTCAAATATCAACTTTTCGATTATTATCTTTTTTGGAATTTAAAGTCAAGAAATCTTTTTTGCGAAAAATAAATTTTGTTGAAAGCGGTTGGCGAGGATATTAAACCGCAATCACTTCGATCTCGGAATCAATCTCGTCCCGAATCATATTTTCAATCGCCGAAAGCGTTCCGGTCAGACTTGACGGACAGCTTCCGCAAGCACCTTGATAACGAATTTTCAAGGTTTTATCTTCCAAATCAATGATTTCCAGCCAGCCGCCATCGCTCGCCAAAAACGGTCTGATGCGCTCGTCGAGCAGTTCGTTGATTTGTATAATCACCGGATTATCGTTCGCCGCTGCAGCAATCGCGCCGCCGACCGCCGTCGCCGCCGAACCGTTTTTCCCGTTCGTTCCGTTAGTCGTCGGCACTGCCTCCGCCGCCCGAATCGGAACCGCCAAAAGCGGCAGAATCTCGTCCCAATCGGCATCGTCGGTTTTCTCGACCGTAATCATTTTGTCCATATAAAAAACCGAGACGACTTCGCCGATTTCAAACAAAGATTTGGCGAGTTGGTTGTCAACGGCTTTTTCAACCGAATCAAACGAATGCGAAGTTCCGTAACTGACGGCTTCTTTCAAAATAAATTTAACGGCGTTCGGATTCGGCGTTTCCTGTATATCGGCAATTTTCGGCATTTTGTTTTGGCTCTTTTTATAAATTCAAAACGTAAAATTTAATCTTTACATTTTAGTAAATATTATACTAAAAAGATGTCGAATGCGGAAACCCGCACGAAGTAAGGCGGCATTCGATATATTCGACGCTCCTACTTCGTGCGGGTTTCCGCATCAATGAAAAAACGCGCCGAATATATAAAACAGGCGCGTCTCGTTTGAATTTGAATGGCGAAAAACTACGGCACAAGAAACCATTTGCCAGATTGCTAAATTGATCGGAAATCTTTCAGCCCAAAAAATGATTCGTTATTCGGTGATATGAATATCTTCGTGCCGGTTGACCCTGCCGAACATAAAAAGCCCGCCGAAAACAACCGCCAAAATAGCAAATACTATCCCGATAATTAGGGAACTGGAATTTACACTAGTACTCGTTTGGAACGAATACAAAAAATATCCTGCCACCACAACTGAAACTAAAGCTAAAACCGCAAACAACATATCCTTCACAAAACTCACCTCCAATAATATAAAAAGGTTAAAACTTCCGAAGTTGGAACGGATTTCAGATTCGGAAAAATCTAAAAACTCGACTCGATGTGTCTACAAAATTTCAAAATACTACTTTGGAATGCGACTATATTAACTCTAACGCTTTTAAAAGGCAAGGTTTTTCGGTTTGAATGAAGGTGCGGTCGTGTTTTTAATTTGTCCGACCATCGTAAACTTTTAGCCTGCCGTTTCAAAAAGAGCTAAAATTTGTTTGCCTTCGTGCGAACGCGGGGCAATCGTGCGAACATGTTTGCGTCCCTGCATTTCCCAAATCGCCGTGACGTTGCCTTCTTTTTCCACTGCGTGATATGAAATATCTTCCATCTCGACGGGCGTTTCGGGCGTTTCGATGGTCGCTGAATCGTTTATTTCTTCCGTTGCTGTAACGGTTCCGTTTTCTGACATCTACTTTAAAAAATCTCCTTAAATCGTATTGTGTTCACTTAATAAATTGTTATTGATAGAACGAATCTTGACACACGCCGAAAACTAAAGCAAGCAAATTGTTTGCGAGAAATGAGAAATGAGAAATGAGAAACTAAAATAATTTCATTTCTCATTTCTCATTTCTCATTTTCAGATCAGTTTTTTTTCCTGAAATGCAGTTCATAAAACCAGAAATCGCCGTTCGGCTGGTCAATTTTCAACTCGTCGGCTGCGCCCGTGTTATTTAGAACAAAGGTGATAAAACCGCGCGGGAAATTGTAGGAAACCGACGGTCGCCATTTGATTTGAAAAGTATCATAATGCCAATGTTCCAAGTCGGCAACGAAATTCGGCGATTGGACGAAGCGCAAAACCAGTTTGCCGTTTTCTTCCGTTACCGTTGCATCGCCGTAGAGTCGGTCAACGTAATTTCCGGCGTAGTTTTTCAAAGCCAGACTCGGTTTCGTGTTCGTCGCTCGCGCCGCGACGATTTTCGCGTCGTCCGCCGCCGCTTTTGCTTTGCCGTCGGCGGCGCGTTTCAAGCGTTCCGCGCTCCAATCGCGTTTCGGTTCGGCGTTCAAAAAGACATCGAAAATTTTGTTCATCATAATCGAATTGACGCTCGTTTCCGAGTTCGTTAAAACGACCAAACCCAAATTTTCAGACGGCATCATCGCGGTTTGCGAAATCATTCCGTCGAGTCCGCCGCTGTGCTGGACGATTTTTCTGCCGCGATAATCCTGCGTAAACCATCCCAAACCGTAAGCGGAAAACATCTGCGTCGGAGCTTCTTTGGCGGGAAACGGGTTGACCGGCAGCGCGTTGACGGGCGACCACATCGCGCCCGATTGTTTTTCGCTGAAAATCTGTTTGCCGTCGAATTTCCCGCGCCCAAGCTGTAAGCGCAACCATTTCGTCATATCGGCGACCGACGAGTTTATTCGCACCGCGCCCGCCGCGCCGTCAACATTGCCCTGCGGCAACGGGCGAAGTTTGCCGCCCGATTCGTTATGCGGAACGGCGATGTTGTCGCCGGTTTTGTAATCGAGAACACTGGTTTTCGTCGCATTCATTCCAATCGGCGTTAAGATTTTTTCGCGCACGAACTCCGACCACGTTTTTCCCGAAACTCGTTCGACGACTCTGCCCGCCGCGATAAACATTATGTTTTGATAACCGTAACCGGCGCGAAAACCGTAAGTCGGCTTCAAAAATCGCGCCCGCCGCAGTATTTCGTCGTTCGTGTAAGTCGTTTCATACCAAAGCAAATCGCCGCTGAAAGTGTCGAGTCCGCTGCGGTGCGAAACCAAATCCTTAATCGTCATCTCGCCCGTCGTGTATGAATCATACATCTGAAAATCCGGCAGATATTTGACGACTTTATCGTCCCAATCGAGCTTGCCTTCATCAACCAGAATCGCTAAGGAAGCGGTCGTGAAAGCCTTTGAATTCGACGCGACGGCGAACAGAGTGTTCTCGTCAACCTTCTCCGGCTTATTCAGTTCACGAACGCCGTAACCTTTGAGAAAAACAACTTTATCGTCTTTGACAATCCCGACGGCAAAGCCCGGCACACTCCAATCCGCACGCGCTTTTTCGGCGTAAGCGTCAATCTCCTTCAGCTTATCGTCGAGCGTCTGCGCGTAAACGAAAACGGGAAGGACGAGCAGCAGCAGCAGAAGCAAATTCAGCGATGTAAAATTCTTTCTCATAATCATTTATTTGAGGCTATAAAGTTCTGAATACAGTCTTATTTTTGTTATACTTCCACAAGTCAATTTTCAAATCATAGCAAAAGAATCAACCGGAATTACAATCAAGACTAAAATTTCTTTTTTGCGTAACAAACATAACCGCAACTTCGGCTTTCATCACGAAAGCCAATCCGACGAGTTTATTTTGTTTATTTCAAAGTTTAGAATAACTGCACCGATGAAAAAAATACTATCTGTTAACTGTTTGCTTTTATTATTGGCGGCGACCGCTCTCGCGCAGCAGCCGACGAACGCGCCGCGTGTTTATACTGCCGACGATTACGCCCGCGCCGAAAAGATGCTCGTTTTTAACACCGGGCAACTCGTTGATCGCGGCGCGGTGCGCCCGACTTTTATGTCGGACGGCAGGTTTTACTATCGAGTATTGACCGCAACCGGAAGCGAATACGTTTTGGTTAATCCTGCTGACGGGGCGCGAACGGTCAATGCAGATTTAGGTAAACTTGGCGTTTCGACGGGCGGCACTTCATTAATGAGCCGACCGAATCCGCTTGCCGTAACATCGCCCGACGGCACACGTGAGACTTATATTAAAGACTACAATCTCTGGATGCGCGATTTATCGAGCGGTAAAGAGACGCAGTTAACGACCGACGGCGTGAAGGATTTCGGTTACGCGACCGACAACGCCGGCTGGGTTCACAGCGACCGCGCAATTGCGGTTTGGTCGAAAGATTCTAAAAAGATTGCGACGTTTCAGCAGGATCAGCGCGGTGTCAGCGATATGTATTTGGTTTCGACCAACGTCGGCGCACCGAAATTGGAGGCGTGGAAATATCCGCTTCCCGGCGACAAAGTTATCACGACGATTCAGCGCGTAATTATCGAAACCGATACGCCGAAAGTAATTCGTCTGCAAATGCCCGCCGATCAGCATCGCTCGACGATTTGCGACGATATATCGTGCGACGGCGGTTGGGAAGACGTGCAGTGGAGCGATGACGGCGCAACGCTCGGTTTTGTTTCAACTTCGCGCGATCATAAAGTCGCAAACTTCCGCATTGCCGATGCCGCAACCGGCGCGATTACGGAAATCTTTCAGGAAACGTCGCCGACGCAATACGAAGGCGGACAAGGCGCGGTTAGCTGGAAGTATCTGCCCGCGTCAAACGAATTTATCTGGTATTCGGAAAAGGACGGCTGGGGACATTTGTATCTTTACGACTTAAAAACCAAACAGCTAAAGAATCAAATCACCAAAGGCGACTTCGCGGTGTGGCAGATCGTCAATGTTGACGAAAAGAATCGCACGATTTACTTTAACGCGGGCGGACGCGAAAAAAATCAAGACCCGTATTTCAGTCATCTTTACAGCGTCGGCTTTGACGGCAGCAAGCTAACGTCGCTCACACCCGAAGACGGCAGTCACGACGTAACATTAACGCCCGACAAAGCACGATTTATTGACGTTTACTCGAAACCGGATGTGCCGCCGACTTCGGTTCTCAAAGATATGTCGGGCAAAGTCGTCGCCGTTCTCGAAAAAACCGACATCTCGCGCTTGACGGCGACGGGCTGGAAACCGCCGACACCGATCACGGTCAAATCACGCGACGGCAAATGGGATTTATACGGTTTGATGTTCACGCCGCCGAATCTCGATAAGTCGAAAAAGTATCCGATCATCAATTACATCTATCCCGGACCGCAGGCGGGCGGTGTCGGTTCGCGTTCGTTCGCACCGGCGCGGAACGATCATCAATCGTTAGCCGAATTGGGCTTCGTCGTCGTCGTGATAGACGGAACTTGCAATCCGCTTCGTTCCAAAGCCTTTCACGATGCCTGTTACGGTAATATGGCGGACAATACTCTGCTCGATCAAATCGAAGGAATGAAGCAGTTGGCGGCAAAATATCCGTATATTGACCTGAACAAAGTCGGCATTTGGGGACATTCCGGCGGCGGATTCGCAGCGGCGGCGGCGATGTTCCGTTATCCCGAATTCTTTAAGGTCGGCATCTCCGAATCGGGTAACCACGACAACCGCAACTACGAAGACGACTGGGGCGAACGCTACATCGGCTTGCTGGTCGAAGACGCGAATAAAAAATCGAACTACACCGATCAGGCAAATCAAACCGTCGCCAAAAACTTGAAAGGAAAGCTGCTGCTCGCACACGGAATGATGGACGACAACGTGCCGCTGTCGAACACTCTGCTCGTCGTTGACGCGCTGATTAAGGCGAACAAGGATTTCGATTTGCTTTTAATCCCGAATGCGCGGCACGGCTACGGCGCGGACGGCTTTTATATGATGCGCCGCCGCTGGGATTACTTCGTGAAGAACCTGATGAGCGCGGAACCGCCGAAGGAATACAAAATCACGCCGAAACCAGACCCGCGAATGACGGCGCGATAATTCAAGACGACTGTTCACCGAAAAGCGGAGATGATTTTATTGGATAAAATCATCTCCGCTTTTTTATTTAATGTTGAATGACAGCCGAAAAAGATAATTAAACGAATCTTAAACCGTTCACTATTAACTGTCAGCTATTCACTATCGAACGAAAAGATAATTTGTTTAATAGTGAATAGCTGATAGTTAATAGTGAACGGTTTTTACCTTTGTTTATCATCCGTTCAGGCGCATCGCTCGGAATTTTTTACGTCGAATTAACTTATTTTACTCGCCGCTTTCGGCTTCCGCGTCGCCCGTTCCGACGAACGAACGCGACCGAGCATCTGAATCTCCGCCGAATCGTCGCCGTATTGCGCGATGACCTGCTGCGCCGCGCCCTTCATTTTCTGCGTAAACTCCGCGCCCTTGTCGGCAAGTCGGTCGCGCACGTCGCTCAACTGCGCCGCCAACTGCACTTCCTGCAAGGTTAAATCGTCAACCGCAGTTTCCACCGCTTGAGTTAACTTCACCTCAAACTCCGCCTTGACCGGCTTGTAATCGCCGATGGCTTTCAAACCCGCAAAACTGTTTTTCACTTCCGCCAGCTTATTCGGCGATAATTTTTTCTTGCCTGCCATTTTTTTTGATTTTCCTTAATTATATTCAATCCGGTTAATCATAATAATCCGGTAGATAATGAGTATAACAGTAATGCAATGTGCTTTTTCATCGACAAAACGTCATATTCCGTGTGTGAAATATCATATATCGCTAAAGAAATATAATGTTTTACATATAGAACATTATATTTCATCTGCAAAATGTTATGTTTCGTCGTCGGAACATCACGTTTCTTATGCGAAACATTACGTTTTGACGGCGAACAACTCCTGTTCGTAATAGAAAGCCGTATTTCAACCGCGAGTAATCGTTTTATCTCGACGGATTTTGCCTAAAACTTCTGTAAAAATCAATCAACCGACTTCGGCAAATTGAATTCAGCCGATCAAACGAGCAATGCCGAACGCCGCGCCCGCCGCCGCGCCGCCGATCAAGCACGTTTGAATCGCACTGCGAAGCGGTTTCGTGCCGGTGAACGTGCCTTTGATGTAGCCGAAGACGAACAACGCCGTCAGAGTCAGAACGATTGACCAGCGCAAGCCGTCGCTGATTTGCGCGAAAACGAAATACGGCGACAGCGGAATCAAACCGCCGATGATGTATGAACCGCCGATGGTGATTGCGCTCTGCCAGGCGCGGCGCGGATTCGGTTTTTCCAAGCCGAGTTCAAAACGCATCATAAAATCAACGAAATCCTTCGGACGCGCCGCGAGCGAATTGACAATCGGCAGACTTTCTTCGTGAGTCAAACCGTAGTTTTCTAAAATTTCCAGCACTTCGTCTTTTTCGTGTTCGAGCATCGTTTCAACTTCGTGCAGCTCGCGTTTATGTTCGCTGTCGTAATGTTCGACATCCGATTTCCCCGCGAGAAAACCGCCCAAACCCATCGCAATCGAACCGGCGGCGATTTCCGCTAAACCCGCTGTGATGACAATCGCGGTCGAATCAACCACGCCGGAAATCCCGGCGGCAAGCGCAAACGGCACGGTTAAACCGTCCGCCATCCCGATGACGACATCGCGGACGACTTCGCCCGCCGTAAAATGTTTTTCAATGTGATTTGTTTGCGGCATATTTTAACAATCAGTGACAGAGGGCATTCGTTTCAATTGCGCGGGCATTTGAACGGAACGAGATGTTCGGCTTCGTTCAGAGTCCAAACTTTAGTTTGTCTTCTCCGCCGCGCTTCGCTGGCGGAAACACACGCCGAAATCGTGGACTCTGAACGAAGACGCGAACTTTCAAAAACCCGTTTATTTAATTTTCTTCGCCTTTATCGTCCGCCCGTTCTGAATCAAAATCAAGCCGGTTGTTTTCCCGGCGACATCCTTTTCAAACGAAACGCTGCCTTTGATCGCGGAGACGACGAACTGCGTTTCCGAAGTCGGCTCGAATTCCAGTTTTCCCTGTCCGGTGGCTTGTCCCATCAGTTTTTCGCCTTCTCTGATAACCGTCAAAATAAAGCCGGGCGCGATTTCGTATTCGCCGACGTAATCGTCGTAAACGGCAGTGTTGATTTTTACCGTTTTGCCTTCGAGCCGGTTGATAATCTGCGCGGCGTTGGAATTTTTCGGGTCGAGTTCCAACGCTTTTTTATAATTGGCGAGCGCGAGTTCCTTTTGATCGCCCGCCAGATAAACTTCGCCGAGACTGTCATACGGATTCGATGATTTGGGAAACATCTCGACATTCAGCTTGAAAATCTCCAGCGCGTCGAGTGGGCGTTTCGCGGCGAGCAATTGATAACCGAGGGCGTTGAGTTCGCCTTCCGAAAAATCGTAGATTGCGGTTTGGTCGGTTTTGAGTTTGCGATACTCGACGACGGCTGCCGCGCCGCCTTTTTCCAAAGCGGTTTTGTAAAGCATTTCGTTAAACGATTTTTTCGGCGCGTCGAACGGCTGATTGTTGAGAATGTTGATGACCGAGTTTGTGATGTTCGCGTGATTGCGCCCCAAACCGACGTTATCGAGCAAAATAATCGTCTGCTGTTTGTCAATCAATCTGGTCAAAAGGCTGTTGAAACCGTTGATGCCGCCGCCGTGCTGAATGACTTTGGTTTTCTCGCTCGTTTTTCCAATCGGCTGATCGGCAATCAAAAAGCCGTAGCCGTAATTGGAAAGTCCGGGCGTGAACATCAGCTTTTTACTCGCGGCGGAAAGAATTTTGTCGCCGTAAAGCGATTGATCCCATTTGTAAAGGTCTTCGACGGTCGAGTAAAGCGAACCGGCGGCGTAGGGCAGCGACATATCGAGATACGCGGCGTTCACGAAACCGGCGGGAGTTTTTTCGTAACCGGCGGCGCGTTTTTGCAGCAGCGGCGCGTGGTTGTCGTAACCCGAATTCGTCATTCCGAGCGGCTCGAAAATGCGTGTCTTCAAAACCGATTCGTAAGATTTCCCCGTAACTTTTTCAATAATCGCGCCAAGCAGAAAATAACCGGAATTGTTGTAATTGAATTTCGTTCCCGGCTCGAATTCGAGTTCACCGCTGGCGTGTTTTTTAACGAAATCCGTGACGCTGGAAGGATCGCGGCTGACTTCGGCGAAAAAATTCGCCTGATTCGTGTAACTCGGAATGCCCGAAGTGTGATTAAGAAGCTGGTGAACGGTGATCCTATCGCCGGTATCTTTTCGATAATCGCTGAGATAATCGGTAATTTTGCCGTCGAGCTTGATTTTGCCCGCTTCGACAAGCTGCAAAATCAACGCCGCCGTGAATTGTTTCGTCACCGAACCGATGCGGAATTTCGTATCCGGCTGATTCGGAATCGCCCATTCCATATTCGCCATCCCGAAACCTTTGGCGTAGATGACTTTGCCTTTTTCGGCAACCAGCACCGAGCCGTTAAACTGCCCGTAGTCGTAATAATTTTTCAGCAGTTCATCAATCTTCTGCGCTTTGTCCTGCGCTGTTGCGACGGCTGCCGACAGCAGCGTGATAACGAATAAAGTAAAAAGTTTTCTGATTTTCATTGGGTTTTTTTTGTTTTTTCTCCGGCGCAATTTTCAATCGGTCAATCGTGTTTCGACTACCGAAATTTACCGGAATATCTCTACTGGAATTTTGTAATAATCAGCGGATTAAAGTTTGATTTAAACAATAAATCAAGGCTGATCGAAACCTTCGTTTAAAGTATTAACGAGCATTCCGATTTTTTGTTTCAGTTGAGAACCGCGTCAAATTTATGACAGAAAATTTTCGTTGGGTTTTTTTAGGAAGCCGTCTCAAAAATACAGGAAAGCAATTTCTTCGTTCAGAGCCCAAACTCCAGTTTGCTGTTTTCGCTGCGCTTCGCTGGCGAAAACTACACGCTCAAGCGTGGACTCTGAACGAAGAAAGCGGTTTTCGAGATAACTTCTAATAACTCGCCAAACGCCGCGCCGCTTCGACAATCTCCGAAACTTGCGGCAGAAAATAATCTTCCATCGTCGGCGCAAACGGAACGGGCGCGTCTATCGAAGCGACGCGAATGACAGGCGCGTCGAGCCATTCGAACGCTTCTTCGGCGATAATGGCGGAAATCTCGCCGCCGATGCCACCGGTCAGAGACGACTCGTGCAGAACCATCACGCGATTCGTCTTTTTAACGGTGTCGAGAATCGCTGTTTTGTCCAACGGCGCGAGTGTTCGCAGGTCAATCACTTCAACCTGCAAGCCGTCGGACTTTTCGAGTTCGTCCGCCGCGTCGAGCGCGTTCAAAACCTGTGCGCCGAAGGTGATGATTGATAAATCTTTACCTTCTCGCGCCGTTCGCGCTTTGCCGATTTCGACGATGTAATCTTCCGTCGGCAATTCTTCGCGCAGACGCGGCAGGCGATACAGCTTTTTATGCTCAAAGAACAACACCGGATCGGGATCACGAATCGCCGCTTTGATCAAACCTTTCGCATCGTAAGAAGTCGAAGGTTCGACTATTTTCAAGCCTGCCGTATTGAGGAAAAACGATTCAGCATTCAGTGAATGAAACGGTCCGCCGCGCACCCCCGAACCGCACGGACCTCGAAACACGGCTTGAATCGAACCGCAGCCGCGATAACGCGATTTCGCCGCGTAATTCGTCAGCATATCAAAGCCGCACGAGATGAAATCAATAAACTGAAATTCGGCGACCGGCTTCATTCCCATCAACGCCGCGCCGCACGCCGCGCCGACAATCGCCGCTTCGGAAATCGGGGTGTCAATCATCCGTTCCGCGCCGAATTCATTGATAAATCCTTCGGTCAACTTAAACGCGCCGCCGTATTCGCCGATGTCTTCGCCGATGACGAACACCGTTTCATCCGCCGTCATTTCTTCGTGAATGCCTTGCCGAATCGCTTCAATTAAGTTTAAGCCTTTTTGCTCTTGTTTTGCTGTCGCCATTTATTTTTGATTTTAGCAGCCGCCTATAAAGATATTTTCGGTTTCGGTTTCGTGTCGTCATTGAACAACAAGATTATCGGTTCCGCGCCGCTTTGTTTGATTGCTTCAACAACCTTCATAAAATCACCGTATTTAACTGAAGGCGCGGTTTTGATGCCGACGACTTTAACAATTCTCCGATTTCCAGGTTCATACATACTCTGCTTCTCTCTTTCAGAAAAAATATGAGCTAACCACGATGTTAAAGAATCCGTTCTTGAAACGGTTCCTGCTTTTTGAGAATTTAATTCAATCTCATCTTTTTCATTCACCGAAACAAACAAAACGCTGTCATCATTGGGCAAACCTTTTGGAATCGGGTTAGGCATCTCTAACTGCGGAAAAAGAAAACGCTGAAAGCGGTAATAATTTTCTTCGCGTGAAAGTTGCTCGTTGTAGATCGGAGGGACTTTAACGATAATGACGGTTTGTTCCGGCAAATCTTTTTTTGAACAATTTATGAACAAACAGAAGACGGTTATTAACAAAAAAAGTTTGCTGAACGATTTGCTGAACGATTTAATGTAAAACCTTAAATTCATAAAATTCTCTCAATTTGCATCGGCTAATTCATTGCTCAACTCTTTTTCGGTGTATTGAATCGGCGAAACCTTGAAACGTGAAAGTCTTCGATAAAAGCGGAGCGCGTGAGACCGGCAACTTCGGCGGCTTTGCCCTGCGAAAGTCTGCCGAGTTCATACCATTTGACTGCCGCCGCGAATTCGCATTTCACTGACAAACTCATCGGGCGATTCGCCGAGCGCGGCGAATGTGGTGGTTGAAATTTCGAGCGATACTGTTTGCATCTTGTTCTCCTCTTCTCAAAAATTGACATCATTGTTGATGAACCTTTTTCGCTTGTTTTTGAATAATCGGCAATAAACCGCGTAATGCTTGATTAACCGATTCGGAATCAGTGAAAACTTCCGCGACATCAGGCTCAAGCGTGATGATGTTGGTGTGTTTCGCTAAGCGGTCAACGTATTTTCCGCGAACTCCGCCCGTGAAATCGTATTCATCGAGCATCACGTCTCCGTCATTTGTTTTATTGTTCATATTTTCTCCTTTCACTCGGCGTTGCCAATCTTGCGCTGATGATTCTGATTTTATCATCGCGGTCGGTGTGAACGACAACCAACAGCCGTTGTTTGTCGGAAAAGCCGGTGATGATAAAACGATGTTCTTCGACGGAATGCAAAGGGTCTGGAATCGTCAACGAAAGCGAATCGGAGAAAACGGATTCGGCTTCTTCAAACGCAACACGGTGTTTCTTCAAATTTGCATCGGCTTTTTCGGGATTCCATTCAAATAAATTACCCATCCCGCAACTCCTTTGCCTCATCTTCGCTCTCGTCAAACAGACGGCTGACGGGCGTGTGCGTCGGCGGCAAAGATTCGTGATGTTCGATGAGGTTTTTGTTTAATTTGGCGACGGCTTCCGAAGCGCGTTGGTAATCGTCGCGGGGAATTCGCAAGGTTATTTTGCCGTCTTTGTTCGGCATCTCGGTGAGTTTGGCGTAGCTTTTCAGGCGAATGACGATTTTCGCGCCGCGTTTGAAAAAGCCTTTCTGAAAAGTTACGTCCAAAATATCTTCGAGCGCGATGCGGTTTTCCTTGACACCGTTACTGATGATGCCGAAAAGTTTCGATTCAAATTCAAGCACGATGCCCGCGCCGGAAAACTTGCCGATGCCTTCGATCTGCGACATTCCGCTTTCGGTTTTGAATGGAATGCTGATGAACATAGGTTTTAATGGTGAATGGTGAATGAAATCAATTTCTTAAATTAACCATTCACCATTACTCAAATCAAATCTTCGGCGCGTGTCTCGTCCTTTTCGGGCTTTTCGGCTTCTTCCATTTTCACCTCTTTTTCCTTGATGCTGACGAAGTTGAACGCGGTCAGTGCCAAGGCGACCATCGCAATCGCCGCGCCGTAATAAAACGTATCAATCGCGTTTTCATAATTCAAAATCTTCTGGACGAATTTCACCGCCATCACGGGAATTATGACGAACGTGAACTTGGCTTTCAGTTCGTTCAAATCTTTGACGAGCATCCAGTCGGGAACTTTTAAGCCGCCGATAAAAAGTTCGTATAAACTGATGGCGACGACGATTAACGCCGTCGAAACGAGAAAACAATCCAACGCTTCAAACAAAGCGTAAAGCGTCGGTTCGGATTCTTTATAGTTCGTCAATGCCGTTTCCATAACTTTGACGGTTTTCACCACGCCGAGAAAAAGCGCGGCAATCGCGCCCGCCAGCATTCCAAAAACGCTGACCAGCGGTAAATATCTCGATCTTTCGATTAACCATTTCATTTGATTTTTTTCGCCGTTTGGCTGCCGTCCTGATTGAGCGTCAGGCTTTCGATTGCGCCGTTCGCGCCGCGATTGAAAACGATCTGCGCTTTGACGACTTTGAAATAAAATTTATTTTCCGCCTCGGCGAAAACGCGAAAACGCGGCTGCCCGGAAAGTTGCGCGAAGAGTTTGTCGCTCTGGCGCGTGATAGTGAAAATAAAGTCCGGCGCGAGTTCGTATTCACCGACATATTCGTCCAGAATTTTTTCGCCGACGGCGGGCGTGATTTTTTTGAGCGGCACGGCGGCGTTCAGAAAGTGTATGCCGATGTCGTCAATATCTTCGGAAGAATTCGTCAGAACCACGATGCCTTTTTTTCGTTCCGCGTCGAAACCCGCGAAACTATGAAAACCGCCGGTTCCGCCGTTGTGCCAGACGATTGCGCCGGTCGTCGCGGTCGCCGGTAAAATATACCAGCTGAGACCGATTTTCATTTTCGCGCTCACCTCGCGCAGAGGTTTTCGCGCCTCGATAAAATCCGCGCTCAAATCCGTTTTCGTCAAACCGATATTGGCGGCGATGAATTTCGCCATATCTTTCGCCGTCGAACGCAGTGCGCCCGCGCCGCCGAGACCGCCGAAATCCCATAATGAAACGGCTTCGCCATTCGCATCGAAACCCTGCGCCGTCCGCTGTTTCAGAGCGGGCGACAGCGTAATCGTCGTGTCGTCCATTTTAAGCGGCTGCAAAATTCGCGCCTTCACCAAACCCTCGTAACTCATTTTCCTCCGTAAACTCAAAATATGTCCGAGCAGCGTCGTTCCGAAGTTTGAATACTCGTATTGTTTGCCGATGTCGCGCGGCAGCTCGTAACTCGACAAAAAATCATACATCTGCGCGACCGTGTAATCGGCGTAAGGATTCGCCGGATTCTTCGACGCAAAATTCGACGGCATTCGCGGCAATCCCGAAGTGTGCGTCGCCAAATCGAGCAAAGTTATCTGCCTGTCGCCGCGCATCGGAGTTTTGACGTTTTGAGGCAGGAATTTTGAAATCGGATCGTCGAGTTTGACTTCGCCGCGCCTGAACGCTTCGGCGAGCAGCGTCGCCGTGAAAACTTTGGTTAGCGAACCGATTTCAAAAACCGTGTTTTCATCCGAATCTTTAGCGGCGGCGGAACGATTTGTTTTTCCGTAGCTGACGAACTGCGTGCCTTTCTCGTCAATCAGAGCGACGACGATGCTCTGGTTGGTTTTGCCGACTTCGACGCGCTCGCGCAAATTTTGCAGAATCTCATTTGAACTCTGCGCCTGCGCCGTCTGGACGGCGCAGAACAGCGAAAATAAAAGTAATAATTTTTTCATAATGTTTCTTGATACGTCTGAAATCAAATTTCGGTTACGTCAAAATCCATCGCGTCCACGTCTTCGTCCGATTCTTCCGGTTGTCCGAACAGTTTGAGCCACAAAAAACCGCTTGTTCCGGCGGTCAGAGACGCGAGCAGAATCGCTATTTTCGAGCCGTTGATTTGCATCGAATCGCCCGCAAACGCGAGATTCGTGATAAAAATTGACATCGTAAAACCGATACCGCCCAAAAGTCCCGCGCCGAAAATATGTTTCCAGTTCAAATCGAGCGGCAGTTTGCAGATGCCGATTGACACGGCGAGAAAACTCAAAAGCGTGATACCGAACGGCTTGCCCAAAATCAATCCGCCCAAAATACCGATTTCATTCCAATTCGTCAGTGTATTGATAGATTCCGCGCCGATCACGATTCCCGTATTAGCCAGCGCGAAAAGCGGCAGAATGACGAACGAAACCGGCTTGTGGAGAAAATGTTCGAGCTTGTAGGACGGCGATTCTTCGTCGTCTTCCTTCGCCGAGAAAGGAATGGCGAAAGCGAGCAAAACTCCGGCGATGGTCGCGTGAACGCCGGATTTTAACATTAAAAACCATATCAGAACGCCGCCGACCAAAAACGGCACGAGCGAAATGACACCGGCTTTTTTGAGCAGCATCAGAATTCCGAAAACGACGATTGCGCCGAACAGGTAAGCCGCCGAAAGTTTCGCCGTATAAAAAACGGCGATCACGATAATCGCCCCTAGATCGTCCATCACGGCGAGCGCGGTCAAAAAAACTTTCAACGAAGCCGGAATGCGACTGCCCAAAAGTGCGAGAACGCCGAGCGCAAAAGCGATGTCCGTCGCCATCGGAATTCCCATTCCGGCTTGCGCCGCCAAACCGTTGTTCAGAAGAAAATGAATCAGTGCCGGAGTTGCGATGCCGCCGACGGCAGCAAAAATCGGCAGCAGCGCGTTCCTGAAATCCGAGAGTTCGCCGTTATACAGTTCACGTTCCAACTCCAAACCGATCAGCAAAAAGAAAATCGCCATCAATCCGTCGTTAATCCAATGTTCGACGCTCAAACCGGCGATTTCGACGTGCCACAAATACAGATAATTTTCGCCGATTGCAGAATTCGTCAGCAGCAGCGACGCGACCGTGCAGACGATCAAAATTATTCCGCCCGCTTTTTCCGAGTTGAAAAACGCGGTGAACGATTTCGACAATTTTCGCTGGACGACGCTCATTTTTAATTTGAAAAAGTTGAAATTTAAACGGATTTCTTACTTCCGCGGCTCTTGACGAATGCTTTCGCCGATGTCAATGATAAGCCGGGAAATATCCGAAATTTTCCATAACCCGAAGCTATTTTCATATTTTTGCACGACGTTCATTGACAATAATTTGGGCGAACTTTAACCTGAATTTTAATAGAAAATCCTAAAGCGGCAAAGTATCTGATTTGCTTTTCAAATTATAATTTATGGAAACGGCGAACTTAAAACCCGATTTTCAAGTCGGCATCGTCGGCGCGGGTTTCGCCGGAATTATCGCCGCACTCAGATTGCAGCAGTCGAAGCGCGATTCGTTCGTGATTTTTGAAAAAGCAAAATCGGTCGGCGGAACTTGGCGCGACAATATCTATCCGGGCTGCGCCTGCGACGTGCCGTCGAACTTGTATTCGGTTTCTTTCGAGCCGAATCCGAATTGGAAACGGTTTTATTCGTCGCAGCCGGAAATTCTCGCATATCTGGTAAGTCTTGTGCGGAAACACGACCTCGAAAACCACATCCGATATGATTCGGATGTGGTTGATTTTGAATTCGACGAGCGGCGCGGTTTTTGGAAAATCGCTGATCGAAAAGGTGAAACCGTTACCGTGAAAATGCTGATAATGGCGGTCGGACCGTTTAATCGTCCGCAGATTCCCGATTTCAAAGGACTGGAAAATTTCGCGGGGAAAACTCTTCATTCGGCGCGTTGGGACACGGATTACGACTTGAAAGGCAAGCGCGTCGCCGTCATCGGCACGGGCGCGAGCGCGGTGCAGATCGTTCCGGCAATCGCCCCGGAAGTGGCGCACTTAACGGTTTTTCAGCGCACCGCCGCGTGGCTCGGCACACGAATGGACGGGGAAGTTTCGCCCGCCAAACAACAGCGTTACGGCAAATATCCGATCACTCAAAAACTCGCCCGCACGCTTTTATACTGGTTTCTCGAATTTCGCGGGCGGCTTTTTACGGGCAACCGACCGATTCACCGTTTCTTTCAAAAACTAAGCGTCGAAAAACTCGAAAAAGAAGTCGAAGACCCGGAACTGCGCCGCCAACTAACCCCGAATTACAAACTCGGCTGCAAACGCATCTTGAGTTCCGACGATTTTTATCCGGCTTTTAATCGTGAAAACGTCCGGCTCGAAGTTGATCCGATTGCCGAAATCACGCCCGAAGGCATTATGACGAAAAGCGGAACGCGGCACGAATTCGACACGATAATTTTCGCCACCGGCTTTGAAGTCGCCGATTTTACGACCGATGCGCGTGTCGTCGGCAGAGGCGGCAGGGAATTATTTGCGGAATGGCGGGAGAACGGTTTGGAAGCCTATCGCGGCACAACCGTTTCGGGCTATCCGAACTTGGCTTTTATGCTGGGACCGAACACCGGACTCGGACACAGTTCGATGATTCACATTATGGAATCGCAGGCGAACTACGTGATGAAATATCTCGAACTGCTGGAGAAATCGGGCGATAATGCGTTTCTCGATCTGAAGCCGGACGTGCAGCGCGACTACAACCGATTTCTGGAGAAAGATTTTCGCAAAACCGTCTGGGCATCGGGCTGCAATAGTTGGTATCTGAATGCCAAAGGCAGAAACACGACGCTTTACCCGCGCCTGACCGCTAATTTTCGCCGCGAAACAAGACGATTGAACGAGCGTGAATACGAATTGATTCGATTATAAAAGTTGAGAAATCAGAATGTCGCCTACGAAACACACGAAAGGCACAAAATAATAACAAAATAAAATCACTCGTTCTAATTTGCTTTCTCTTTTTTCGTTTGTTTCGTTTGTTTCGCGGGCAAAATTATTTTTTAATTTATGAGTCTAACAAATGAAAGCGTCGTCGTCATTACCGGCGCGGCATCCGGTATCGGACGCGCTTTAGCGATCAGGCTCGCCCGCGAAAATATCGCCGGCATTGCGATTGCGGATGTCAACGAAAAAGAATTGGCGGAAACCGCCGCGTTGATAAAAAATCAAAACTTAAAAGTAACGACGCATCTCGTAGATGTCGCCGATTTGCCGCAGATGGAAAATTTCGCCGCCGAAGTCGTCAGCCGGCACGGACGCGCTACACACCTCATCAACAATGCCGGAGTCGCGCTCGGCGGCACGGTCGCTGAAGTTTCGCTTGAAGACATCCGCTGGCTGATGAACATCAATTTCTGGGGCGTGGTTTACGGCACAAAACTGTTTTTACCCGTTTTGGAAAAGGAAAAATCCGCGCACATCGTCAACATCTCAAGCATTTTCGGCATCGTCGCGCCGCCGGGAAACGCGGCGTATTCAGCCAGCAAATTCGCCGTTCGCGGTTTCACCGAAGCCTTGCGCCACGAACTCGAAAACACCAACATCACCGTTTCGACCGTTCATCCCGGCGGCATCGCCACCAACATCGCCAGCCGCGCCAGAGTCGGCGCGAACGTCAAACTTTCCGCCGCCGAACAAAAAGAAAAAGTCGAAAAATTTAACCGGCAATTAGCCGCCACCACGCCCGAACGTGCCGCCGAAATTATCGTCAAAGGCATCAAGTCGCGCCGAACACGCATCGTCATCGGAAACGACGCAAAACTGTTAAGCATTTTTGCGCGAATCTTTCCGCGCCGTTATTACTCGGTGGTAAACTTTTTTTCTGGCGGTAAATTGAAGAATTAACGAAAACTTGATAGTTCAAAACAGATGATTCTGATCGTCGGATCAATCAAAAACCGTCATCCGCATTTCGCAAATACGAGATTTCCCGCCGCGTTTGTTCGGTTCGATGGTGATGATGTCTTTGTGTTTCACTTGTTTATTCTGTTATTTGGTCGTCTAAAATGAAAGAGATTTTAATGTCATCAATTATTTTTTCTGTTATACCTTCTACATTTTTTATTTCTTCAAAAGGTTTTCTTGAACTAAAAAAAGTTCTTATATTTAACGCTAATTTGTAATCAATTCCTAAAACTTCCTGAAATACTGTGTATTTTCTAAAAGGTATTGGAATTTTTTCAAATGGTTTTTCCAATTCTACATTTCTTAAATTTCTTAGTGCCGTATGTGAAATATTTAAGCCTGTAGGATTTGCAATAAGTGATAGATTCGATAAGTTTTCGTTTAATTTTTTGACCTCACCAGTTAATTCTTTTAGCACGGATTCTATTTTTTCGGCGCGAAAATAAGACTCTTCTTTATAACTTATAGTTCCCAAATAACCTTTTAAATCAATGTGAAAAGTTTCGGTAATTTTTTGAGATATTAATGGATGAAAATAAGTTGCAGAAATGTCGAATTGAGAGGGACGGTTAGAGTTCTCATCGAAAATCATGTTTACAAATTCATAGTAGAATCTAAAACTTTGTTTCGGAGAAAGATATTTTATTCCCTCTAAGAAAATTATAGCCTCATTTTCCTTTGCCCATTGCTCTAAGTTTGTAGGAAAATCGAAAGAAATATCTTGCGCGATTTGTTCACCTTCATTTGATACCAATAAAAAGACATCAGATTCAATAAGTTCCGTTCTCACACTTAATAACGAAGGAACTAATTGTCGGCGATTTCTTACATCGTCAATTTCGTAACTCTCCATAGGAATTGACTCAAAATTGTGCCGTTTATAAAAGATTTTATTTTCTTTGCACTGATGAGGCGTTCCATAACTTTTTTCTACTTTAATAGAGTAAACCGATTCTTGCTCGTTAATTGGAATTTGGACAACTGTGAAATTGGGACTCGGTTGGGAGATGTTTGTTCTAATTGTTTGTTCAAAAAATTCCCTCGTAAATTTAGAATGTTCAATTCCTGTAACTGCAACAGGCAGATGTCCTTTTTCTTTAATCCCATAAACTAAAACTCCACCATCAGAATTTGCGAAAGCAGAAACATCTTTAGCAAAGTCAAACTTTTGTTTGTCTGTCTTTCCTACTGCTCTTGCTTCTTTATAGTCTAAATGAATACTTTCTTGAATTTCATCAGCAATTAGTGATTGGATTTCAGGCACTGTTTTTGGGAAAATCATAACTTTAACTTGATTTGAAAATAACAAACAGGTCAATGACAAAAGAATTACTCGTTGATTTAGAATTGCTGGAGGTTTTGATTATTTTATGTGCTTGAATATTTCTTCATCATCGGAAGTAATAATACCGCTAACTCTATTTTGACAAAAATAGGTTGAGTAACCCGTTCTCTTCATCTCTTCTGCAATTTCTTGAGAATTAGGATACTTTTGTTGATGATTTAAACTGAGAATTCTATGCTTTGGCTGCATATATGTTAACAACAGAAAATCAAAGTCTATAATAGCAATTTTTATATCAATTTGGAAATTTTGTGCCAAAAAAGAGCCATCGCTCCAATTAAAGCCATTAGAATTAATATTCTGATAACCGTGGTTTTGAATCAACATATTCCAATATTTTTCAAGGTCAGATGTGAATCTTGAATGAGGTTTTATCCATATTGCGATAGCTATAGAACCTGTTTGCAGTTTAATGAGAAATCGTTTTTACTGGGATAATGGCGTATACAACTGATTTAACCATGCCGCAGTTCGAGCGGTTAGAATCGCTTTTGCCGCAGAGCCGGACTTGCAAGAGCGTCATTTCACGACACCAAATCGTCAATGCCGTTTTGTATCAACTGAAAAACGGGTGTCAGTGGCGTGATTTGCCCGCTGATTTTCCCAACTGGCTCACGGTTTATTCGTAGTTTCGGCGGTGGCAATTGGACGGGACGCGGGAAAAAGTCTTGGCGGCGTTGGCGCGAGAAGAGCGCGGCACAGTGAAAAAAACGAATTTCCCGGTTTGCTGATCGGAGATTCGATGGGCGCGAAAAATACGGACACGGCGAATGTCGAAACCAAAGGATTTTGCTGGTACAAAGCGACCAACGGAATCAAGCGACATTTGTTGGTGGATGCGTTGGGCAATGTGTATTTCGTGCGCTGCACAAAGGCGAATCTGAGCGACGACGACGGATTGTTGGAGATAATCAAGGCAAATAAACAGTATTTTCTAGATTTACCCGAAGCGTTGGTGATGACCGTTTTACTCGACCACGGTTATCACAAGGAGTATTTGGAGCAGCAGATAAAACGAATCGAGCCGGAGTTGGCAAGCCGCATCAGAATTGAAATCGCCGAGAAAGTCACGCCCGCGCAACGCGCGACGGCGAAAGTGGAGAATCCTTTGAAACAAGGTTTTGTGGTGATAAAGAAGCGGTGGATCGTCGAGCGCACGAATGCGTGGCTCAATCAGTGCCGGGTGCTGTGGAAAAATTGCGAAGGATTGCTCAGAACGAGCGAAGCGAAGATTCGGATTTGCGCGATTCGGCTAATTCTGCGGAGAATCGCCTAACTGCAAACAGGTTCTATAGAACCAATAGCAAACTTTTTGCCACCGGAAGAGATTCCTTCAACTTTTGTTAATTCTTCTATTTCAGATGTAATCTCAGCTAAGTTTGAACTTTGATAAGTTTTTTGAAAGGGAACAACTTTAGCCTGTCCAATTTTAGCTTCAGAAAGATATTCTCTGGACATTACCATCGTATAAGTGCAGAGTCTTGAGGATGAACATCTTCCATATCTAATTGGAAAAGGTATTGGAAAAGAATCGTTTAAATTAAGATGGTTTTCTCTCCACACGCTTCTAGCTTTACCTTTTTCTTCATCACCTGAAATACAATTATGTTCGTTTTCCCAAAGCAACGAGCCTTGAATTATTACACCGCCTCTGATTTCCGTAGTTTGTGAAGCTGTTTGTTCTATTTGTTCAGTCATAAATTAAATTTTACTCCACGTTAAAATACTTCGCCTCCGGGTGATGAATGATAATCGCGGAAGTTGATTGTTCGGGATGAAGTTGAAATTCTTCCGAGAGTTCGACTTCGATTCTTTCGGGCTGCAACAGTTCAAAAAGTTTCGTCTGGTCTTCGAGATTCGGACACGCCGGATAGCCGAACGAATAACGCGAGCCTTGATAGCCTTGGTGGAAAAGTTTGGCTAAATCTTTTGCGTCTTTATCGGCGTAGCCTAATTCTTCGCGGATTCGTTTGTGCCACATTTCGGCGAGGGCTTCCGCCGATTCGACTGACAAACCGTGAAATAAAAGATAATCGTTGTATTGGTCGGCGGCAAAAAGTTCGGCGGCGTGTTCGCTGGCGCGTCGTCCCATTGTAACCAGATCGAACGCAACGACATCAATTACACCGGAATCTTTCGGGGCGAAATAATCGGCGAGACACAGGTTTTTGCCGCCGCGCTGCTCAATCGGCTGGCGCGGAAAGGTAAAGCGCATTCTTTCGGTGCGTTCGTCATCCTGATAAATGATTAAATCGTTGCCCTTTGACTGGCACGGGAAATAGCCGTAAACCAATTTCGCTTCCAATAATTTATCGCGGGTCGCCTGCGCTTTGACGGCTTTGAATTTCGGATAAACTTCCGCGTCAAGGAGTTTTTGATAATCCTCTTTTGATGATTTGCCTTGTTTATACTGCCACTGACCTTTGAACAGCGCGGTTTCGTTAATGAAGGCGAAGACTTTCGACAAATCTTTGATCTCGACCATTTTTGAACCGTAGAACGGCGCGGTCGGAAGTTTTTCTAATCGAGCGACGGCGGATTTCGTCGTGTGGTTCGTTTTTTGTCCGTCGTCATTGGTCTTTTGGCTGACTCGCGCCGCCGCCATTCCGAGTTTCGCGTCTTCGCCGACCAAATCTTCGCTGTCGGAAACGGTCTGAATCGAATCGCTTAAATCATCCGCCGCTGACGGTTCCGAGATTCTGCCGACCGCCGCCGATTTCGCTTTTGACTCCAGACTCACGGCTCCAGATTCACGACTCGTTAATTCGTCCATTGCGTGAAGTCCGTCGAAGGCATCCCGCGCATAGAAAAGTTTGCCGTCGTAAATCGGGACTAAATCGTTGTCAACATATTTTCTATTTAATGCTGCGCCGCCCAAAATTACCGGAACATTGATGCCGCGTTCATTCATAATTTCGAGATTGTCGCGCATAATCAGCGTTGATTTGACGAGCAAGCCCGACATTCCGATTGCGTCGCACTGAGTTTGTGAAACGGCGTTCAAAATATCGTCAATCGTCTGTTTGATGCCCAAGTTGACGACGCGATAACCGTTGTTGGTCAAAATAATGTCCACCAGATTTTTGCCGATGTCGTGAACGTCGCCCTTGACGGTCGCCAAAACCATCACGCCTTTGGATTGCTCGCCCTCGACCTTTTCCATAAACGGTTCAAGAAATTTAACCGCCGTTTTCATCACTTCCGCCGACTGCAAAACGAACGGCAGCTGCATCTGTCCCGCGCCGAACAAATCGCCGACGACTTTCATTCCGCTCAAAAGAATATCGTTGACGATCTCCAACGCCGGATGCGTTTCCAGAGCCTTCGTCAGATGATCTTCGAGTTCGATCTTTTCGCCGTCAATGATGTGGTGTTTGAGTTTTTCTTCGATGGACAAATTGCTTGTGTCAACCTTCATTGACTGCGCCGTTTTGCCGAGAAACATCGTCGTAAACTCGCCGAGCGGATCGTAAGTGCAGATGTCGCTGTTTCCGTCTTCGGCAAATTTGCGCCGGTCGTAAATCAAATCCAACGCGACCTCGATTTCGTGTTCGTTGAAGCGATTGAGCGGCAGTATTTTCGATGCGTTGACGATTGCCGAATTCATTCCGGCTTTGACGCATTCGTGCAGAAATATCGAATTCAAAACGATGCGCGATGCCGGATTCAGCCCGAACGAGACGTTTGAAACGCCCAAAATTATATTCGCGTCCGGCATTTCCGCGTGAATAGTTTTGATTGATTTGATGGTTTCGAGCGCGTTGGCGCGGTCTTCTTCGATGCCGGTCGAAATCGGCAGCGCGAGCGGATCAAAGAAAATATCGTGCGCTTCGATGCCGAATTCGGTCGCTTGTTTGAACGCCCGACGCGCGATTTCGACTTTCTTTTCGCGCGTTCGCGCCATTCCGTCTTCGTCAATCAACCCGACGACGACCGCCGCGCCGTATTCTTTAGCGACTTCCAGTAACTTTAAATATCGCTCCTCGCCGTCCTCGTAATTCGTCGAATTTAAAATACATTTGCCGCCCGCGAGTTTCAAACCGGCTTCCATTTTTTCCCACTCGGTCGAGTCTAACATCAGCGGAATCGTGACGTTGGTAACGAGTTTTTTGACGAGTTCGTGCATATCGGCAACGCCGTCGCGCCCGACGAAATCCACGTTGACATCCAAGATATGCGCGCCTTCGCGTTCCTGTTCTTTCGCCAATTTTATGAGTCCGTCCCAATCTTCCGCCTGAAGCAGATCGCGCATTTTCTTGGAACCCGAAGCGTTGACTCGTTCGCCGACGATCAAAAACGAATTTTGCTGCGTGTATGGCTGTGAAAAGTAGATCGAAGAAGCTGATGGCGTGAATTTCACGTCGCGCTGTTTTGGCGAAACATTCTGCATTTTCTCGACGACTTGCCGCAGATGTTCAAACGAAGTTCCGCAGCAGCCGCCGACGACGTTCGCGCCGAAATCTACGGCGAAATGCTCGACTTTACGCGAAAAATCTTCCGCCGTTTCCGTGTAAAACTGCTGTCCGTCTTTGACTTCCGGCATTCCCGCGTTCGGCAGAACCGAAACGGGAAACGGGGAATTTTCACACAGATATTTGACGTTTTCGGTCATCTGATCGGGACCCGTTCCGCAGTTCATCCCGATAATATCAATCGGATAAGGTTCGAGCGCGACAAGTGCAGCGGAAATTTCCGTGCCGTTGAGCATCGTGCCGAAAGTTTCAATTGTTACCTGCGCGATCACGGGAAGTTTGATTTTACGCCGCTCGAAAAACTCGAAAATCGAACGCAAGGCGGCTTTCGTCTGCAAAATATCCTGACAAGTTTCGACGATAAACATATCAACGCCGCCGTCGAAAAGTCCGCGCACTTGTTCGTCGTAAGATTTTTTTAGATTCTCGTAAGAAATATGTCCGAGCGTCGGCAGTTTCGTTCCCGGTCCCATCGAACCGGCGACGTAACGCGGAAAATTCGCCGTCGAGTAATCGTTCGCCAACTTTTTGGCAAGTTGCGCCGCTTTGAGATTGACATCGTAGGCTTTATCGGCAATCCCGAACTCCGCCAACACGACCTCGCCGCCGCCGAAGCTATTCGTCTCGATGACATCGCATCCAGCGTCCAAAAATCCGAGATGCACCTGTGCAATCGCGTCGGGCTTGGTATAAAGCAGATTCTCCGAACAATTCTCAAAATTTGCCCCGCCCCAATCCTCAATCGTCAATTCCTGCGCTTGCAGATTGCTTCCCATCGCGCCATCAAATACGACGACTTTTTCTTTTAATAATTCGAGAAAGTTCTTAGTCATAAATCTATTTTATTTTTATGATTTTACAATCAAAGTCTTTTAGGAGATAAACATGTTCAAACTTTGTTTCAACATTTCCAATCCCGTCAAAATCGTAGGTATCAAATGAGTTAGAACCAACCTCACTGCTTACAAGCAACAACCACTGAATGTCTGTTCCCGATTTTTCAATGTAGTTATTGATTTTAACTTCTTTTTCTGCAATAGCATTCAAAACAATATCTTCTTCTAAAATTTCTTGAGTATAAGTGCCTTCGTTGTAATGAAAGAAAACATCTGAATGCGTTTGAATATCGAATTTTTCAATAAACTCAGGTTTTTTTGGTGAACGGCGGTTTACCTCGTCATTAACAAATTCAATAATAATTTCAATTAGAAGTGATTTATCTCTTCTTTTGTAGTTAAAGTTTTCGGACAACCAAAAATTAACTAATATTTTTCCGTCGAACTTTTTCTTATATTCCAAAACAGAATCGTCAAAAAGTTTTTGAACATAATTTATTTTTTCAACACTCTGCGTATAAAACTCTCTAATTTCAAGACCAATGATTTTATCTCCTTGAGAAAGAATAAAATCAGGAACTTCTCTATTTCCATCAACTATCTTCAAACCTTCTTCTGCACACAAAACAAATTTTGCTGCTTGGCATATTTCATCCACTTTTTTCTTTTCTAGACCGTCAATTAGAAAAGGTTTAACTATTTCCTTAAGCTTGTCTTTGCGTTCATTTAACAAATTCCTAACCGTCTTCAAGCTCTCTTCAAAATTATTTAAGTCTAATTTGAACATAAAAACTCCATTAAAAAACTCTGCGTCGACTAAGCGCAGAGTTTTCGTAAAAATCGTTCAATTGAAACTCGTTTGCTTTTTAGCGATTTTTATCGTGGTCGCAAGTTGCCGTAACTTACCACATCAAGTGTCTGATTTTAAGTTTTTCGGCTTTCTTAGTCAATTCGGATCATCTCCACAGTAAAAAACGCGAATCATCTTGATTGAGACGATTCGCGTTTGCTGATTTGAAGAGTTTGAAATTACTTGGTCTTCATCGTCGGATCGCCGAGCAGAACCCACGAAAGGCGCACGTCGCGTCCGAAGTTAATCGTTGTTTTCGCGTCGTTGACCAGATCGCCGAGGCGCGTGATGCTGCCGACACCGATTTGATTATAAAAGCGCGTTCCCATAATTTCCTGAATATCGGGAGTCGTCAGACCCGAAGAAGCCCAAACCGCGACTGCGCCGCCGTTCGGATTTTTCAGTAAAACTTCGGATAAACTGTCGGACGGCTGAATGAAATAGCCGTTCAAACAGGTCAGCATCGTGAAAATAGTCTGATTGCCGCCGTTGGTCAATTGCGCGGCTTGCGTATTGCCGAAAAAAGCTCCCGCCGCCCAGACTCCGACGTTGCCGTGTCCCGAATAATTAACCAGAAATTTTCCGGTGTTCAATCCGTTGAGAAGCAGTGTGCCGGAATTGGGCTGTCCGCGATTGACGAACGTCTTCGGGACGCTACTCGGCAACTGATCGCTCAAACGAATGCTCGAACCTTCAAAATCATAACCGTCCGGTAAATCGCTGGCGAACAGTGCGCCGCGACTCAAACCCTGTCCGACCGTCTGCTCGAAAGTCGTAACTTTATTTAACGCCAAAGTTACGGTCGCTGCGTCCCTGGCAGGAATTCTACCGACAGCGATTTCCGCTAAACCGTCGTTGTTGAAATCCGCTAATGTATCGTCGCTGCCGACTTCCGAGTAAACCGTGTCAACCAATCTGGTCGGAACTAAATTTCCGCCGTTGCCGAAATAGTTTCTCGGATCGTAAGTTGCATCGCCGATAATCAAAACATACTTCGGAACCGTCTGCCAGTTGTTTTTCGCGTAGAACAGAAAATCTCTGATGCAGTCGGCGTTCAGCACACCGTAATTGAATTCATCATAAATGTCTTCGATGTCCACGACTTCGCCGCTCATTCCCTGCGAACGGCGGTAATCAAGCCAAGTATCGGCTTGCGTCTTGAGACTGCGATGCGAAATGATAACCAGTTCGGCATTGTGCGCGACGGTTGATAAAGTCGAAGGACTATTTGCCGTTACCGAAACCGGCGTGGAAATTGCCGAATCTTCGACCGCGAACATCACGCGACCGCGATTGGCAGGCAAATTAACGCGATAGCCGCCGTTCGATTGTTCGACGGGCAATCCGGTAATCAAAACCGGCGTGTCCGAATTAGTCAAATCAAAAACGCGAATGTTCGCGGAACTGAAATTTTCCGCATAGCTGTTTTTGTAATTCGGCACGTAAAACGAAAGCTGGTTTTGGCTGGCGAGATAACGCCGTGCGTAATTAACCCGAACCGATGTGAATAACGACACATCAGCCGGTGCGCCCGGAACATTATTTAGCGTCAACAACCGCAAGCTGTTTGCGCCTTCCTGTAAAAACGCGGTCGAAAATGTGAACGTGCCGCTCATCGAAGTTTTGTCCGCTCCGTTGATGATGCCGATTTCGTTGTTGTTCAGCAAAACTTTCGTTTGATGATTGATAAGCGTAATGCCCTGAATCGTAACATTCATCGAAACCGACGGTTTTGAAAAATCAACGCCTGACAAATTAAAGCCAATCGTTCCGCCGGCGGCGGCAATCACCGTTCCGCCGAAAAAGTTCTCCACGTCGCCGTTCAGAACATCCGACAGATAAGTGCCGTGTTCCTTTTTGTAGAAGTATTGCGAATAACCGTTGGAGGCGACCGAACCGCTGATGCGGCGGCGCGTGGTTGTGCCGATGCGTTTGCCGTCAGTCGTGCCGACCACCAAAAAATAAGGCTGCGCGTCGGCGTATAAGGTATCAATGCCTTTTCCGTAAAATTCGATATAAGAGCCGCTCGCCCCGATGTTGATGCTTTGTTCCACACCGTTCAGGTAAAGTTGCCAGCGGGCGGTCGAGGCGTTGACATCGAAACCGGCGGATTGCAGTTCGGCACGGGAAACGCGGTAGAAACCCTCGCTTTTAACGAGAATTCGCGCTCCGCCCCGCGCCGCTACCCAACGCTGTGTAACCGGATCGGCGGACTGTGCGGCATTTTCGACCTCCAACGCCAAATCTTTCGGCAAATCCGAATCGCTGCCCGAAACGGTCGGTCGCGCCTGCTCCGCCTGATTTTGAAGCTGTTCGGAAGAGATGCCCGCCACCGTCGTCAAATCTTCGACCGTCTGCGTCTGAATCACGTCCGAAAAACGCCGCTGCCCGCTGACGTTATAGTTTTCGATCACATACAGGCTGTTAAAATCGCCATTTCGATCATAAAAAGAATAATTGCCGGAAGTCGTTTTTTCCTCGCGGGTTTGCAGATAGGCACCAGGAATTAAGGATTGGCTGACCAGTTCCTTTTCGCTGCCGACGACGCGGTAAACGTAGAAACCGAGATTTTTCGATTCGATGTCGGTTTTCCATTCGAGCCAAACTCCGCGCCCGTCGGAATACGCTTTCGCTTCCGCGTATCTGACCGGACTTTTGTCGAATTTGACGGTCGGCTGTAAAATCCTTTGTGCCGAAACCGGTGTGTTGACCGATGCAACTGCCAACAGTAAGGCGGTCGCCGCTAGAAACTTTTTCATTTTGTTGAACTCCTACCTTCGAGATTAAATTGCCCGCCCGTCTGAATGGTTGATTTTAGAGAATATGCCGACGGGCGAATTCCGTCGGCAATCGCCATCTTACAATATAAATCGAAAAATTGCCACGATTTTAAATCTATCAATCGGTTGGTATCAACGATTCGTTTCGACGAGATTTTTGCGATTTGGAATAGCTCTTCGGAATTTTGTATATTTACGAGACGACACATTCGCTGAATAATTTAACCAGCAATTTATGAAATCAATCAAAAAAATCGCCGTCTGTTTAATAGTTATGTCATTTCAGCTTTCGTTTATTCCGACTGAGACAAATATATTTGCGGCACGGCGCGAATTGACGCGGGGCAAACACGCGATGGTCGCGTCCCAACATCCGCTTGCCTCCAAAATCGGCGCGGACGTGATGAAACGCGGCGGCAACGCGGTTGACGCGGCAATCGCCGTCGCGCTCGCGCTCGCCGTCGTCTATCCCGAAGCCGGAAATTTGGGCGGCGGCGGATTTATGCTGATTCGCTTCAAAAACGGCGACGCGACGGCGATTGACTACCGCGAAATGGCTCCGGCAACCGCGACGCGCAACATTTTTCTCGACGACAAAGGCGAGTTGATTAAAGGCGAAGGTTCTTCGACGGTCGGCTATCGCGCCGCCGGAGTTCCGGGAACGCCCGCCGGACTCGATCTGGCTTTTCAGAAATACGGCTCGAAAAAACTCTCGTGGGCGGAACTCGTCGAACCTTCGGCGAAACTCGCCCGCGACGGCTACGTTTTAACGGCGCGGCTCGCCAATCTTTTTCAATCGTATAAAGAAACGCTTTCCAAATATTCCGACGGCAATCGAATCTTTCTGAACGGCGGCAAGTTTTACGAAGAAGGCGATGTTTTCAAACAGCCCGATCTCGCCAAAACGCTGGAGAGAATGCAGAAAAACGGCGCAAAAGAATTTTACAACGGCGAGACGGCGCGCCTGATCTCCGCTGATATGAAAGCCAATAACGGTTTAATCACGCAGGAAGATTTGAAAAACTACGTCGCCAAAGAGCGCGTTCCGGTGCGCGGGAAATATCGCGGCTACGAAATTATTTCGATGCCGTCGCCGTCGTCCGGCGGAACGGTTCTGCTCGAAACTTTGAACATTCTGGAGAAATACGATCTGCGCTCGATGCAGTCGAATTCGTCGCAGAAATATCACGTTTTAACCGAAGCTCTGCGCCGTTCGTTCGCCGACCGCGCCGAATTTATGGGCGATGCCGATTTTGTCAAAGTTCCCGCCGCCGAATTGATTGATAAAAAATACGCTGAAAAACGCGCCGCGACGATTGATCCGGCCAAAGCCTCGAAAAGTTCCGACATCGGCGCAGGCGAAATCGTCGGCGCGGAACCGATGGAGACGACGCATTTTACGGTGGTTGACGAAGAAGGGAACTGCGTTTCCAACACTTATACGATTAACGATTTATACGGCTCGCGGGTAACGGCGAAAGGCACAGGCGTTTTACTAAACGACGAAATGGACGATTTTGCGGCGCGTCCCGGAACGGCGAATATGTTCGGGTTGATTCAGGGCGAGCGCAACGCCGTCGCGCCGAAAAAACGTCCTTTGTCGGCGATGACTCCGACGATTGTTTTGCGAAAAGACGGTTCCTTGTGGTTCGCGCTCGGCGCACGCGGCGGACCGCGCATCATCACGGCGGTTACGCAGACGATTATCAATATGATTGACCACGAGATGAATTTCCAGCAGGCGATGGACGCGCCGCGCATTCATCATCAATGGTTTCCCGACGAAATTTTAGCCGAACCGTTCGGAATGTCGCCTGATACCAAAATCGCCCTGGAAAAACTCGGACACCGATTCGCCGAAAAACCCGGCTACGTCGCGTCGGCAACGGGCATTGCGATTGAAGAAAAAACCGGCGTTCGATTGGGCGCGGTTGACGCTCGGAGCGACGGCGAAGCGGTCGGTTACTAACAGAGAAAAGTTCAAATGTAGTATGCTTGTAGAATAATTTTATCAAAAAAATGAGGGGAAAACTGATGAGCAAAAAGACGATTCGGATTTTATCATTGCTGTTAGCCGGTGCCGGCGCGGCGTGTCAGCCGACGGCGACTAATTTAAATGTCAACACGGCGGTTACTACGAATTTGAAAGTAAATTCAAACCCGAACACGAACTTAATAAATACGAACGCCGCAATTTCAAATGCGAATACGGCAGCCGATTCGAGCGTCGTGATCGAGACGAAAGAGCCGGAGCAGTATCAGGCGGTCGTAACTCTAAAGTTCGAGGCGGCGGGCGCACAAAACCTGGCGACCGCGCCGATTAAAGCGAGTGTGGCACGAAACGGGGCGGATCGGCGGATGGAATTTGCGTTGCCGAACGGCGAAAAACTGATTTATCTCGACATCGGCGGCAAGCAGTTTATCGTTTCGCCGAATCGTAAACAGTATGCGGAATTGAACAAAGAATCCATCGGCGTTGACCCGCGCCGGATGCTGATGCCGGAACAAATCGTCAGTCAGATAAAAAACATTAAAGGTGTCGAGCGCGTCGGCGAAGAGAAAGTCGGCGACCGCGATGCCGTCAAATATCGCTACGGTGCGGCGACCGATACGAAATCGTCCGCCGGCACGGTGCAAACCGAATCCGTCGTTTTAGTTGATAAAGAAACGGGTTTGCCTTTGCGTTCGATAACGAACGCCGCATCGCAGAACGGCAGTGTGCAGGGAATTAAAGGTTTGAGTCTCGTCACGGAAATGAGCGACATCAAAACGACCGTTGACGCGAGTTTGTTTGTCGAACCGACCGATTTGAAAAAAGTCGCGCCCGAAGAAATCAAAGCGCAGGTCGAGATGGTTTTCGGGGCGGCGGCGGCTCTGCTCGGTCAGTTGATGAAATCGGCACCGCCGACTCCTTAAATTTAAGATTCAGGATTCAGGGTTTGAAATCTTGAATCTTGAATCCTGAATCCTAAATCCTAAATCCTGAATAGAATTATGAGCAAAGCATTAACATTCATCATCGGCGCGGTGTTGGGTTTGGTGATCGGCGGCGGCTTGATTTTTTACCTGTATGCCGGTGCGCCGCGAGCCGCGCAGTTGCCGGGCAATCCGATCCAAAGCCCCGATCCGAACGGCTCACCGGCGGGAACGGCGAGCGTCGTTTTGAATCAACAGTTTTTCGATACGGTTCTGGCGACGATTTTCCGCGATATGAACGCGCCCGCGTTTCCCTTGAATCTGACGGGAAAAAATAATGCCGACGAAGCGATTCGCCCGCAATTCGCCCTTTTTCAAAGCGGCGGAACTTGCGACGGCAAAATAACTTTACAGCCGCAGGGAAATAACGTAACGACGGGCGTTCGATTGGAGAACGGCAAAATCATCGCGCCGCTCGCCTTTACGGGCAGCACTTCAATCATCGGGCAGTGCATCAATTTCACGGGCTGGGCGCAGGCGAATCTGGCACTGCGCTACGATGAAACGCAGCAAACCGTTTTCGGGCAAATCAACGTCGAAACCGTTAATCTCGACGGCGTTTCGCCGCTCGTCAGCGGTTTTGTTACGCCGCTCGTCCAGAACACCATCAACCAGAAAGTCAATCCCATTGTCATTCTGCGCGGGCAGCAAATCGCCCTGAATCTGCCGATTGCCGCCACGAACGGAACGCTCAAAGCCAACGTCAAAGACGTTCGCGCCGAAGTCAAAGAAAACGCCCTCAACCTTTACGTAACTTACGATTTTGCGGGAACGAAATAGAAATAGTAAAAGCCTGAAAGTCGAAAGTGAAAAGTTCCCTGAAAAAGCATAATTAAACGACGGTTCGTCTTTTATCTTTGATTCAAGCTCGCTATGAACAAACATAAAATCAAACAGAAACGCAAACTTTTGCGGCAAGCCGACAAGAAATACGTCGGCTTTCACGTTTACCGCTCGGTCAATGAAAATCTGCCGTTCGTCTTTTGGGAAAGACTGACGGATGAACCGATTCAGGACGGGAATTTCAACGATACCGCCACCGAAATCGGGATTCGTTATTATTACAAACTCACGCAGGTTGACGCGGATGGCGTGGAGACCGCGCCGGTTACGCCGAAAACTACTTTCACCGATCACGCCGGCAGTCGTTTCAAACAAAATCCGCTCGTGAATTTCGTCGGTTACAATATGTATCGCTCGATTGACCAAGACGTGCCGCTCGAACGATGGGAACGGCGCAACGAAAAACCGATTCCGACGCTCGAATACAAAGACGAAGGCGTTGCGTCGGGCGAGATTTATTTTTATTACGTTCGCGCCGTTGACTCAAAAGGTAATGAAAGCGCACCGGGCGAGATTCTGCGCGTTATCAGAAAATAATCAACCGCGACGAGTTCAGCATCTTCGAGCGCGTCGGCATTGAATCACGTTCGGAGATTAACGAGTATTTTGCAAGTTTTAACCTGAAACAAAAACAATTTTTTACTAAAAAAAGGCGAACGAAATAACTTTTCCATTCGCCTTTTTTTATGTTGCGCCGCGATTTACTGCACGTTCACGAAATCCGTTCCCGTGCGCCCGAAGGTTTCCGGGTGATACATTTCTTCGGCTTTGGCGGGCGGCACGACGAAATTTCCCGGCGTGGTCGCCCGCGTGACGTAAGTGTAGTTGTAAACGCCTTCCCACAATAGAGCGGTGAACGCTTCGGCGCGTTCGTCGCGGAAGTTTTGATGTTCAAACCACGACCCGCGCCAATTGTAATAACCGCGCCCGTAACTTTGCGAACCGTATTCGACGATTGGCGTGTTGCCGCCGTTGTCCTGCGGAATCGCTTCCGTAACCGCTAATTCGGGATTCAAAATCTCCAAACCGGCGGGAAGCGGATCAACCAGGGCGACGTGATAACGACGCGCTTGGGCGACCATCGTCAATCGAACTCTAACCCGCGAACCGGCTTTGATCGTCCAACTGTTATCGGCGTTTTGCTTGACATCTTCGGCGTTGTCAATTGCTTCGTAGGAACGCAAAACCGTGAATCCATAATCGGCGGGCGCGAGATTCAGATTCTTCGGCGCGTATTTCATCCCGATTCGATAATAAAGCCGACCTGCGCCTTCTTTGTCGAGAATCAGATTCGCCGCGCCGTTTTGTTCGGTCAGATAGCTCATCGGAATCGTCAAAAGGTTCGAGTCAATCGAACGACCTTTGAATTTCTCTTCGCCCGCGTAAGTGTTTCCCAACCAAACTTTCGTCACAAAATCGGGCGTAACTTTTTCAAACGCATTAAAGTATTTATCCAAAGCCAGCAAGATAAAAACATTTTCCTGCGTGTTCGACCACGCTCCTTTTGTGCGATTATCCAAAAGCCCGCGCACTAATTTAGGAATCAAATCGTTCTGCGGATCGGCTTTGATTAACGCTTCGAGCAAAACGCCGTCGGCGCGGCGGTTGGAATACATTATCAACCATTGCGCGTCGCCGTAATCGGTTACAAAATTCGCCGTCGCCGCTGTTTCCGTCGTGCGATTCATTAAAAATCTGACGATGGTTTGCACTTCGGCGGTCGAGTTTTTATCGTCGGCTAAAACTGATAAAATCCAGCCTAACGCTTCAAACGGCATCTTCTGAATCGTCGCTTCGGCTAATAATTTTTTAGCTTTCGCGGCATCTTTGTCGCCCATCAAATCGCGGACGTAAAGGGCGTAAGCCGAAATCGTCCAGCGCACTTCGGGCGATTTTTTGTGCCATTCGTCGAAATGCGTTTCGACGTTTTTCAGGAAAGGCTTCGTTTTATTGAGCATTTCGTCCGGCACTTGGTAGCCTTTCGCTTTCGCCAAAGCTAAAGCGTGGGCGACGTGAACCGTTAGAAACGGATATTCGTAGCGTTCGCGGTCGCGTTTCCACAAACCGAAACTGCCGTCGTCGCGCTGGCGCGATTTCAGGATGTTGATGTCCTTCTCGAAACTCGCTTTTATCTC
>JAYVGL010000195.1:0-22151 GCA_043772175.1 Pyrinomonadaceae bacterium | reverse complement strand
CGAAGCCAGAAATTCCGCGTTATTTTTCGTTTTGCTCAGTCTTTCCAAGACGACTTCCATCTGTTCGACCGGCGACAGCGGATTTAAGACGCGGCGCATCACCCAAACTCGCGCCAAATCTTCTTTGCTGATTAAGAGTTCTTCTTTGCGCGTTCCCGAACGCTGTAAATCAATTGACGGGAACAGGCGTTTGTCCGAAAGTCGGCGGTCGAGATGAATTTCCGAGTTGCCGGTTCCTTTGAATTCCTCAAAGATCACGTCGTCCATACGCGAACCCGTATCAATCAAAGCGGTGGCGATAATCGTCAAACTGCCGCCTTCTTCAATGTTGCGAGCCGCGCCGAAAAATCGTTTCGGTCTTTGCAGCGCGTTGGAATCAATACCGCCCGACAGAATTTTGCCCGAAGGCGGCACGACGGCGTTGTGCGCTCTGGCTAATCGCGTGATCGAATCAAGCAGAATCACGACATCGCGTTTGTGTTCGACCAATCTCTTCGCTTTTTCGATCACCATATCGGCGACCTGAACGTGGCGCGTCGGCGGTTCGTCGAAGGTCGAAGAAATAACCTCGCCTTTGACCGAACGCTGCATATCGGTAACTTCTTCCGGGCGTTCGTCAATCAAAAGAACGATCAATGTAACTTCCGGGTGATTCTCCGTGACGGAATTGGCGATGGTCTGCAGAAGCATCGTTTTTCCGGTGCGCGGCGGCGCGACGATCAAGGCGCGTTGTCCTTTACCAATCGGCGTAACCAGATCAATCACCCGCGCCGAAACGTGTTGGGCATCGGTTTCCATACGGAGTTGTTCGTCCGGGTAAAGCGGCGTTAAATTATCGAAGAAGATTTTCTCGCGGCTGTGTTCCGGTGCTTCAAAATTGATGGCTTCAACTTTTATCAGCGCGAAATAGCGTTCGCCTTCCTTCGGCGGACGAATCTGCCCGGAAACGGTGTCGCCGGTTCGCAGATCGAACTTGCGAATCTGCGAAGGCGAAACATATATGTCGTCCGGTCCCGGCAGATAATTGTATTCCGGGGCGCGCAAGAATCCGAATCCGTCGGGCAACGTTTCGAGAACGCCTTCGGAGAAAATCAGCCCGCTTTTTTCGGTTTGTGCGGCGAGAACCTTGAAAATCAATTCCTGCTTCCGCATTCCCGACGCGCCTTCGACATCTAGATTTTTGGCGATGTGCGTCAACTCGGAAATGGACATATCCTTTAATTCGGATAAATCCATCGTTACGCCGTCGGCGGGCAGGTCGGATTTTTTGCCGTTGCCGTTTCTGGAATTTTCGTTTTTAGGAGTTTCGTTTTTAGAAGTTTCGGGTTGTTCAACCTGTTCGCTTTGCTCGTCGGTTGATTCTTCCTTTGTCTCTTCGGGTGCTGCACCGTCAAAACCGTTTTCTTCTTTTTTGATAACCCTGCTTGGTCTTCTTGTCGTTTTAGTAGCCATTTTTTTGTCCGTTTTTATATTCAGGAGCTAGTAGCGGTTTTCCTTGATTAACGAGTTATGAAATGATTAGATAACCTTTTATAAAGCCTTTTGAAATATAGATGCGCTCAATCTTGGAAATAATTGTATGGAATTTACTGTGATGCAAATAAAAAAGCTAAGCCTTTCGGCTTCTCAAAAAACCTTGAGTTAATTGGGAATGCTCTAATTATTAAACATCAAATCGAATAAATCAACTGAAAACATTTAAAAATTCATCTTTTTTTTCTCCAAAGCGTTCCCGATTTCGCGCCAAAGTTCGTCTCTGCCCTTTCCGGTCATGACAGAATACGAAATAATCCGGCTTTCCGGCAGGGCTTTTTCGACTTCCAGTAAACTCTCTTTTAACTTATTGCTTGAAAGTTTATCGGTTTTAGTCGCCACTACGAGATGATTTTTCTGATGGTAAATCAGCCACTCGTTAAGTTGTTTATCGAGCGTTGTCGGCGGATGGCGCGAGTCCACAAGTTGAATTGATAAAACGAGTTCGTGTCGTTCGGCGAGATATTCCTCCGCCATTTTCCCCCAATCAGCCCGCATTGTTTTAGAAACTTTCGCGTAACCGTAGCCGGGCAAATCGGTAAAATAAAACGCTTCGTTAACGAGAAAAAAGTTGATGCTCTGCGTTCTGCCCGGCGTGTTCGAGGTTCGCGCCAAGCCTTTGCGCTGAAGAAGCGAATTCAAAAGGCTCGATTTGCCGACGTTTGAGCGACCGAGAAAAGAGATTTCCGGCAAACCGTCGGTCGTCCAATGAGTTTCGTTGAACGCGCTTTTGACGAATTCGGCTGAAGTGATTTTCATATTCGTTAATCGTAAATCGTCTGTCGTCAATAGACAAAGCGCAAGTTCGATAATGTTGGGTTAAACTAAGCAGATGTCTCTGCCAAAAAAAATCGAATCGTTCATCGTCAACCTGCCCGACGCGGACGGCGCACAGCGTTTTTATTCCTCGTTGATCGAAAAATTTCCCGCCGAAGAAAAAAAACTCGCCCATAACGAAGGTTTGTTATCCGACGTGCTGACGCTCGCCGCTTTTTCGCCGCTGTCGGCGATGACGATGCTGCAAAATAAAGGCTGTCTCACGTGGCTGAATCGTCAAAGACTTTCGACGAAAGTTCGTGATAAAGAAGAACTGCTCGAATCGCTGGAGAGATTTGCGCTAACCAATTCGACCGTCGAAACGAATGTCTTACTGGCGCGTTTTCGCCGCCGCGAACTTTTAAGAATTTATCTGCGCGACATTCGCAGCCTCGGCACAATCGCCGAAATCACCGAAGAAATTTCCCATCTGGCGGACGCGGTTTTAGAATATGCGCTGCGGCAGGCGCGGCAGCAATTGGATAATCGTTACGGCGCACCGTTTGAAACCGACGGCAAAAATCGCGTCCGGCAAGCGCAGTTCTGCGTCGTCGCGCTCGGCAAACTCGGCTCGATGGAACTCAATTACGCTTCCGATATTGATTTGCTTTTTCTCTATTCCAACGACGGGATGACCGGCGGACACGGCTCGCGCAACGCGCTAACGAACCGCGAATACTTTATCAAACTCGCCGAACTGATTACGAAAATCGTCGGCGGCAGCGGCGGCGAAGGTGCGGCGTATCGCGTTGATTTGCGCCTGCGTCCGCACGGTCGCGTCGGTGCGCTGGCGATTTCGCTGAACGACGCGGTTATTTATTATCAGGCGACGGCGCGCAGTTGGGAGCGGCAGGTTTTAATTCGTTCGCGCGTTTGCGCGGGCGATGCCGGAAGTTTTCGGAGTTTCTTCAAACGGGTCGCATCGAATGTTTTTTCAATTGATGAAACCGTCGAAAACGCGCTTTTAAATGTTCGTCTGTCAAAGGAAAAAATCAATCTCGAAAAAGTTTCGAGCGAAAGTTTCAACGTCAAATTAGGCAAGGGCGGCATCCGCGAGATCGAATTTATCGCGCAGGCTTTACAACTCGCTTACGGCGGACGCGACGAATGGCTTCGCGCCGCCCACACTTTGATAAGTTTGGCGCGTCTGGCTGACCGCAAACATCTTTCCGAAAGCGACTTGACAGAACTTTTCGCCGCCTACGGTTTTCTGCGGCGGCTCGAACACCGACTGCAAATGGAAAATGGTTTGCAGACGCACACGCTGCCGAACGATGCCGCCAAACTTCTTTTGCTGGCGCGGCGAATGGACTGCAAAGATTCCAACAATTTTCAAACGATGCTGAAACTTCACACGGAAAACGTCAGTCGAATCTTTCAGCGCGTTTTCGATGAAAAAAATTTGCCGTCGAAAATCGTCGAAACCTCCGAAAGTTTAAATCCGCTCGCGCTGCCCGCCGCCGCCGCCGAAATGCAGACGATTTACTCGTCGCTGGAAAAGTCCGACGTGGTGATTGCGGCGGGCGACACGCATCTGGAGACGACGCGCATCATCTCGGAAACATCAGCTCATTTCGCGGAAATGATCGCCGCCAATCCGAGTTTGATAAAAAATCTGCCGTCGCCGACCGACGATTTTTCCGAGCGCGATTTTCAAAAGATTTTCATCGCCGCCGTCGAAAAGCAAAACGACTTCAAAGACGATTTAGCCGTTCTCCGCAAAAACTGGTCGCGCTTTCTTTTGGAAATCGCCGCCTTCGACATTTTCGGCAAACTGTCGCGGCAGAACTCGAAACGTCTGCAAACCAAACTCGCCGAAGCCAGCCTCGAAGCCGCGCTTTTGATTACGAAACGCGAACTCGAACGGCGTTACTCGATAAAAATCGCCGACTTCCCTTTCGCCGTTTTAGGTTTAGGAAAACTCGGCGGCGGCGGAATGGATTACGGTTCGGATTTGGATTTGGTTTTGATTTACGACAACGAAAAGGCTCTGCCGTTCGAGAAACTTTCACACGCCGAATTTTACAGTCGCGCCGTCGAAATTTTCGTGACTGCGCTGTCGAGTCTGACCCGCGACGGCACGCTTTATCGCGTTGATTTGCGCCTGCGTCCCGACGGCAAAAACGGTGCGACTTCGATTAGCCGAACGGCATTTCTCAGCTATCTGGAAAACCGTGCCGCGATGTGGGAATGGCTCGCCTACGTCAAACTGCGCGGGACGGCGGGCGATTTGAATTCGGCGAAAGAAACCGAAACGGCGGCGCGGGCAATCATTCACGAGAACGCGCAAAAGTCCGATTTCGCCGCTTTAAAAGAAGAAACAAAACGCATTCGGGAACGGCTCGAAGCGGAAAAATCCGGCAAGCGAATCGGCAAAGAGATTGACATCAAATTCGGCGCGGGCGGAATGCTCGACGTTTATTTCGCCGTTCGTTTTTTGCAGCTATGCGATAATGTGCCGGATGACGCGGACAATCGTTCGACGCTTTACACGCTCCGCAAACTGCACGAGAACGGCTCGTTAAATCAAAATAATTATCGCAATTTCTCCGACGGCTACGAATTTCTTACCGAACTCGACCATAATTTGCGGCTGACCGTCGGGCGTTCGAGTAAAATTCCGCTTGCCAACCGCAAGGCTTTGCGAACGATTGTTAATCGAATGGAAATCGCTTCCGTCAAAAACTTGCTGGAACAATTAACTTTTCACCGCCTCAGCATTCGCGCCGCTTTTGAAAATATAATCGGTTGATTTCACTCCGATAAAATCAAACCGATTAAGACAGTTGCAGAAAGTATCACAATCCGTCCGACTTACATTTTTTTTCGGCATAAAATCAACTTTAATTTGAATTCGGAGGAGAGCTGAAAAATTATGTGCAAAAAATGTCTATCGGCGACGTTGGTTGTGCTGCTGTTAAACCTGGCATTTTATTCGACGGCGGCGGCGGACACCGAAAACGATGTTAAGTTTGCCGAAAAGGTTAAAGCGAGCGTTATCAAACTCGGCGCGGATGAAAATTCCAAAATTGCAGTCAAACTCAGGGACGGCACGGAATTAAAAGGTTATCTGAGCGATGTAAAGGATTTCGGTTTCGTTTTGAAAAGCGGTGAAACCGGCGCAGCAAAAGAGATTCAGTATTCGCAGGTCAAGCAGATCAAAGGACAAAGTTTCTCGAACGGCAGGATTTTTTTGTTCGCGCTACGATAATAGTCGGTGTGTTACTGCTCTACGGCTATTTATTTTCCCGTTCTTCCGACTATTAGCAAAAAAGAATGAACGAATTGAAATTTCGTTTCGCCAACCATAAATTTCGTAATAAAAACTCCAATGAAATATCTTTCAACTTCTATTTTAATTTTCATCTTCTCGCTCGCCGTTTTCGCGCAGAGCGAGATTTTAACCAACGCCGATGTCGTTTCGATGGCGCAGAATAATCTCGGCGAAGAATTGATCGTCGAGAAAATCAGGGAATCGAAAGGCGCGTTCGACGTTTCGGTCGGCGGTTTGGTTAATCTCAAAAAGTCCGGCGTGAGCGACGCAATCGTCGCGGCGATGATGGAAAAAAGCCGCGTTCTGCGCGAGAAATCGCCCGCCGATTCAACGCCGCCGACGTTTTCTGACAGTTCGCCGGTCATCGAATCCGTGCCGACGATTATCAAAAGTCCTAATGAGGCATTGCGGGCGGCGAAAACCGTTCACATCGAAAAATCCACGATCAATCCGTCGCGTCAGGCTTTGGAAAAAGAACTTTTGAAACGCGCCGATTGGCAGAAATTGAATTTAAACATCGTGCGCTACAAAGAAGGCGCGGATTTGCGCGTCGAAATCGGTTTCGTGCCGCTTTCACTGCTGACGCACCGCTACGTTTTTCGCATTTACGACAATCGCAGCGGCACGGTCATCGCCGCCGGTGAGACGACTTCGTGGGGCAGTCTGGCGAAGAATTTGGCGAGGAACATTTGCCGTCAATTAAACGATATTTAGCCGTTTTCTTCTTCGGGCGTGTTTTGAGCGACGGAACGGCGCGGTAAAATGTCCGGCGGAAAATTTAACGATCCTCGATTATTTGAAAATCGAAAAGTTTTAATCCGCGACGATCACTTCGCCGTCAATCACCGTGCCGACCATTCCGCCTTCGGCGTTCAGAACTCTGACTTTTTTGAAGCCGTTTTCCGCGCCCAGGTCGAACATCGTCCGCAAGGCAATTTTTTTCTGATTGTCGTTCAGACCGCTCCACGAAGGCAGCGCGACACCGTTGAGCGTTTCGTCTGAAATTCGCGCTTCCGAAAGATATTGCTTGAGCAGCGAATTTTCGATGTTCATTTTCTCGACTGCCGCCGGTTTATTTGTTTCCAGAGGTTTCGGTTTGACGACGAAGTAAATCCCTAAAACAACGATTACCGCCAATAATACCGCGACTGCCAGCCACTTTACGAAACTGCCGGAAGTAGCGGATTTTGACTTTTCCTCCGACGAAACAATCGTTTTTTCATCGTCTTCATCCGCTGCAGTTTCGGCATAGACCAGTGGTTCGATTGGCTTATGCGGTTCGATTTTCGGTGTCAGCAATTCGACCAGCGACATCGTTTTGCCCGTTATTTCGGACATCGCGTGGTCGTAGCCCGCACCGTATTTGCTTTCGACCGACTCGATGCTGCCCGCGCGTTTTTCTTTTTCGAGCAGCGTTACATAACGGTTGCCGATAAATATGTTGGCTTCGATACCAACGACGATCACCGGCGGCGCGTAAAAATCTTCGTTCGTGCTTTCTTTGAAAAGTCGCAGGCGGTTGAAAAAATTGTTGTTAATCAGTTCGTCGAAACAGCCTGCCGCCTCCGATTCCTGAATAAATTCCTCGAATTGTTTGATGGTCTGCAAAATGCCCGCGTCGTCCGTTTCGGTGGCGTAGAGCGGAATGCTCGACCAATCGGCATAGAGGTCTCTGACGTGCGCCAGCAATTCTTCGCGCGTGAAAAGCAGTTCGCGGCGATGACTCTCGGATTCTTTGGAAAACATTCGCGTCATCATAAAATCGAATTTGCTGCGGGCTTGTTCGGAGTATGCCGCATTTCGATAAAATCTGGCGAGAGCGATCAAAGCGGGCGCACTCAATGGCGGGCGCGAATTTTCGCAGTAGCGGCGCAGATGCGCCGTCAGAATTTTTTTATCACGATGCGCGAGCGTCGAATACCAGCCTTCGGTCGCCTGAAGCAGTTTGAATTCCGCCTGCGAGTATTCCGCCGAAGTCGCGTTGAGCGGTATCTGCAAAAAGGCGTGCAGAACTTTTTTCACCTCCAAATCGTCGAATCGCTGCGGAATCATTTTCATCTGGTCGCGTTCGACACCGGCAAACACGGCTTCGACCATTTGCAGAAAGGTTACTTCGTCAATCGCCCGCTTGCGGTAGAACTCCGCATCTCCGGCTGACGTTTTGACGAAATCATCGGCAGTGTCATTCATCTCGTCTATTCCGGGAACGAGCGTTTCCGCTGTGTGTTCTTCATTTAACTTTGCTTCCTCGCGTTCCGATTCCGGCGCGTCGCTCTTGATCGGAGCGGTTTCGGCGGCTGACGCTTTAACTTCCGTCGGAGCCGCCCCGACTCTCATCCGACTCGTTTCCATCACCGTTTTTTCAATCAGGTTGTCTTCTTTCAACTCGTCTATCAAGTCTTCAAATATATTCATAAAAGTTTCCGGCGTTTTTAGCGGCGAATTCGGAGTTTGGAAAAAGGTTTGCAAGTTTTGAAATTGCTGCGACCAATAACAAATTTCGGCACGTCAACACTGACAAGTTTCGACACTTTTTGCTGAAATTTTCAGATGCAATAATTCAATTCGGTTGTATTTGACAGGGTTTACGCTTTTCGAGCATCGTTTGAAGACGCCTTCCGAAAAATGTTTTCAGCAAAATTTGTGCCACGTCGTCTGATGCGGAACGGCATATTTATTAACGGTTTAATCAGGTAAATTAACCGCACTCGACGTTCTTTGTAAGAAATTTTTCATTTTTTTTTCAAATTGTAAATTTTTCGTTACTTTTTCAGTTATACTGACCCAGACACTTTATATATTGGAGAACAGAAGATTTGAGCGCAGTCATCGAGCAGACGGTTGAAACCTACGGAATTGAAAATTGGGGCGCGGGATATTTCGGCGTTAATCGCAAAGGAAATCTCATCGTTCGTGCCTCTGAGAACGACACTCTTTCGGCGGACGTTAAAGAAATTATTGAAGATTTAAGGAAGCGCGGTATCAATACGCCCGTGTTGCTCCGTTTTCCGCAGTTGCTCGCCGGACAAGTTCGCAAACTTCAAAAAGCCTTTAAGAATTCCATCAAAGAATTTGAATATAACGGCGGACATATGTGCGTTTACCCGATGAAGGTCAACCAGAATCGCGCCGTCGTCGAAGAATATCTGCGCGAAGGTAAACGCTATAACTTCGGACTCGAAGCCGGTTCCAAAGCCGAGCTTTACGCGGCACTGGCGCAGGAACATTCGGATGAAAGCCTGCTCGTTTTGAACGGATTTAAAGACCGCGAATTTATTCAACTCGCTTTTGCCGGGGCGCAAGCCGGAAAAAACGTCGTCATCGTCATCGAAAAACTCTCCGAACTCGAAAACACGATTAAAATCGCCGAAGAAGTAACCGCCGAAAACCCGGAAACGAAATTGCCGATGGTCGGCGTGCGCGTCAAACTTTACTCGAAAGGTTCCGGCAAATGGGAAAAATCCGGCGGCGAAGCGGCGAAATTCGGCTTGACGACAACTGAAATTTTAGAGTGTATTCGCCGTCTGACCGAAACCGGTCGGATAGATATGTTAAAGCTTCTGCATTTTCATATCGGCTCGCAACTAACGGACATCAAACGAATCAAAGGCGCGATGCGCGAAGCGGCGCGAACTTACGCGAAGATTCGGCAGTTAAATATCCCGATTCAGTATCTTGATGTCGGCGGCGGAATGGCAGTTGACTACGACGGCTCAAAAACTTCGTTTGAATCGTCGGCGAACTACAACGCGCAGGAATTCGCTAACGATGTGGTTTATGTAATCAAAACCGTTTGCGACGACGAGGACGTGCCGCATCCGACTTTGATTCAGGAATCCGGGCGTTATTTGTCGGCGTATCACGCGATTTTGGTGACGAACGTGCAGGATGAAATTGAAACGGTCGTCGAAGATTTAACGCCTTTGACGATGACGGCGGACGATCCGCCGGTGGTGCGCGAACTACACGATTTGCGGGAAAGCATCAACGCGAAAAATTACGGCGAATACTATCACGACGCGCTCGAAAACCGCGAAGAACTTTTTACGATGTTCAATCTCGGCTTGATTTCTTTGGAAGCCAAAGGCAAAGGCGAAGTGCTTTTCTGGGATGTCTGCGAACGCGCCGACGAATTTGCCCAGCAGAAAAAATACGTCGCCGAAGAGTTCGACGATTTGCGGAAACTACTGTGCGCGAAATATCTGACGAATTTTTCGGTGTTTCGTTCGATGCCGGACAATTGGGCTTTGGAACAATTGTTCCCGATCATCCCGATTCACAAATTAAATAAAAAACCGACCGAATACGCGACGCTTTGCGACATCACTTGCGATTCGGACGGCATCGTTGACAAATTCGTTGACCTGCACGATGTCAAAAAGGTTCTGCCGCTGCACAAACTCGTCAAGGGCGAACCGTATTATCTGGCGATGATGCTGGTTGGCGCGTATCAAGAAGTGATGGGCAATAACCATAATCTTTTCGGCGTGCCGCACGAAGCGCATATTCACATCGGCGAGGACGGATACATCATCAAAAAAGTAATTCAGGGCGCGACGCTCGGCGATTCGCTGGCGACTGTTCGATTCGACACGGCGACGCTGCACGATCAATTCAGAAAAATCGTGATGCAACGAATCAAAGACGGCGAAGTTTCGTCGAAAGAAGGCGACAAACTCATCGAATTTTACGAAACGCAGTCCGACGGATATACATATTTATCGCCAAACGGCTGTGAAAAGTGAGCAGTGAGCGGTAAGCAGATTAAGTTGACTCGTATTCAATTTTTCTGTTCACTGCTCACTGCTTACCGCTCACAAAATTAAAATAAATTTATTAAAAGGAAAACTTTATGGTAGCTCAAAAAAAATCGAAGGCTTCAAAATTTTTGACCGTTCCGACTCGACCGATTCCGGTTGATCGGGATCGGTCGGTGGCGGGGCTTTTGGAAAAGATGGAAGGCGCGGGATTCGGCGCGAAACAATTGGCGGAAGCGCATCGCATCTGGCTCGATATGCTCGATGACAATTCGACGATTTACTTGTGCGGTTCGGGAAATCTGATTCCTTCGGGAATGCGAAGATTGCTGGCTTACGTCATCAAAAATCGCTTCGTGGACGTGATCGTAATGTCGGGAACGGTTTTGTTTCACGACATTCACGAAATTTTGGGGCGCAACCATTATCAGGCGCATCCCTCGATGTCGGACGAAGAACTGGAAGCGTCCGACGTTTTTAGAATCGGCGATTTGCTCGCCAACATTGACGAATATCACGAAGCGGACGAATGGGTCGGCAGCGTCATCAATCAATTGGATTTGGCGCGTTCGTACTCGGTGCGCGAATTTCTACATCTTTTAGGGCGTGAACTCGCGGAAATCGCGCACGAAGACGGCATCTTGACTGCTGCTTACAAATCGCGCATTCCGGTTTATTGTCCCGATATTCTGTCGAGTCCTTTGTCGGTCGGCATCGCCCGCAGCCGTTTCGAGAAAAAGAACCAATTCAATTTCGACATCACGCAGGACACGATGGAAATGATGATGATCGCGCAGAAAACGCGCAATTCGGGAATCATTACTTTGGGAAGCGTGGGCAGTCAGAATATGGTGAATATGGCGGAAATCTCGTCGTATATCACGCGCACCACGCCGCGCGGACACAAATACGCCGTTTCGATCACGACCGATTCCGTGCCGCTCGACACGCGCACGCCGTCGTTCAGCGGAACGCACACGGGAACTTTCGGCAAACTTCTGAAAACCGCGACGACCGCTTATGTGCCGTCCGATCCGTCAATCGCCCTGCCGATGATTATCACGGCACTATCGCAAACCGCCGCCAAATTTATGAAAGGCAGAAAGCGTCCGACATTCAGTTTTCAAGGAAAAGAATTAGGAATTGATGTCCCTTAAATGAGTGGAGAGTCAAGAGTCAAGAGTCGGAAGTGATTCTTTACTCTCGACTCTCGACTCTCCACTTTTTTATGTCAGAATCTGCTAGTTTGCCGATGAATTTCGGCGGTATCGAAGAAAATGAATTTTGCGATTACGAAACGTCGCAGGTTTTGATTTTTCCGGTCGCCTACGAAGGCACGGTTTCATTCGGGGCGGGAACGGGCGCGGGCGCGATGGCGATTGTGGACGCTTCGCGCAACATGGAGCTTTACGAAGAGGAAACCGACGCGGAAGTTTATAAAATCGGGATTCACACGTTGCCGGAATTTGCGCCGCGCGAAACGCCCGAAGCGATGATGAACGCGCTTTACACCGAGACGAGAACGCTTTTGAAAAGCGATAAATTTGTTTGTCTGCTCGGCGGCGAACACTCGGTTTCTGCGCCCGTCATTCGCGCTCACGCCGAGAAGTTTCATAACCTTTCGATTTTGCAGATTGACGCGCACGCCGATCTGCGCGACGAATACGACGGCACAATACATTCGCACGCTTCGATTATGGCGCGGTCGGTCAAGGATTTGAAGATTCCCGCCGTGCAAATCGGCATTCGTTCGCTTTCTTCGGAAGAAGCGCGAAGTCTGAGCGAGATTCCGACGAAAATTTATTGGGCGCGGGATATTGTCGGGCGCACCGATTGGATTGATTCGGCGATTGATAATTTGACGGAAAACGTCTATTTGACGATTGATATTGACGGACTCGACCCGTCGCTCGTGCCGACGACCGGAACGCCCGAACCCGGCGGACTCGGCTGGTATGAAGTTCTGACTCTAATCAGAAAATTAACGGAAAAACGCCGTGTCGTCGGAATGGATTTAGTCGAATTCGCCAAAACCGACCACTCCGACGCGCCCGCCTTTCTCTGCGCCAAACTCGTCTATAAAACGCTCGCCTACATTTACCGGAAAGATACGCCGAAAGTCATCGGCGGAAAATAATACAAACAATCTAAGTCGGCGTAATTCGCGGCTGAATTCCCCGTCTTCGTTTAGAGTCCACGCTTGAGCGTGTACTTCCGCCGCGCTTCGCCGGCGGCGACAAAAGGCGTTCCGCCTCTGGAATGTAAACCAATGCCGATTCGGTTTATGACTTTCCTGTCAGAACCGTCTGCGGTAGCCGGTGGGTTAATCTTGATAGAGTTTAACCCACCGGCTACCGCAGACGGTTCTGACAGATCGAGCGTCAATACGCGCCTTGCATTTTGATTGTGGTAAAACTTTCTTCCTCCCGCTCGACTCATCTACGGAGGTGATGCGGAACGCTCGTCACCACGATATTCGGCGAAAATAATAATTTGCCTTTAATCAGCAGTGTCGTTTGATTATGCAGAAGTTGCTGCCACCAGACTCGCGGCACGAATTCCGGCAACACGACGGTGGTAATCGAATTTTTATGGCTGGCGGCTTCCTCGTTGATAAACTTCAAAAGCGGCGTAGTCACCGAACGATACGGCGATTCGATAATGTGCAGCGGAATCCCTTCGCCCCAAATTTCCCATTGCTGTTTTATTTCCTCGGTGTTGGCGGGATTGATCTCGACGTAAATCGCCGTGACGGTCGCGTGTCCGTTGCCGTTCAGACTTTTCGCGTATTTCAACGCCGGCAGCACTCCGCGATGAATGCCGGAAACCGGAACGATAATCCGATTCTCCATCGGAGCGGTATTTTTCGGTTTGTCGGCGGTATTGAGCGACAGTTGCGCCGCAACCATTCGATAATGCCCGTGAATCGCCCGGAACATCAGCACGATCAGCGGAATCAAAACGATCACCGCCCACGCCCCGTGCGTAAATTTCGTGACGGCGATCACGATAAACACGACAAAAGTAATGATCGCCCCGACTCCGTTGATGATTATTGACGACAGCCAATTGCCGCCTTCGTCACGCTCGATTGCCCGCAACCGGTCGCGCGTGTGCAGAGCCGCGCTGGGGTCTTCCGTTCGGTGAACCCGTTCGGCTTCCTCTTCGGCGAGAATCCGCGCTTTGGCTTCTTCCACTTTGCGGGCGCGAAGCCAGTGAATGACCATTCCCGACTGCGATAAAGTGAACGATAGAAACACGCCGAGCGCGTAGAGCGGCAGCATTGACTGTTCCGAACCTTTGAAAATAATGATTAAAACGATGGAGAAAACCGCCAGCAAAATAACGCCGTTCGAGAAAACCAGACGGTCGCCGCGATTGGCGAACTGGCGCGGCAAAAACCGATCCGCCGCTAAAAGGCTGGCGAGTCTGGGGAAATCGGCGAACGAGGTGTTCGCCGCCAAAACTAAAATCGCGGCGGTCGCGGCTTGGACGAAATAATATAAAACTCCTGTGCCGAAAGTGTGGCGCGTCATCACGGAAACCAGAGTTTCATCCGGCAAAGGATGCGCGTTGATTTTATAGGCGAGAAAACCCGTTCCTAAAATCAGCACGGTCATAATCACCGCCATCCACGTCAGGGTCGCGGCGGCGTTTTTCGATTCCGGTTTCTGAAACGCGGGAATGCCGTTCGAGATGGCTTCGACACCCGTCAAAGCCGTGCAGCCGGCGGCAAAAGCCCGCGCCAGCAGCCAGATCAGCGCAAAGCCGGTCAAGCCGCCCTGACCGATGGTTTCGATTGACGTGTCGAAATGGATTTGATCGGCAGCCGGTGTCGGCATCACGTCGCCGGTGGTGAAATAATGAAAAAATCCGACGATGACCAGTGCCAGCATTCCGAAAATAAAAAGATACGTCGGTCCGGCGAAAATTGCGCCCGATTCGCGCACGCCGCGCAAATTGACGAACGCGATTAATATCACGAGAAAGATGCAGACGGCGACGCGGTGATCCTGCAAAACCTCAAAGCGAGTTCCCTGCACCGCCGAGGTAATCGCCGCCACGCCCGCCGAAATCGAGACGGCGACGGTCAGAATATAATCAATCAACAGCGACGCGCCCGCGACCAACCCGGACTGCGTTCCCAAATTATCTTTGGCGACGATATAAGCTCCGCCGCCCGACGGATAAGCGTGAATCGTCTGCCGGTAGGACAGAGCCAGAATGCCGAGCAGAACCGTGATGCCGACGACTATCGGGACGAGATAGCCGGTCGCAATGCTGCCGGCGGCGAGCAAAACCAGTAGAATCGCTTCGGTCGAATAGGCGACGCTGGATAGCGCGTCCGACGAAAAAACAGCCAGCGCGGTCTTTTTGTTCAGTCGTTCGTGTTGCGCCTGTTCGGTCGAGATCGGATTGCCGACGAAAAAACGCTTGAGTGATTTCAACATATTTTTATTCTTCAAACATACCGAGCCGAAGGCTGGCGTTTTGTTCGCAAGCATTTATTATGCTTTATTTTTTTCGATTGTTAAATTTTGCGGGCGCAGAAATTTCGATGCCGATTGTTTCAGGATTCGATTCGACAAATGCCCGGCGCGATAAATTTCAGAGCAGTTTCTCCGCCAATTGCCGCGCCGAATTTCAGTCGGCGAGCGGGCGAAAATAATTCGGACGCGGTTTAGAACTTTATTTATTATTTTCTCGTAACTGCTTTTACCAACTTCCGACACTTTAGAGTAAAGTTTAATCGAACGTCAGCAAATTTTTTGGAGAAATGAATGTTTAGTAAAATAATTGTACAAGTTATGAATCACAGACTTTTGAGTTTTTTTCTGGCTTCATCGCTGCTTTTGACGGCGGGATGCAAGTCGGGTTTTCTCGGCGAGCAGACCGCGGCGACCGCGCCGAATCAAACGGCTGCGCCGACCGCGCCGCCGCCGATTGTCGTGGACGGAACGCGGACTTCCTACGCCGATGTGGTGGAAAAAACTTCGCCGGCGGTTGTCCGAATCGAATCGGAAATCAAAGAACGGCAGAACCCGCAGTCGAATCAGCCGCAATCGCCTTTCGACGACTTTTTTAATTTACCGGGACAGCCGCAGGGCGGACAGCCGCCGCAGCGTCCGCAGATTCAGCGCGGACTCGGCTCCGGCGTAATCGTCAGCGCGGACGGCTATATTTTGACGAATAATCACGTCGTCGAAGACGCGGAAAAGATCACCGTGCTGATGAGCGATAACAAATCATATACGGCGAAAGCCGTCGGTCTGGACAAACCTTCGGATTTGGCGGTTCTGAAAATCGAGGGCGCGACTTTTCCGTTTTTGAATTTGGGAAATTCCGACAACGTGCGCGTTGGCGACATCGTGCTGGCAATCGGCAATCCGCTCGGCATCGGGCAGTCGGTTACGGCGGGCATTATTTCGGCGAAAGGTCGCCGCACGGGATTGAGCGACGGCAACCGAACCCAGGACAGCTACGAAGATTTTCTGCAAACCGACGCGCCGATCAATCGCGGCAATTCCGGCGGTGCGCTGGTTAGTTTGAACGGCGAACTGATCGGCATCAACTCGCAGATTTTGTCGAGCGGGCAGCAGGGCGGCAGCATCGGCATCGGCTTTTCGATTCCGTCAAATATGGCGAAAACCGTGATGGAACAGCTTATTCAAAACGGCAAAGTGCGGCGCGGACTGCTCGGCATCAACATTCAAAATATCTCGGAGGAAATCGCTCAAAATCGCGGCTTGAAAGACACCAAAGGCGTGATCGTCAGCAACGTGCGCCCCGGCAGTGCGGCGGAGAAAGCCGGTATCAAACGCGGCGATGTCGTTCTGGCAATTAACGGCGAGACCATCGAAGACAGCAACATTCTCCGCAACAAAGTCGCGCAGTCGCAGCCCGGTTCGGAAATTAAGATCAAAATTCTGCGCGACGGCAAGGAACAGGAAGTTTCCGCGACGCTCGACGAATTCGCGGTCGAAGGCGAAAAAGCCGACAACAAATCCGGCGGCGATCAAAACGGCGGCAAGCAAACCGAAACCGGCAAACTCGGTTTGAATTTACAGCCGTTGACGCCGCAAATCGCCCGACAGCTCGAACTACCCGCCGAGACGAGCGGCGTAGTCGTTACCGAGGTTGACCAAAACGGCGCGGCGGCGCAGCAGGGCATCGCTCGCGGCGACGTGATCGTGGAAATCAACAGCCAGCCGGTCGCCTCTCTCGAAGATGTCAAAACCGCCCTTGATAAATCCGGCGACAAGCCGATTTTAATGTTGATTTCGAGAAAAGGTCAGACGATTTTTTTGACGGTCAGACCGAATTAGATTAGCGGTTCGATCAAGTAAAATCGAATCAGCGGCGGCGATACGAGTGTATCGCCGCCGCTGATTTTTTTTGTTATTCGCTGCTGTTTGCCCAATGCTTTTGCAAAACTAAAAGCTGAATCGCGCCTGTAATTCAATGCGGCGATTGCCCGAATTGCCGCCGAAAAAACCGCCGGTCGTCGAAGTTGACTGACCGAATCGGCTCGAAGTCAGGTTGCCGATTGGCGTGTTGAAGTTGACGTTGTTGAGTAAATTAAAAAACTGCAATCCGAGCGTTAAATTGTATGGACTGTTGCCTTCGCGCCCGCCGCCGAATCCGCCGAATCCGGGACGACCGCCGCCGCCGCCGCCGCCCGGACGACCGCCGCCGATTCCGGGAATTCCGCCGCTTTGTCCTTCCGTCGGCGTTCCGGCGACCGCCGAAGTTTTCGCGCCGCCGAAGCCGATGGTTTTGCCGACTCGCAGATTGAAGTTAAAAGATGACGGTCCGCGCCCGTAATTACGCGGAATAATCGCCGTCAAAGGATTGGCGATGCCGCCGAGATCGCAGAACGAGCCGGTCAAATTGCGGCTGACGCAGGCGGTATTTAACGCCGCGTAGGTCGGGCGTTCGGTGAAAACCGTGTCGCCGTTCGTGTCAACGCCGCTCGTGATGTTGAAAGGTCTGCCGGAATTGGCGATCACAAACGGGCTGACGCTGATTTTCCAGGGCATCGAAATCGAGCCGCCGACGAAAAGATTATGGCGCACGTCGAGTGCCGAATTGCCGTATTCGCCGTTCAAATCGTAGCTGTATGCCGGAAAACTGCCCGCGCCGTCGGTGTCGCTCTTGGCGAAGCCGAGGCGGTAGGTTCCGAATAAATTGACTCTCTTCCCCAGAACCGTGCGAAAATTCAGAATAATTTGCTGCTGATTCAAAACGCCGCTCGATTCGTATTGGTAGATGTTGCCTTGTCCCGCCGAAGGGCGCGGAGCGTTGTTGCAGTTAATGTTTTGCGGACAGATGGGAGCGTTGATGTTGCGCGTCCGAAGCAGATGCAGGTTTCTCGACGCGATATAAAACGCCGTTAAAGTCGTTTTGAACGGCAGTTGGCGTTCGACTCCGAGCGCGGTTTGAATCGTGTAGGGCGACTGCAATTCCGGCGACACGGCGCGAATCGTGTTCGATTGCGGCAGTGCCGCTAAAATCTGTGCCGCCGTCGGCACACCCGTTACGCCGCCGACGCTGAACACCGGCTGACTAAGCAACGCAATCGCCGCCGCCCGCCGAATCGGGTCGGTTTCGTTCGCGCTGACGATTAAACTCAATTGATTGAAACCGTTAAAACGATTCGCCTGAAGCGTCAAACCTTCGCCGAAACGGTCGTAGAAAATGCCCGCGCCGCCGCGAAAAACCGTTTTCGGCTGCCGCGCACCGCCCGCGCCGGGCGAGTATGCGAAGTTGACACGCGGCGCAAAGTTAAGATTATCGCTGATATTCGTTTGGTTTTCGTAACGCAAACCGAAGCCGAGAGTTAACTGCGGATTGATGCGCCAATCGTCGGTTACGAACGCGCCGACATCGTAGCGCGAAACTTTCGCCAGCGGATCGCCCGTCGTAATCGAGAATTGCGCCGGATTATATCGAATATCATTATTTCCGAGGACGTTTTGCTGATATTGGTTTATCGGCGTAATGGCGGCGAAAACAATACAAGTCGGATCATTGGAAGGATCGCAACTAGTGTTTCTTCGGACCTCAGCAGCACCGGGAAATGTAAAACTGCCGCCGTAGTTCGATTCCGAACGATCTTTGATCGTCAAACCGCGCAATCTGAAACCGAATTTCAGAGAATGCTGGTTGGCTTTGCCGAGCGTCGTCGTCGTATAGTTTTGCAGCTCGAAACTTTTCTCGCGGTTGTAGTTGTTGCCGATTTGCGCTCCGCCGCCGGTGAACGCATTCGCCACGTTAATCGTCGGAATCGCGTTGTCGCCGTTCTGTTCGTTGTTGTCAATGCTGTATTCAAACCGCGTTTCGTTGATGGTTTTCGGATTGATAATCATCGTCTCCGTCAGCCGAAATTCGTGTTCGGTGTTTTTGGTTTTGTATGCCCGCGTCGGCAGTGAAAACTCGCTGATGCCTTGATTATCAACCGAAGCGCGCGTGAAACTGTATCGCGCCACCAAAGTATTGTTGGCTCCGATTTGATAATCGAAGCGCGGACTGATGGAAAGCCTTCGGTTCGGAACGCGAAATTCCTGTTGAAAAGGCACGACGTTCGCTGCCGAATTTAAGATGAGCGCGTTGACGACCGCCGAACTGTCAACGTCGCGGTTGCTGATGTCGAGAAAAAACGACGACTTCCCTTTCTGCACCGGACCGCTCAGGGTTCCGCCGTAAAATCTCTGCTGCGTGGCGGCACGATTTAAGGCGAACGGATTGCGCGAATTCAAACTTTCGTCGTTGAAGTTTATAAACGCCTGCCCGCGTAGTTTGTCGGAACCGGGTTTGGTTAAAATCTCGATGCGTCCAAAACCCAAGCGTTCAAATTCGGCGGAAAACGGATTTTGATTGATGCGAATTTCACGAATCGAATCTTTCGGCGGAATTCTGCCGCCCGTAAAACCGTCTATGTAAATCTGCCCGCCGTTCGGTCCGGCGGAAGGTCCCGCCAAGGCTTGCAACGCCGCTTCGAGTTCGTCCGGGTCGTCCGGCAACGCTTCCAAATCTTTTTCCTTCAATACGGTCGCGCTGGCGTTGTTGTCGCTGTCGGTCGAAATGCGGTCGGCATCGGAAACTTCCACGTTTTCCGTCACGGCTTCGACCGTCAGAGTGATAATCAATTGTTCGCGCTTGCCGTCAGCGATGCTGACCGCCGAATTTTCATAAAGCCCGAATTTGGGGGCAGTCGTCCGCACGATATAAGTTCCGGCAACGAGTCCGTTAATCGCATATTCGCCCTGATTGTTGGTAACGGTCGTTTTTTCTTTGCCGTTTGCGTCAACTGCGATCACGGTCGCGCCGACGATTGACGCGCCGAGACTATCCACGACCTGCCCGCGCAAACCGCCCGCGCCCTGAGCGAAAACCGCTAAGTTTATAAAGAATATTAAAGCTGCAAGTAATAAAAATGATTTCAATTTGTGCATATAAAAATAACGTGATGCCGCCAAAGAGCGACATCACAAATTTAAGAAAATTTAATTAAAGACCGCCGCCGTCGAGTCCCGGAATGCTGAATCCCGAATCCGCGCCGCCGCGTCGTCCGCCGCCGGTTGCCGTTGGCGGACTTTTTAAGAAAGGTTCGACACCGGAAAGCAGTTTGATCGCCGTAATACGTTCGGCGTTCAGGCTTTTCGTGCCGGAGAAAGCGATCATCTGCCCGACTTTCAAATCGGCAATCGTAATGGTCGGGAAGCGTTCGAGCATTTCGTCAATGCCGCCCGCGCCGCGCATTCCGCCGCCGCCGCCCGGTCGCATTCCGCCGCCGTTCGGAGGCGTTGGTGCGCCGGTTTGATTGCCGGGTTGATTATTTGGCGGAGTCGGCGGGCGCATTCCGGCGGGCGGCTGCATTCCGCCGCCGCCGCTGTTTTGAAACGCCGCCATTCGCTGCGCCATCTCCGGCGGAAACTGTTTTAAAATCGAGTTTTGCCCGACGACGACTTTGACATCTTTTTTGGTTTGGAAATTGTTAAGAGTGATTTCGTTTTTCGCCGCGTCAATCGCCGTAATCGTCCCGGCGATGGTTTGAAACGAGCCGCTGACGATTTCTTCGGCTTGAAAATTCGCGCCGTCCGCCGATTTGTCGCCGAGGGCGCGAATCGAATCGCCGACTTTTATCTCATCCATCGAACTCGTTTTCGCTTCGCTGTAATTAACGGAATCCGGGGCGTAGCGGCGAAATTTCGCGTCCGGCTTCGGCGTTAAAATCGTTTTCATCTCCCCCGCCATTCCGCGCGAGGTTATCGTAAGTTCTCTGCTTTGAGAATTTATCGCGGCGACTTGCCCGGAGATGCCGCGTGTTCTCCACTGTTCGCGGTCTTTCGTCTGCTTGCCCGCAAGATCAGCTTTGGTCATCAAATAAACCGCCCGCGCCGGAATTGATTTTTTGTCGCCCGCTAAAATTCCGGTAACGGCGACTTTATCGCCCGCGCCGATGTCCGCGAAAGCGGCGGCGGTTGCGGTCGCCAGACTCGGTTTTTCCGGCGACACGCGCTTGTACTCGGTTTTGTCCGACAAAACGACATTCAAAACGCCGTCTTTGGTTTTCAAAACGATCTTGCTCGCCGAAACATCGGTGATTTCGCCGACCACGACGCTCGGTTTAATGGCATCCTGCGCTTTGACGAGCGACGACACGCTGAATGCTAAAGTCAATAAAATTGATAGAATAAATGTTTTTCGCATCTCGACCTCTTTTTTAGAAATCTTTAATAAAGTTTAGATTTACTGTTTTTTGAACGACTTAAATAATCAAAGCCGCCTTTTGACAACGCTTAGTAAAGACGCAGTTTCGGCGGGAAAGGTTTCTCCGAGTTTGTAAAGAATTGTCAATCGAGCGGAAACAAAAAAAGAAGCAACGGCGAATTTCCGCTGCCTCTTTTTTCTGCTTTGCGCTTGAGAAACTAAATTTATTTCGTTTCGTCCGTTCGGATCATTGTTTCGGACGCTGTTCCGCCGGGACGTTTTTGTAAACTTCGTCAAATTTCGCGTAGCCGTCTTTGACGACCGTCGTCATCAAATTATCTTTGTCAACCGTTGTAACTTCCAGCAGAATCGCCGGAATATCTTTGCCGATGTTGTCGTTTTTGAAAGGTTTCGCGTCGGTCAAGGCTTCTTTTTTCGACAGTTTCATCGCCGCTTCGACCGCCGCGTTCGCCAGCGGAATAATCGGTTTGTAAATCGTCATCGTCTGTTTGCCTTCGGCGATGCGCTGAAGCGCGTCAATCTGCGCGTCCTGTCCGGTAACGATGACTTTGCCCGTCAAGCCGCGTTTTTCCAGAGCCGAAACCACGCCGCCCGCCATTCCGTCATTGGAGACGACGACCGCTTTCACATCGTCGTTGTTTTGCGTCAAAGCATTTTCCACCATTTTCAAAGCCTCTTCCGGCTTCCAGTCGGTGATAAATTGGTCGGCGACGATTTTAATGGCTTTGCTGTCAATCGCGGGCTGTAAAATTGACAACTGTTCCTTTTTCATAATAACGGCATTATTGTCGGTTGACGAGCCGTAAACCATTATGTAATTGCCGCTCGGAGCTTTCGAGAGAGCGTATTCGGCGATTTTTCGACCGATCACCGGAACCTGGTGTGAGACGTATAAATCGAGTTTGTCGGAATTGATTAAGCGGTCGTAACTGATAACCGGAACACCCTGCGCTTTGGCTTTGTCCACCATCGAAGCGGCTTGCGTCGCGTCCTGCGGCGCGATAACCAAAACGGTTACGCCCTGCGTCAGCAGATTG
>JAYVGL010000194.1:0-2553 GCA_043772175.1 Pyrinomonadaceae bacterium | reverse complement strand
CCGATGTCGCTTTGACGGCTTATGCTTTGCGCTTTTTGGTTGACGCGAAAGATTATATCGCCGTTGACGACGATGTAATCAAAAACGCCCGAAACTGGTTAATCAAACAGCAGCGAGCCGACGGAAGCTGGACGCGAAAATATAATTGGGAAAAGACGGAAGACGATCAGCGCACGAAATTAATCACAACTTACGTCGCTCGAACGCTGGCGATGACGGCAAAAAACTTTAAGGAAGATAATCAATCTTTGCAGAAAGCTCTGAATTACTTGAGAACGCGCAATAACGAGATTGACGAACCTTACGCGCTCGCGCTGTTCGGATTGGCTTCGCTCGATGCGGGAAATACGGAAGATGCAAAATCAATCGCGGCAAAACTCGAAACGATGGCGATTGCGGAAAACGCCGGAGTCTATTGGAATCTCGAAACGAATACGCCGTTTTACGGTTGGGGAACTGCGGGGCGAATCGAAACGACCGCGTTGGTTGTGCAACTGCTGACGAAAGTCGAGAGTCTGGAGTCGAGAGTCGAGAGTTCTAAAACAGCGGATTTGATTTCTAAAGGAACGCAGTTTTTGCTGAAAAACAAAGACCGTTACGGCGTTTGGTATTCGACGCAGACGACGATCAATGTTCTCGACGCGTTTCTCGCGGCAATCGGCGGCGGCGGCGATAAAAATGTTTCCGGTAATCGCACAGCGGAGATTTTCGTTAATAATCGTCAGTTAAAAGATGTCGTGCTGCCGCCGGAAAATGCGCTGGCGTTTCCGATTAATATTGAACTGCCGACAAATGTCGCCGAAAATCGCGTCGAAGTGAAAATCGTCGGCAACAAAAACGCGTTGATGGCGCAAATCGTGCAGACGCATTACATCGGCTGGCAGGATTTTACGGCGAACGGGCGCGATGAAAATCAATCTCGCGCGCTGAGTCTCGAATATAAATGCGATAAACAGACCGCCCGCCCGACCGAAGAAATTCTGTGCAATGTCGAAGCCGAACGTGTCGGATTTAAAGGTTACGGAATGCTTCTGGCAGAAATCGGCTTGCCGCCGGGCGCAGATATTGACCGCGCTTCGCTGGAGAAAGCGAAGGAAGAAAATTGGAATTTCAGCCGCTACGATGTTTTGCCCGACCGAATCGTCGTTTATTTATGGGCGCAGGCAGGCGGCGCAAAATTTAACTTTAAATTCAAACCGCGTTACGGAATAAGCGCGCAAACCGCGCCGTCAGTCGTTTACGATTACTACAACCCGGAAGCGCAGGCGACGGTCGCGCCGCTGAAATTTACGGTTAAGTAAGAGTTTACAGCCGCAAAAAAAACACAAAATTCAAAAAGTATTTTAAAATTCTCGGGTTCTTTTGTGGTTTTTCGTGGCTATAAATTTCTTATTCTGCCGGGTTATCTAAAACGATTTCAGGAAATTCCTGCGCTAACCGTTCCGGCGATTTTGAATCTATTTCGCCGCGCAGAGGTTTTGTGCCGACGTTCGGTTTGAACTTTCCGTTATCGTCGTAAAGCCTTCGATACTGCGCCGAGTTGCGAATCACGCCTTGCACATAGCCTTTTGTTTCGCGGAAGGGAATTGCTTCGACAAATTCGTCTATTTCAAACGGCAAGGTTGCCTGCCATTGCGGAACCCGCGCAGGACCGGCGTTATAGGCGACCGCCATATATTCGATGCGACCGAATTTGTCGAGCTGATCGCGCATATACGCCGTGCCGATTTCGATGTTCAAAGCGGGCTGAAACAAACTTTCGCCCGTAACAATTGCCGTGCTGCCGTATTTTTTCGCCGTGTTTTTGGCGGTCGGAATCAGCAATTGCATTAAGCCGTAAGCGTTCGCGCCGGATTTGGCTCGCGGGTTGAAAACCGATTCCTGACGAATCAAACCGGCGACTTGATACGGGTCGAGAGTGCGGCTTTTCGCCCAGATTTTAATGTCGTTCCAATTTATCAGCGGATAGAAAAAGTCCCACTCTTCGCGTTCCATTTCTTCGGGAAACATCTGCGAATAATCAGGATAGCTTTTCGCCAACGCCAATAACGCGCCGGTGTTGTCGCCGCGAAAACGATAAAGTCGCGCCAATGCCAGATTGATTTTCGGACTGTTGTTCGCCGTCTTTTTCGCTTCCTGCAATTCTTCGACCGCCCGGTCGAAAAGTCCGATCATACCGAGTTCGTCGGCGTTTTCGGCTCTGGCTGTCTCTTTTGCCGTCGAAGTTTCCGCCGCGACGGTGACGGTTTTTAAGTTAGCGACGGCTTTCCCGATCAGCGAATCAGCGGCAAACGGCGAATTGTTTTGACACTTGCCCTGCGTTCGCAAATTCGATAATCGCTGCATCGCCAAGTAGCCATACCAATTTGCACCGTAGCGATAATCTACCGCGTCGTAAAGCGCACAGGCTTCGTTAATTTTTCCGGCGCGTTCCGAATCGCGTGCCGACCAATATCCGGCTTTGCCGCGATTAGTCGTGTCTTTTCCGGCGTAACGGGCGAGATGTTCGGTCAACATCTGCGCGGAATTCGAGAAGTTTTTGCCGTCGTGTTC
>JAYVGL010000193.1:0-7027 GCA_043772175.1 Pyrinomonadaceae bacterium | reverse complement strand
TTGTTCGAGCAACTCGAATTGCGGATCGGTTAAATCAGTGGTGTAAGCCATCGTTAGAGTAAAAATGATTTCCCGTTAAACTGCAAACAGGTTCTATAGGCTTGAAGGTCGCCAGCAGTTCGCGCCACTCTTTTTGTTCGGAAATTCCAGGCTTGCGTTTGCCGAAAAGCAGCGCGATGTTTTCGCCTTCGGCGTTGAAAATTTCGAGGCTCGAGACGATACCGTCGGCAGTCGGTTTTTTGACGATCCACGCCGACGCGATCTCGTCCTGTTTGATATGCAGATTGAATCGCTCGTCCAAAACATTGAACCAACCGCGAGCTTCGACAATTTTTTCGACTTCGCCGGTGTGAATTTGGATGATGCCTTCGTTGCCGACGAAAATCATAATCGGCAGCTTGGCATCACAGACTTTTTGCAAAACGTCCTGATATGTTGCAGTCGGAACGCGAAACGCCATTGCATCGTCCGCCAGCCGCAGAGCCTGTTCCCGCGCCGCGCCGAATTTTCGCAATAGCGGGAAAAAATCGTGCGTGTCTTTTAATTCCGACCACGCTTTCTGAAATCCGGCAACATCAATCTCCGCGTCTGGTTTTTCCGGCATTTTCTCCGGCTTCGGCGTGATTTCGAGCGGCGAATTTTGGTTTTCGGCGCGGTATTTTTCGAGTATATTTTTGTAAACCGCCGCATCGCTTTCGGCAGTCAGGAAAACTTTGTGAACCGCCGTGCCGTCCGCGCCGAAAAATTGAAAGCTCCGCTGTGTGCCGCGCGGCAAATCACTCGTAACGGCGAAGGCGAAACGCCATTTTGAAAAGAAAATCCGCAAATCAATATCGTCGCCCAGAACCAAACCCATTTTGCCGTGTCCGTCGAAAACTTCGACCGCGCCGAATTTGCCTTTGCGCTCGTGAACGATTTGGTCGTTGCGCGTCAGCGCCATAATACGTCCGAGCGCGGGAAATTCTCGAAGAATTTCAGGAAATTTCGGTTCGAGCCGGGTCACGGTTTCGCCCGTCTGCGTCGCCAGCAGTTCGGCTTCGCTGACGTTCAGTTGCGCCGCCGCTTCACGGATTCGCAAGTCGGGACTTTCATCGCGCAAACGCGCCCACGCTTTTTTCAGTTCGTCCTGTTCGACGGCAGTAGTCGGTGTCATAAAATTTTCCTCTCGTCAATTAAATCAAATTTATCCGCCGATGCGAAAAGCCGGCGCGTTCCGTTCAGTCAATCGCCGCAGAGAATTTGGGCGGCAAGCAGCGGAATCATCAATTCGTGATGTCCGGTGATTGAATAGCCGCGTCCCGCGCCGTTCGCGGTCGGGCGGCGCACGACGTTCGCGGTCGGGCGATAATTTTGAATAAAGTCAAAGCTGGCGGTCGTGAAATCCTGCAATTCGCCGCCGAGATTTCTGACGACGGTGACAGCTTTAAGGAAAATTTCCGGCATAATCACCGCCGAACCGAGATTCAGATAAACGCCGCCGCCGTTTAATTCTTTAATAATCGAACAGAACAATTTGAAGTCGGTGTGCGTCGCCGCGCCGAGAGCCGCCCCGTCGCAGGAGGCGTGAAAATGCCCGATGTCCGTGCCGATTGCCAGATGCGCGGTGAACGGAATTTTATTTTCGTAGGTTTGGCAGAGCAGTGATTTGTCCGCAAACGGCGGCTTGTTCAGCCGAATTTCCCTGCCCATCGCTTCGCCGAGACCGAGATTGTTTTCCGCGCCGCTCTTCGCCGCCGCGTTCAAAATCTCGCCCGTTTCACGCGCCGCGCCGAAATCGCCCGCGCCGAGCGTCGCGTCAACGTCTTCGGAAGTAAAGCCGACGAGCGCGATTTCCGTGTCGTGAACCAGAACCGAGCCGTTCGAGGCGATTGCCGATACGAAACCGCGCCGCATCAGATCAATGATGACGGGCGCGAGTCCGGTTTTAACGATGTGTCCGCCGATGCCCCAGACAATCGGCTTCTGCAGTTCGCGGGCGCGGCGAATATGTTCGGCGATTTTTCTCAGCGACTGAACGGCTAAGATGTTCGGCAGTTTGTCGAGAAAACTTTTCAGCGAATCGTCGCCGTCAATCGGTTCGGCGAAATCTTTAACGGTAACTTTGCTCGGACGCGAAGCTAAATCGTAAGTTTTCACCGCCGCGAAATCGAGCGGATGAAATTTTTTGTAAATTGACACAGCCGTTAGTTTACCGCATTTTTTGGCAGGTCGGAAAATGCGGACATCAGCCGGAAAATGAACTCAAAAATCTCAGACGCTTCGCCGCCCGAAGATTGCGGATAAAAATATAAAAGCCTTCGCCGCGAGCGGCGAAGGCTTGATGATTCGACGGTTGGATCAACCGTTTACTGATTTTCGCTGACAAAGTTGACGTTCGTCAGATTGCCGTTGACGGTGAAGACCATCGTCGGCTGATTGAATCGGTAGCGTTTCGATCTGACGGTCAAAATGTATGTTTCGCCCGCCGGAATTTCCGTAAACCGATACCGACCCGACTGATCGGTCGTAAAGGTTTGCGGCGCGGTCAAAGAACCGCCCGACAAAGTTACGTCAACATATTCCAACCGGCGACCGCGAGTATTAGTGATAACTCCGCTGATTTCTGCGTCCGCCGCCGTCGGGGATAACGCGCCGACGCTCCACAGCGAAAAGTCGCTGATTCCCGGAACCGTCGCCGTGTTCGTCGTCGGATTGTTCGTGCTGTCGCTGAAGATGCTCGTCGTCCCGTTGGCGTTTTTGATCACTTTATACAGTGCTTCATCTCCGACGGCATCCGATTGATCGTAAGTGAACGGTAAATCAGCCGTGATCGAACCGCCTTCGGTTAACGACCAGTAACGCGACACCGAGGAGTTATTATTGCTGCCCGGCATAAAGTTGTCAACGACGTTGACCGTCAGACTCGACGGATTCGCCGCCGCCGTAACATGTGCCGTAACCGGCAGTATAGAGCGGCGAGGGCTGTCCGCCGTCCGGCGCGAACGTAAGTATAATCTGTGATCCGATCGGGAAAGTGAACACCTGCGGACCGCATAGATTTTTCTTCACGATTCCGTTGGTAATGACTGAAAGAGCTATTGATCCTCTAATTATCTGCCCGCTACAGCCGATCTCCAGCGTATTGCCGTTTCCGTTCAGCACATCATTGAAACTCAAATTTCCGAGAACTAATAAGTTGCCGGTAAAAGAACCGCCGTTGAAATTCAGGTTGGTGTATGTTCCGCCCTGCACCGTCGCTCCTCCGATGGCGTAACCGTTCGGCATATTCGCCGCCGGCAGACTGCTCGAATTGCTCGAAGTATCAGCGGCGGTAACGTAATAGCTGATCGTCTGTCCCTGCGCGCCGGTTTCGCTAATCACACACGAACAAGTTGAACCGCCGTTCGGTGTGCAGTTCGCTGTCGTCGGCGCACCGTTTCCGATAGCGTAAACAATCGAAACGCTCTGCACCGCGACGTTATCCGTAACGGCTACAATCGGTGTCGAAGTTGCCGCGCTCGGTTTCGCCGAAAGCGGCGTGTATGAAATTACCGGCGCAGTCGTGTCGGCAACATCGTCATTACTGATCGTTCCCAACCCCTGCGCGTCGGCAACCGTCGCGCCCGTGATGTTCGAGACATTAACGAAGAATGTTTCGTTTGATTCGGACACCGTATCGCCATTGACGAGAACATCAAAGGTATAAGACGAACTGCCCGGTTGAATCGTCTGTCCGGTCAGCGTCTTCGCCGTGTAATCGCTGCCCGCCGTCGCCGTGCCGTTAGCGGTGGCGATGTCAAAAGTTACGCCGACCGTCTGCGCCGGTGTGTTCAAGCTGACAGTGAAAGTGAACGTCGTCGTGCCGGTCGGCTGTTGCCCGAATACCAACTGCGTCGGCACGGTCGAATCCGTCACCGTGACCGTCAGCGTCAGCGTCGCCATCGCACTTGAACCGTCGGTTACGGTCAAAGTAAACGTCGAATTAGTCGCCGCGCAGGTCGCCCGCGACATTCGCCGTAACGACACCCGCTGCACTAACCGCGGTGCCCCGTAACCGTTACGCCGCTTCCGGTCGCTGCCGCCGCCGTTACCGACAGCGTATTCGCCGCTTGGTCAACATCGCCGACCGAAGCGATCTGCGAATTAACCGCCGTGCTGCCTTTAACACGGGAAACATTGACCGCCGAAATAGTCGGCGGTGAATTCGCCGCCGTCACCGTCAGGACAAACGTATCGGATGCCGACAAACCGCCGCCGTCCGTCACCGTTACCGTAATCGTCGTCGTTCCGGCAGTCAAAGGGCTGGTTGAAAGCGAGCCGCTCGTGCCGCCGCTCGTATACGTTACCGTCGGATTCGCCGCTACCGCCGTATTACTAGAAGTCGCAGTAACAGTCGCGCCCGCCAGCGTCTCGGCATCGCTCACCGTAAAGTTAACGACTTTCGTCACGCCGACCGTCGCCGCCTGATCCACAATATCGGCAATCGTCGGAGCAGTATTCGCCGCCACGATTTCATCCGCCCCGATGTCGGGTGTCGCGTCGCGCGTCCGTCCGTCAAAGTCAACGGTAACGTCGCTTACCGCGATTCCCACATTGATTAAGCCGCTGACGGCTTGCAGATGTAGATCGGTTGCTGAAGCAAATACCGGATCAATGTTTTTCGAGTTTGCATCGTGTGTCGGTGTTTCGGCTTGGAATAGCGCAAGCGTGGCGACATCCGTGTATGGAACTGCCGTGCCGTTCCCGAATAAAACCATTTGCGCGTTGGCGGCGTTGACAAAGTAATCGTTGTAATTGCTTCCGCCTGTGCCGAAGCTATATGTCGCCGACGGCTTGACGAAAGTGTAGTGCTTGAGCGCTGCGGTATTCGACGTGACATCAACCGAAATGGCGTTGTTCATAAACATCAAATTGGTTACGGCGGCAGCCGAACTAACGCGAACTCCCGCTTCACTTTGAGTTGCCGATGAAGCCGCCGGGTCAATATCGCCCGTTAACGAGATGGAGTTGAAAACAACTTTATCAGCGTCGCCGCCGGCAATACCGATACCGAGACCTTGATCGCCGGATGTTCCGTTAGCGCGAACATTGTAAATCATATTGTTGGTCGCCGTAGTTCCCGAAGGACCTAAGACAATACCGACCGACGAAAAGGTCTTTTCCTCTACGATGTCGTGAATCAAGTTTCTCGTTACCGTTGCATTAGTAATTGCAGTTGTCGTCGGAGTCCAACTGAAATCGCCGACTCCGATACCAACGCGGTCGGTTCCGGCTCCCGCATCTGCCGCCAGAATACCGACGAAGCGGATTTCGTTCCGCGTGATGTTGACGGCGTTCTGATGCTGAATGACAATGCCGCCCTTGCTGATGCGGCTGGTGTCAAAAGCACTCGAACCGATCAGATTACCGCTAATCGTGTTGTTATCGTTCGTATTTGTCGAAACGCCGCGAAGATAGATTCCGTAACGGACTTTTGTCACCGTATTGTTATCAAATGTGTTAGTGTCATTGTCCGCGCCGTCGCCGGAAGCTGAAACCGTCGTGCCGCTGGCAATGATTCCGAAAGTATCGGTGGTCGAAGTGCCGGTGTCGGAACCGCCAATGATATTCGTATTCTTGACCGTATCGTTTGTCGCGCCAAGTCCCGCTCCCAAACTGGAAAGCCGAATAACCGCTGTTCCGGTCGCATTGGTGTTGTTGATGGTCAAACTGCGGTTTGTTCCGCCGCTTGTCGAGCCGTCAATTGTTACATTGTCCGCGCCGTTCAGTTTAATCAAAGCCGTTGTCGCCGAACCGGAAACGATTCGCGCCGTGCCGCTCGGTTTAATTGTTACGGTGAATCCGGCGGCAAGTTGATTCAGCGCAACCGCCCCGGTTGCGCCCGTTAAGTCCGACGTAATGTTAATGATGATATTGCTCGTTACCGTGCCGCTGTTAATCGCATTAAAAACGCTGCCCGAATTGGTCAGCGAAGTATAGGCTTGCCCGGTTCCGACGCTGACTGTGCCGCCGGTAATCGGCGCGAAGACCGTGAAAGTTCCCGCAGCCGAATCGTTTCCGGTGTTGGCATCTGCCGTGATGACGGATGCCGTCGTAGTATAAGTGCCTCCCGCAGTAAATACGGGCGTTGCGGCAAACGTAACCGTTACGGTTTGGTTTGCCGCAATCGAAGCGATAGTTTGCGTATTGGTGTAACTGTAGCTACCCGGACCCGTGATGGTAAATTGAACCGTTACATTTGTTTGCGTCGCGCTGCCGACATTAGTAAAAGTAGCGGTCGGCGTAACGGTTGCGCCGACCGTAACGGTGCTGCCTGTCGCCGGATTGGTAATCGCCGTCGCCGCGATGTCGTTTACAGGAGGCGTTACGCCGCCCGGTTCGTCTGCACCGATGTCGGGAGTGCCGACGCGATTTTGTCCGTTAATATCCTGCGAAATGCCCGAAATTGCAACGCCTGCGTCAACTACGGGAGAATTTGCCGCAACGTGCAAATCCGTTGTCGAAACAAATAGCGGATCGGCTGAAATCGAACCCGCATCCTGACCGTATGCCGTTCGGAAGTTGGCTAGCGTCGCATAGTCGAGTGAGCTGCCAACCCCGACAAAACCGTTCGTCGTGTTTGCAACATACAAATCGTTGAAGTTAGACACAGTTTCCGTGCCGCCGAGCGCAGTGTTTGACGTTGAAGCAAATGTGTAATGTTTCGCCACACCTGTTTGCGCGCCGGTAAAGTTTGCAAAGATGTTGTTCCGAACTCTGTTAAGTGCGCCGCCTGCCGTCGAAATCTCAAAACAAGAATTGGAGATGGTCGGCGAACCTGAACCGTCAATGCGGACGCTATTAAAATCAATATTGTTTTCCTGAGTAGTCGAACCGCCCGTGTCGTTTGCGAAAATACCCTCAATCTGTCGTGTCGCGGAAGCCGCGCCGGTAAAGCCCGATGTGATGTTATAGAACCTGTTTGCAGTTAAGCGATTCTTCGTAGAATTAGCCGAATCGCGCAAATCCGAATCTTTGCTTCGCTCGTGTCGAGCAATCCTTCGCAATT
>JAYVGL010000192.1:0-7322 GCA_043772175.1 Pyrinomonadaceae bacterium | reverse complement strand
CAGCGCAAGTCCGCGCACGCCGAACGGAAACTCGATGAGTTCGCCCGCCATCACCTTTTCGAGTCCGTGAATTTCCGCGATTCCGTCGCCGACTTTGATCACCGTTCCGACTTCCGAGACGGTCATACTCGAATCAAAATTTTCAATCTGTGAACGAATAATATCGTTAATTTCGTTGGCTTTAATTGCTTCCATAATTTTTATTAGTGAACTTTCGTCGGTTCAATATCGCCTTTTTTGATGGCTTTTATTTTACTTTTATTATTAGATCCGATGTCTTGTTTTTCGCAGCCCTCTTGATAACAATATAATTCCTTTTTTTCTAAGTTATATTTGTAGGCAAACATATCGCCATCCAAGCCGGCTCTGAAACTAAATATTGAGTTGTCTTCCCATTTTCCAAAATCGTGCCAAAACCAGCCGCTGGTGTTCAATTTTACTTTGATCGTGTCAAAGTATTTGTTTTCTTTGATAGCACCTAAACCGTCTTTCACCTTGAAAATGCCGAAACCTTCGATTTTTCCAATCGGCAAAACCAAGTATTCTTCGTCAGGCGACCAAATATCGGTAAAATAAAAGTTCGGAGTAACAATGCCGGCAACTCCATCTTCAATGTTATTCTGCGTTGAAGGTTTATATCTTACTTCTTCACTACTATTATTATCGCGGAAGACAATATAAGCGATAATTTTCTCGCTTATTTCATTATTCTCTCCGTATCGAAAGTTCACTCCGTGAAATGTTGCAGTCAAATTATATTTTTTATTGTTTCTTTGCTCAACGATGATAACTTCATCATCGTCCGGCTTGTCTGCTTTACGAGACTGGCAAAATCCCAATTCTGAAACAAACACAAAGATAAATAATACGCAGAATAGTTTCATTGTTACCTTGCTTTAATCTCATCTGAAGAAAAATTGGAATCGGGAGGAACAACTAATGCTCCTGATAGCCATTCATAATCTGTAAATGCGACTTTCCCATACAACTTTGCTCCCTCCTCCGCCCAATGAACTTCAAACACTTCGCCGTATGAAAACAGGAAAGTGTGAGTTCTTCCGCGAGTAAGACCGAAGGCAAACTTGACCTGTGATAATTTTTCAAGTATCGCAGTATTTTCATTAGACACTGTGACGCTGTTAGGGAAAGGTATCCCTACTGGAAGAGTCGGAATTGGTATAGATGTCCAAATTGTTTTGCTCGTATTCTTTTTTGTTGTCTTATTATAGTCAACAATCAGACCAGAAATTGGCAGATTCGTTCTTTCAGGGATGTAATGTTTTTTTTCCAAAACCTGTTTATAACTGACCGGATGTTCTGATTGTTTATCTCTAGGTTCTCTAACATCAGGATTCCAATAATGCGCGTTCCAACCCACAGTTCTCACTAAGTAGTTGGCTAATTTACTTCCGTCTTCCAGATTAATTCCCAATTTCTTAATTTCGCTGTTTCTATCTGACCGCCCTATTTTCTCGTGTCCGTAAATTAAAACATTACTAACGTAAATAATACAGTCTGTAAGCGACCTTCCAGCTTTGTTTCCCTTGAAGTATCTGCCAACCTCGTTATCGTGATTTTTGAACAGATTCCACATTTAGTTGTAACAATGATCGCTGAAAATTCCGTTAGATACATCGGGCATAACAAATCTTCTGAAAACAAACTATCAGCCATTAACCAACTGTTGTTTGAGTTCCTGTAATTGTGTTTTGACCGAACCGTCGTAAACGGTCGAGCCGATGCGCGTTACCATTCCGCCGATCAGAGATTCGTCGGTTTTGAATTCCAAAGTCATCCGCTTGCCGGTCATCAGTTCCAAATTCAATTGGACTTCCGACTTCTGTTTTTCGGAGAGTTCCCGCGCCGAAGTGATGTTGGCGGAAACGACTCCGCTTCTTTCTTCCAGAACGCTCGCAAACTTGTTGTTGATTTCGCCGATTTCGGTCAGGCGACCGTTACGGAGCAGAACGCGCAGAAAATTCGCCGTCGTTTTGCCGGGTTTGGTGCGCTCGATTAAGTTGTTTAAAACTTTTTCCTTGTCGGCTTGGGAAATCGCCGGATTGCGAAATGCGGTTTGCAAGTCGCTGTTGGTGTTTATCAATTCTTCCCAGGTTTTCAATTCGTTCTTGACGGTTTCGGTTTCGCCTGATTTGACCACGACATCCGCCAGCGCGAGGGCGTAGCGGCGGGCAACGGTTTCCACACTCATTTTAGTTTAAGCCTCCGATTGCCTGAATATTCGCTTTAACGATTTGCGCGTCTTTTTCGCTGTTGATGTCGCGTCTGATTTTTTCTTCCGCCAATCGGATGCTTTCTTCGGCGGAAAATTTTCTGAGTTCGGTTCGCAACTGCTGATTTTTGCGTTCGATTTCGCTTGTCGCCTGTTCGCGTAACTTGCTAATTTCAAACTCGGTCTGCTCACTAATGCGCGTTTTCTCGACTTCGGCTTCCTGGGCAGCGCGGGCGCGGACGGTTTGCGTTTCCGCGTCGAGATTGACGAGTTTCGCTTCAGTCGCCGTCAATTGCGCCAAAGCCGTCTGTTTTTCTTCTTCGGCTTTGATTAACTCGGCGCGAATCGTCTCGCGCTTCGCCTTAAAAGCGTTCGAGAGAGGCGTTTTCACGAGATAAATCAGAATGCCGACGAAAATCGCCAGATTGAAAAATCGCCACGCTTCAAAACCCGGAAAGTTCAGGTAATGATCGTAAAATTCTCTGAAGCCGCCGGGACCTGATTCAGCGGGCGCGGCGTAAATTAGAAATACGTTTAATAAAAAGACTGACATTGATTGTGTTGATAAATTTCGGACGTTATTTTTTCGCCTCGTCCCGCTACTTTATTTTAAGATACTGGCACTGATTCGTTCAGCCATTCGTGCGGCATCGGCGGCGATCACCGTTCGCGCTTCGTTGGTTTGGCGGTTTAATTCCTGATTCTCCCGTTCGACGAGTTCGGCGACTTCCACTTTGACCGCCCCGACTTTCGCCTGTCTTTCCGCGACGGCATCCGCACGCTCTTTTTCAATCAATTGATAACCTTCGCCGCGAGCTTCGCGCATCGCTTCTTCATAACGCTGCTGCTTTTCGCCGACGCTTTTCAAAATTTCCTGCGCTTCGGTCGAACGCCCGCCGGTTTTCCGGGCGCGGGCTTCGAGAACGCGATTGATCGGGCGAAAAAAAGTGCGGTTCAACACCCAAATCATTATCAGAATCAGCGCGATGTGAACAAAGACTGTGCCGTCCGGCACTAAACTAACTTGTTGGAACGCCAGCAAAACCATAGCTTTTTATATTATCCGCTTGTTTGTATTAGTGCAAAATTTCACTAACTATTCAAAACAAAAAGAATATCACGCCCTTATTTTCACGGTCAAGCAACGCTCTTAATCAACATTTTTTAAAGCCGACTTGACAGTTTTCACTCGAAACGCTTAGTTTTAATTGACCAATTCCCTTTCTTTGCGGAGGCGCATCTGTTCCGGTGAACGGCGCGGTCTTCAAAATCGTTGGTGAGATTGTGAGAGCAGTCTCAGGTCGGTTCGACTCCGACACGCCTCCGCCAAACTTTTAGGAATAACACTTGGGTAAAATTTATGCGTGAATGGATTTCTCTTAATATGACTCCGCAGATCGGACCGAGAGCGGCGACTAAGTTGCTGGAGCGGTTCGGTTCGGCGGAAAGCGTTTTTCACGCCAAACGCGGCGAACTCGAATCTTTGCGCCTCAGACCGGAATCAATCGAGAGCATCTTAAAAAAGGAATTTCACGATAAAGCTGAAAAGGAATTAAATGATGTAAGAAATTTGGGCGGCGATGTTTTGGTTCTTGATGATGGCAGTTATCCGTATCTGCTCGGTGAAATCGCCGATCCGCCGATCACTCTGTATGTCAAAGGTGAATGGCAGCGGTGTTTTGACGCGCCGTGCGTGGCGGTCGTCGGTTCGCGTCGGTGTTCGACTTACGGCGAGAACGCTTCGGAGATGCTGGCGCGAGATTTGGCGGCGAACGGCGTGTGCGTCATTTCGGGTTTGGCGCGCGGGATTGATACGGCGGCGCATCGCGGCGCGATTGCCGGAAAAGGTCGGACGATTGCGGTTTTAGGAACCGGCATTGACCAGGTTTACCCGAAGGAAAACGCCAAACTCGTTGACCAAATTTTAGCTTCGGGCGGCGCGATTGTTTCGCAGTTTCCGCTCGGCACACCGCCTTTGCGGGAGAACTTCCCGTATCGCAATCGGATTATATCCGGCTTGAGTTTAGGGGTTCTCATCATTGAAGCCTCCGAACGCAGCGGCTCTTTGATTACGGCGCGGCTGGCAATGGAACAGAACCGCGAAGTTCTCGCCGTGCCGGGGAATATCACGTCGAAAAACTCATTCGGGACGAATTACTTGATAAAAGACGGCGCACAATTGGTTCAGCAGTGGCAGGATGTCATTTCGGTTTTGCCTTCGGAAATCGCCGCCGCGCTTTTGCCGCCGAAGGTTGACGGCGAAAAAGCGAAAGAGACGAAACAAACGGAACCTGCGCCCGCTAATTTGACCGGAAATGAGTTAAAAATCTGGCAGAAATTGACGGCGGACGAGGCGACGCATATTGATATTTTGCTCGAAGAAAGCAATCTGTCGTTCGGCGATTTGAGCGCGGCTCTACTCGGTTTGGATATGCGCGAATTGATTCGGGCTTTGCCGGGAAAGCATTATGCTCGCAAGATTTAAGAAGGAAGGTTATCTATGTATTCATCTAAATACGTTCAAATCACGCGGCGGAGCAGATTTTCGGAGGCGGAATTTTATCCGATGATTACCGAAATGTATGAACATATTTGGATGAATTTACTGCCGCCGCAATTAGTAACGGAAGATTTGCCGACCAAAATCAGCAAAAATATCGTTACGCCGCCCGATGCGCCGATTCCCGACTGCGTAACCTGCGGCGCGTGCTGCGGCGCGATGCTGTGCGTCGCCGTCAGTCCGACCGACAACACATCAGCCGGACATTACTGGAACATCACGACGACGGGCGAACGCGGCGAGATTACGGTTGACCGCTATCTGCGTCGAAACGGCGAGACGCTGGCTTGCAACAATCTCGGCGGCGCAATCGGCGAGGAAGTCGGCTGCAAAATCTACGAACAGCGTCCGCAGATGTGCCGCGTTTTTGAAGCAGGCAGCGATAAATGCCGCGCCCTGCGCCGCGCTTACGGCATCGAACCTTTTTTGACGACGGCTGAAATGATGTCGGCGTTGCAGAAATTGAAAGCGAAAGATATGGAGATCGCGCCGACCGAAACGATTCGTGATGCGAAAATCGCCGAAAAAGTCGGCACGAATCTCTTGGAGATAACCGCATTAATGAAAGAAGGAACGCTGCAAACGATTCACACTTTTGACCCGCAAATCGAGGCGTGGCAACAATATCAGTTTTCCGGCTTGACGCTCTCGCAGGCGCGTAATTTGGTCGCATCGAAAAGCGGCGCGGCAGAATTGGCTTGAGTTTTTTGGAGTTATCTTAAAGTTTTTTAGAAGGAAACGATTTGGGGGTTTATCTAATCAGAGATTGACACGGAAAGTTTCAAAGTGTTAGAAGTCAGATGTCAGCACAGAAAATGTGTCTGACATATTTTTTTTAGAAATAAAATGGCAAAAAATTTAGTTATCGTCGAATCGCCGGCAAAAGCGAAAACAATTAATAAGTATCTCGGCAGTGATTATCTGGTTCTCGCGTCCATCGGGCATATCAAGGATTTACCGTCGAAAGGTTTGGGCGTGGACATCGAAAATAATTTCGAGCCGACTTACGAGGTGATTCCCGACACGAAAAAGCGCAACAACAAAAAAACCGTCTCCGATCTGAAAAAAGCGGCGAAGGCAGCCGACACGATTTTTCTCGCCGCCGACCCCGACCGCGAAGGCGAAGCGATTTGCCAGCATCTCGCCGAAGAAATCGTTCCGAAAAAGCCGAAAAAGGAAGTTTTCCGCGTGATGTTCAACGAAATCACCAAAAACGCGATCAAAGAGGCGTTTAATCATCCGAAGCAGGTCAACAAAGATTTGGTTGACGCGCAGCAAGCCAGACGAATTTTGGATAGATTGGTTGGCTATAAAGTTTCGCCGATTCTCTGGAAAAACATCGGCGGCAAACTTTCCGCCGGACGAGTGCAGACGGTCGCGGTGCGCCTGGTGGTTGACCGCGAGCGCGAAATTGAAGCGTTCGTCAAAACCGAATACTGGACGATTGCGGCGAATCTGTCGGCGAAACTGCCGCCGAAATTCGATGCGCGGCTTTATAAAATCGAAGACAAAACAGTGAAAACCGGCAGTTTTGACGAAGATTTAAAAAAAGGCGAAACGCACATCAAAGACGAGACGACGGCAACAGGAATCGTCGCCGAAGCCGAAAAAGAAAATTTTATCGTTGATTCCGTAACGACCAAAGAGCGCAAACGAAATCCTGTGCCACCGTTTATCACGTCGAAATTACAGCAGGAAGCGTCGCGCAAATTGGGTTTTGCCGTCAAACGCACAATGTCCACGGCGCAGAAACTTTACGAAGGAATGGAAATCGGCAGCGAAGGCGCAGTCGGGCTGATAACTTATATGCGCTCGGATTCGGTGCGCGTTTCCGACACGGCAATCGGCGAAGTGCGCGATTTTATCGGCGGCAATTACGGAAAAAACTATCTGCCCGAAAAACCCGTTAATTATCGCGGCAAAAAAGACGCGCAGGACGCGCACGAAGCGATTCGACCGACCGACGCGAACCGCACACCCGAATCCCTGCGAAATTATTTGAGCGCGGACGAACTGAAACTTTACAGTTTAATCTGGAAGCGTTTCGTCGCTTCGCAGATGACAGCGGCGATTTTCGACGCGACGACCATTGACATCAAAGCCGGACGTTTCACCTTTCGGTCAACCGGTTCGGTGCAGAAATTTGACGGGTTTTTGAAAGTTTATCAGGAAGGACGCGACGAAAAAGTCGAAGTCGGTTCGGAAGATTCGGACGAAGATTTGAGTTTGCCGAAAGTCGAGCAAGGCGAACAGTTAAAATTAAACAAAATCACGCCCGAACAGCATTTTACCGAACCGCCGCCGCGTTATTCGGAAGCGACTTTGGTCAAGGTTTTGGAAGAAAAAGGCATCGGACGACCTTCGACTTACGCCTCGATTATGACGACGATTCAAGACCGCGAATACGTCGAACGACTCGAAGGGCGTTTTCATCCGACGGCTTTGGGAACAACCGTCAACGACGTTCTCGTCGCCGGTTTTGCCGACCTTTTTAATCCGACTTACACGGCGCGGATGGAAGAGGAACTCGAC
>JAYVGL010000191.1:0-12502 GCA_043772175.1 Pyrinomonadaceae bacterium | reverse complement strand
AAATCGGATGACACACTTGGGAATGCCTGAAAGTTACAAAGTTGAAGTCTAGCGAAAAACAGAAATGAGAAGATTGCTGATTTATGCAACAAAGCCATTCATATATATAATTCTATTCATTAAATTCATCGGTTGGGTCTTGAATATCAAAAGTTCAGCGGCAAAGATATTGATTTTGCTCGGAATGGTTTTATTGTTGCCCGTGATTGTTTATATCCATTTAGTAGCGATATACGCCGCAGGTGGAGGACATTGATAATTAAGGGAAGTCGGAGAACACATATTTTGTATTTAAAACTTAAAGGTTTAATGTTTTCAGATATTCACGAAAATCGCCGCCCAAATCTTCTCGTTTCAGAGCAAATTCGACCGTCGCAATCAAAAATCCGAGTTTGTCGCCCGCGTCGTGGCGTGTGCCTTCGAGTTTGACGGCGTAGAAAGGTTTGCCTTCTTTTATCATCAGGCGCATCGCGTCGGTGATTTGGATTTCGCCGCCCGCGCCTTTTTCGGTGCGTTCGATGGCATCGAAAACATCGGGCGTTAAAATATATCTACCGATAATCGCTAAATCCGAAGGCGCGTCGGCGAATTTCGGCTTTTCGACCATATCCTTTATTTGATAGACGTTCGGCGCGACTTCATCGGCATCAATTACGCCGAATCTGGAAATCGCTTCGCCCGCGATCTGCATCGTGGCGATAACGGGCGCGTTGAATTCCTCGTAAACTTCGATCATCTGTTTGAGCGCGGGTTTTTCCGCGTCAACGATGTCGTCGGCGAGCAAAACGGCGAACGCTTCATTTTCGGCAAAATCCTTCGCTTGATAAATCGCGTGTCCTAAACCGAGAGCCTGCCGCTGGCGCGTATAACAGATTTTGGCGAGTTCGGAAATGGCGCGAACCTGCGCGAAAAATTCGGTTTTGCCTTTTTCCTGCAAGAGATGTTCGAGTTCGTAGGAAATATCGAAATGATTTTCAATCGCCGATTTGTCGCGCCCGGTTACGATCAAAATTGACTCGATTCCCGAAGCGACGGCTTCTTCGACCGAGTATTGAATCAGCGGTTTATCAACCAGCGGCAGCATCTCTTTCGGCGAAGATTTCGTCGCGGGCAGAAATCTGGTTCCCAATCCGGCGGCGGGAAAAACGGCTTTGCGAATTTTTTGTTTCATATAAATACTGATAAATTATGATTCTACGCTTCGTCCGTCGGCAAACGAGCGAAGTTGTAATTTTAGGTGAAAAACGGTTGAGAAACAAACCTTTGACTGATGGCTTCCGAAACTGAAAAGATTATCAAGATGAAAAAAGCAACTCTCGTTATAATGGCGGCGATTTTGTTCTTTCACGCTTCGACGGCGCAGGCGCAGATCGCGCAATGCACCGGAGCGAAAGCGACCACCTTACCGCTGTCCGGCGAATACGGCGGCTTCGGGCAATTCGTCGTTACGCGCCAGACGATTGCCAACCCCGATGCGTCCGCGCCCGCGCCGATCTCGGTTTTCATACCGAGCAACGCGACCGCGCAGAATAAAGTTCCGGTCGTTTTTTTCGCGCACGGCTTCGGCGGAGTCAGTTATCAGTTTTACGAAACATTGATGCGCCAATTGGCGAGCAACGGCTATATCGTCGTTTTTTCGCCTTACACCCAAAGTTTATTCACGACGCATACGATTCGTTACAACCAACTTTGGAACGGATTCCTCGCCGCCGTGCAGCAGAACGCGGCGATTATGGATTTAAACAAAGTCGGTTTCGCCGGACATTCCTACGGCGCGGGCGCGACTCCCGAAATGGCACGGCGCGGTGTCGCGCAGGGCTGGGGCGGAGGCGGTTTGTTTATGTTCATAATAGCTCCGTGGTATAACTGGGGCGCGAATATGGAACAAATTCCGGCGAACGCGAAAATGATCGTGCAGGTTTATTGGGACGACGAAACCAACCAGCATCTGATCGGACAAAACGATGTTTGGAACAGATTACCGCAGATTGCCGAGCGCAGATGGCAGGTTATTCGCACGTCGCAGGCTTATTGTTCGCTGAACGCCGGACACGGCGTTCCCGTCACCGACGGCTTGGGGCAAACCGTCGCGGTGACTGACGGCTACGATGCGTGGGGCGTTTGGCGCAGACTGCACGCGCTGTCCGATTACACTTTTACGGGCGGTCAGGCGGCGAAAAACGTCGCGTTCGGCATTGATTCGAGAATGGGCAGATGGCGCGGAATTTTCGGCGGACGCACGATTTCACCGCTCGAATCAACCGATGTGCCGGTCGTCAACTCGCAAAGCAGTCCGTCGTTTACGTGGAGTGCCAAATGCACTTACGCGCAGGGTTCACCGTGTCCTTGATGCAAAAGTTTTTTAAAAGACAGCGGCGGCGGTCTTTGACCGCCGTTTTATTTTAGGTTGATAATGAAATTCGTTATAAAGGAAATTTTATAAAAATGCTTGATTTAGATTACGTCAGAAAAAATTTAGAAACAGTTAAAAAAGCTCTCGTTAATCGCAATTTTCCGACGACGAGTTTGGACGAGTTTGCCGAACTCGACGCGGAACGCCGCCGATTAATTGCCAGGGTAGATGGACTTAATGCAGATCGTAATAAATTAAGCAAAGAAATTGGCGAGTTAAGGAAATCCAGCCCTGAATTAAATATTGTTGAACAAATCAAAGCCCAAACAAGACATTCGCACGAAAGTCCTATTGAGCAAAAAACATCAGAGGTCGTATATATAAAATCTCAGATAGCTGATCGTGAGTTCCATCGCATTGCTGCTGAAAACGAAATGCGCGATCTGCTTTCCAGTTTGCCGAACATCCCAGCGAGCGATGTTCCAATCGGCGCGGACGAATCGGCGAACGTCGAAGTTCGCAAATGGGGCGAGCCGCAAACTTTCGATTTCGAGGTGAAAGATCACGTTGATTTGGGCGAGGCGTTGGGCATTCTGGATTTGGAACGCGCCGTTAAAATCACGGGTTCGCGCTTTGCGATTCTGAACGGCGCGGGCGCGAGATTGAGCCGTGCGCTGGTTAATTTTATGCTCGACGTTCACACGACGGAACACGGTTATACCGAAACGCTGCCGCCGTTTCTCGTGAATAGAAAATCGCTTTTCGGGACGAATCAACTGCCGAAATTTGAAGACGATTTGTTTCACATCAAAGACGAACGCGGTTTCGCGCTGATTCCGACGGCGGAAGTTCCGGTGACGAATTATCACAGCGAGGAAATTCTCGATGCAAAAGATTTGCCGAAATACTACGCGGCTTACACGCCGTGTTTTCGTTCGGAAGCGGGCAGTTACGGGCGCGACACGCGCGGCTTGATTCGCCAGCATCAATTTGAAAAAGTCGAACTGGTAAAATTATCCGCGCCGGAAAATTCAATTGAAGAACACGAAAAACTAACCGCCAACGCCGAAACGATTTTGCGTAAATTGGGTTTGCCGTATCGCACCGTCGTTTTGTCAACCGGCGATATGGGTTTCGGGGCGGTCAAAACCTACGACATCGAGGTTTGGCTTCCCAGTCAAAACACTTACCGCGAGATTTCGAGCTGCTCCAACTGCGGCGATTTTCAGGCGCGGCGAATGAACCTGCGTTTTCGTCCGGCGGGCGGTGCGAAACCGCAATACGTTCATACGCTCAACGGTTCGGGTTTGGCGGTCGGGCGCACGTGGATTGCGATTTTGGAAAATTATCAGTGTGCCGACGGCTCGATTGAAATTCCCGAAATTTTGCAGCCGTATATGAACAGACTGGAAAAAATCGTGAAATAAATGTTCGCGTAAAAGTCGGAAAAGCACGGAAGATTGTAGATTCTCCGTGCTTTTCCAATTGTCTGTTCAGATTTTATCTCGATGCGCTTCGCTGGTGCGAGAACTTATTCAAGCGTGGACTCTGAGCGATTATGTGCCGCTCTTTTTAAGAAGCCGTTTGACTTTTAACTTCCTCGACAATCATTTGCTGCGCTTCGCCGACGACTTGTTTGACCGTGCCGATTGCGTCCTGTGCCGAAGCCTGCGCTTTTTCTACGACGTTATCGCGCACTTCACCTAAATACTGATTTTCAACTTGCGTTGACGGAATGGCATAACCGATTGCCGCACCGAGAGCGAAGGCGACCGCGCCGACTACCAATGGGTTTTCTTCAATATAATATTCGTATTTTTTTTTCATTTCTCCTCCTAAATCTCCCGCTTTTTCGTATGCAAAATTCGATGCCTTACCGACGGACTCATAAGTTTTGCCCGCCGCGCTGCCAACGCTTTCGTAAGCCGTCTGCGCCGTCTCGCCGATTCTATCCCGCGTCGTTTGATACGCTGCTTCGCCCGCTTCCCTAGACCTGAATTTTTGGCGCGTTTGTTTTGTGTAACGAATGTCATCGGAGCGATGTTCGTCATCGAAATTTTTGTAGCGATCCGACGAAACTTTCTTTTTTCGCTTTTGCCCACCGCCGAATAATACACCGGCTAAAGCCGCGCCGATGCCCATTCCGATCACGGATGTCAGCCACGGGTTTTCCTGAGTTTTCTTAGCTAAATCAGAGTTGCCGATGTCTGCCAAACTTCTGCCGATGTTTTTAGCGATGGCGAAAGTTTTGTCATACAAAGCGTCTTTCGCCGTTTCGACCGCCGTTCCGATTTGTTCAGAAACTTGATCTTTAACCTGTTCGGTGATGTTGGCGACGCTCAATTTACTCTGAATAGCGTCAATCGTCTCGCTCATCTGCGAGCGCGTTTCCTCGATCTGCTCACGCATTTGCACGGCATCGTCCGGCGAACTTTCGTCAGCCGATTCGTCCTTGGAATAAATCGTCGCTAAATCGTCATTTTCCTCGTATTCCGGTTTCGTCAAACTCGTAACTTCTGCTTTTACAACTTCTAGCTCACTTGATTTTTCAGCCATTCCGCATCCTCCTTCAATGATTTGACCGTTTCGCGTGGTGTCAATTCCGTTTCCTTTAACGATTTCAACGCTGACGAAATCAGCAGAAACGCCGCAATTGCAACGACGACTCCGACAATCAAAGCCGAAGCCCACGCCGGAACGAAATTCGCCAAACCAATGACTGCCGCTGCGAGAACGGCGAGCAGTGCCGCGTAACCGACTGCGCCGCCGACCACTAAAAAGCCGACGTTTTTGCCGACGCTCGCCGCTTTTTGCGTTAATTCGGTTTGCGCCAGCGCGACTTCCTGCCGCACGAGAGTGCTGGTTTCAGTGGCGAGTTCGGAAAACAGATCACCCAGCGAGCGTTCTTCGGCAAGTTTTTGTTGTGCCATAAATATCTCCTGATTTTCCGTTTTATGACGCTTGAACCGTCGTATTTTTTGAAGACGCTTTTCCGCCCGGACTGTTTAATCGCCGACCGCCGTTCGTTTGGCGCGAGCCGGAACTTTTCAAGAATCGAGCCGCCAGAATTCCCAGCGCGAACGCGCCGCCAACGAATAAAGTCGGGTTTCGGCGGGCAAATTTCTCGACATCCTGCGCCAGTTCGCGCAAATCTTTATCTTCGATATAATGCGAGACTCGTTCGACCTGTTCGGCTACAGTATTGCCGTATCTACCTGCAAACGCGGCGATTGGGTTCGGTTCGTCGCCTTCGCGCAGATGTTCGCCCGCTTGCCGGATACTATCGGCGACGTTGCTGATTCCCGCCGCCAAATTGCTTTTCTGGTCGCCGATGAGCGAAGCCGCTTTGTCCTTAGCTTGTCCGGCGGCTTGCGTCGCCGCTTCGCCGACCGCATCTTTGGCTTTGTTCAAAGTCTCTGATACTGACTCGCCGTTGCCCGCCTCGGTTTTGTCGGTCGCCCGTTTCGTCGCCGACGCGCTTTCCGCCGTCGCTTTATTGCCGCTCGCCGTCGTATTTTCCGTTTCCGCGTTATGTTTATTTTCTGTCATATCTACTCCACCCCTTTTTCGTTAAATTTTCTTGTTTATAACAAATCGATCGTGTATTTTTCGTACTTCATCGAACAATTCACCGCCGATCTTTAGCCCGACCATTCTAAATACATCTCTGAGAAACGTCTGTTCCCAATCTCAAAATCCACAATGTTATGCAACGATTTCTTCTCCACGGCAACACTTATTCCACTGCGAAAATGTTCGCTAATTAAAGTGTTTACTCGTCGCTCGTCGAATAGCGAGTTCCTCTCCACAGCAACACTTATTCCACTGCGAAAATGTTCGCTAATCAAAGTGTTTACTCGTCGCTCGTCGAATCGGGTTTTAATTTGCGGGCGAAATTTGTATGAATTTGGAACATAGTTTCTTAATCTTGAAAGACGGTGCATAATTAAAGCTGTTTGATTTTTATGTTGATTTCCGAATTCGATTACGATCTGCCCGAAGAGCTTATCGCGCAGAATCCTCTGGAAAAGCGCGAAGCGTCAAAAATGCTCGTCGTCAATCGCGGCGAGAAAAACTTGCGCGACGGGCGTTTTTATTATCTGCCGCGGTTTTTGAAAAAGGGCGACGTTCTCATACTCAACAACACGAAGGTTTTTCCGGCGCGGCTGTTTGGGGAAAGCGAAACCGGCGCGAAAGTCGAGCTTTTTCTGATGCGCGAAATCGAAAATCAAACGTGGGAAACGCTGGCGAAACCGGCGCGAAGATTGAAAGCCGGCAAACGGATTGCGTTCGGCGAAAATCTTTCCGCCGAAGTTATTGACCGAACGGTTGAAAATCGCATCATCGTTAAATTTGAAAATAAGGAGAATTTCGACGATATTTTAGAACGCATCGGCAGCACGCCTTTGCCGCCGTACATCAAACGCGCCGACGGCGTTTCGGACGCGGACAAAAGCCGTTACCAAACCGTTTTCGCCAAACAGCGCGGCGCGATTGCCGCCCCGACCGCCGGACTGCATTTCACGCCGGAAATTCTAACGGAAATCGGCAGTCTCGGCGTGGAAATCGCGGAAGTAACGCTTCACGTCGGCTACGGAACTTTCGAGCCGGTGCGCGTTGCGGAGTTATCAGAACATAAAGTGATGGCGGAACGCGGCGAGATTTCGGATGAAGCGGCGGAGATTATCAACCGCGCAAAGGCGGAAAATCGGCGAATTATCGCGGTCGGCACGACGACGACGCGGGCTTTGGAATCGGTCGGCGCGACGGGAAGCGTTTCAGCCGGAAAATTTACGGCAAATTTGACCGTTACGCCCGGCTACGAATTCAAGATTATTAACGGACTTTTAACTAATTTCCATCTGCCGCAATCGTCGCTGCTGGTTTTAGTTTCGACTTTTGCCGGTTACGACTTAACGATGACGGCGTATCGCCGCGCGGTTGCGTCCGGCTATCGTTTTTACAGTTACGGCGATTGTATGTTGATCGTCTGAAGTGCGAAAGGACAGAATGCGATGCCGAAAAAACGCAGCCAAATACAAAACAAATCGGAACTGCTCGCCGTGCGTTCGTTCCTCGGCGCGGTCGGTGCGCTGCCGCTCGAAACTTCGATGAGGTTCGGAAAGTCGCTGGGCAAATTTATCGGTTCGCGGTTTCCGAAGCTGCAAAAAACAGCCAGGCGCAATCTCGAAATCGCGTTTCCCGAAATGTCCGAAACCGATAGGGGAAAAATTATTCGCGGCACGTTTGAAAGTCTCGGCAGACATCTCGGATTCTTCTCGCATTTCAAAAAATTCCGGCACGAAGACATTCGCCATCTGGTCGAGTTGGAAGGACGCGAAAATTTCGACCGCGCCGTCGAAACGGGCAGGGGAATTTTATTTTTTACCGGACATTTCGGCAGTTGGGAAGTTTTTAACCTTCTGCCGCCTGCGTTCGGTTTCGGGATGAACATTCTCGTTCGCCGGATTGATAACCCTTTGATTGAAAGTTTCGTGGATAATTTTCGCACCCGTTTCGGTTCGGTAACATTGGATAAAACCAAGTCGGCGCGGGCGATGTTTCGGGTTTTAGAGCGCGGCGAACTGCTCGGCATTTTAGCCGATTTGAACGTGCAGGAACGCGAAGGCACGTTCGTTGATTTTTTCGGCGTTCCGGCTTCGACGACGACGAGCATCGCCAAGTTAGCGTTGAAAACCGACGCGATTGTGTTGCCCGCATTCGCCGTTTGGAATGAATCGAAAAATAAATACGTCGTGCATCTCGAACCGCCGGTCGAATATCGCGCCGGCGATGTTTCCGACGAAAACGTCCGCCAATTAACGCAGAAAATAACCAACGTCGTCGAACGCTACGTCAGAAAATTCCCCGAACAGTGGCTCTGGATTCACAAACGCTGGAACACGCGCCCGAAAGGTGAAAAGCTGCTTTATTAAATTATTTTTCAGCACCGAAAATAACGCTTGCATTTTCCCTTCGCAATTTTCTATAATTGTCTCCAGGGGGTGGTAAATATATGATAGATAAACATAAAACCACTTCAAACGGGAAAGGATAAACATCCTGATCTTTTTGAAGTCATTATAGATAAGATAAAAAAAGAGGTGCGATCAGCACCTCTTTTTCATTTTCGATTCGGAAGCATTCAGTTCGTCCCGGCGGTCGAATCCTTTGACGTAAGTTTCGGACGGACGATTTTCAAAGACTGGGCGGCGGCTCTTAGTTTTGAAGATGAATCTTCAGTTGTTGTCGGCTCGGTTTGATTCGGCTGAGAAGGAGCAACCGTTTCGACGGTCGGCTCGGCTTCCGCAACCGGCGCGAGTTCCGCGACATTCGCCGGCTTGACATCGAGACTTTGAAAGTCTTCGGTCGGCGGCATCTCGGCGGTTTGCAGCCTCACCAGCATTTCGTTTTCCCTGCGTCCTTCAAAAATCTGGGCTGCTTTGGCGATTTCGCGGGCGGCGAACGTCAAAGCCCGGTCGAGCAGCGTCGGCGGCGCGGTTTTGACCTCGCCGTTTTGCCCATACACCAAAACTTCTTTCTGACCGTTGACCGAAGTTCGCACGACGACCATTTTCAAAGGCGCGTCGTTATAAAACACGCGGCTTTCGGTTTTGTTGCCGAATGCGTCATACATCGTTTCGACAACCGAATTATCCTTTTCCATTCGCGTTTGTTCCTGAGAAACGCCAACCGTCGTCCGCACCGGCTTAACGGCTAATTCGGCTAGTTCGGCGTTCTGCGATTCGGAAAAAGTTTGTCTTTTCTTTTGAGAGTCCCGAAGGGCGTTGAACTTTTCCTGCTCGCTCGCGCAGCCGTTCAGACAAACCGTGAAAATGACCGCGCAGATGATAAAGCTGAGATATTTCATAATTATTTTTCCATCATCAATTGAGAAACCGAACGGGCAAAAAGTTTTTCTCGCTGCCGTCCTCGCAAGCATCGTTCCACAACGCTTGAGACGAAAAAATTATTATTTTTACTCGGCGAAGAAAATGATTCTGATGAAAAACAGAAACAAAACCGATGAAAACACCTCGCGGAGAAAATCGAGATATGAGGCGTATCGAACAGGAAAGCGGGCGCGGTCGGGAGACATGCACCACGCCGCAGTTTATCAACCGTTTGAAAAATTCGGGCAAGATGGAAATCCGAACTAAACAACTACCTACTGAAAGTAGGTAGGTTGGAAGAAGCGAATAAAATTCGGTAAGAATTCGTTTTCAAGAATCTAAAGTGCCGGAAAACAAAGCCTAATAAATTCTTGCAATGAAATTGCATAGCTTTTACTAGCGTGCTGAAGCAGTAAATAAAGAGTGGAGAAGATCGGACAGGAAATCAGGTGCGCTTGAGGAAATAGGGAACACCGTCGAACGAGCCGGGACGCTGGCTCAAGCGGCTGAAAACAAGGACGCAAGTTCGACGAAAATCCGGTTTCAAACGACGGTCAAAACTTGATTTCCCAAAAGTCAGACATCACCCGCACGGCGAATTTCCTCAACCGCCGACGGATTTTCCAACGCCGTCAAATCGCCCGCGTCTTCGCCCAAGTACGCGGCGCGAATCACGCGGCGCATTACTTTGCCATTGCGCGTTTTCGGCAGCGCGGCGACGAAAAGAATTCGTGACGGCGCGAGCGGTTTGCCCATATCTTTGGCGACGAGAGCTTTTAATTCCGTTTCCAAGTCCGACAAACTCAAGTTTGTCGGACTTTTCAAGACGACGAAGGCGACCATTGCCGTGCCTTTCATTTCGTCGGGAACTCCGATGACGGCGGCTTCGGCGACATTTTCGTGCGCGACTAAAAGGCTTTCGACTTCCGCCGGACCGACTCGTTTGCCCGCGACTTTCAAAGTGTCGTCGCTTCTGCCCAAAATAAAATAATGCCCGTCCGCGTCTTTCATCGCCCAATCGCCGTGAACCCAGATGTTTTCAAAGCGCGACCAATACGTTTCCAAATATCTCTCCGGCTCCTGCCAGAAGCCGCGAGCCATTCCGATCCACGGTTTTTTAATCGTCAATTCGCCGACTTCGTTTGCGCCGACCGATTCGCCTTTATCGTTTAAAATGTCAGCGTCCATTCCCGGACACGGCGCGGAAAAGCCACACGGTTTGATCGGCAGTAGCGGATTGTTCATCAAAATTCCGCCGGAGATTTCCGTGCCGCCCGAATAATTGATAATCGGCAATTTGGAGTTGCCGACTTTCTCGAACAGCCACCACCACGGCGCGGGATTCCACGGCTCACCCGTCGAAGCAAAGGCGCGGAGGCTGGATAAATCGTGCTTTTTCGGCAACTCGTCGCCGTGCGTCGCCAGCGAACGAATCAAAGTCGGTGAGATGCCGAGAATTTCCACTCGGTGTTTCGCGGCAAATTCCCACATTCTATCGGGCTTCGGGAAATCGGGCGCACCGTCGTAAATGCAAATCGTCGCGCCGTTGATTAACGCGCCGTAAATCAGCCACGGTCCCATCATCCAGCCGATGTCGGTGAGCCACGAAATGCGCGTCCCTTTCCCTACGTCAGTTCCGAAAGCCATATCCTGCGCCGCTTTTATCGGAAAACTAGAATGCGTATGCGCGATGCCTTTCGGCTTGCCCGTCGTGCCGCTGGTGTAGAGAATTATCAGCGGGTCTTCGGCGAGCGTCGTTTCAGCGTAATGCAAATGTTTGTTTGCTTGAACTAAATCAAAGGCTTCGTCCGAATGTAAAAACATTTCAGTTACTGAGTTAAGGTCAAAATCCAACTGCCAACGACTTACAACGAATGTTTTTTCAACAGTTGGACAATTCGTAATTGCCTGACGCGCAATTTCAAGGGCATTAAACTCTTTGCCGCGTCTTGGAAATCCATCACAAGTGAAAAGTGCTTTTGCTTTGACTGCGTTTAGACGAGATTCTATGGCTGAAATTCCATAACCTGAGAAAACGGGAACTCCAATCGCCCCAATTCGATTTATTGCTAAAAGCACTACTACGGTTTCAATCATCATCGGCAGATGAATCCCGATTGCATCACCCTTCTTAAATCCGCTTGCTCGTAAAAGTGTCGCACAGTAATCAATTTGACTTAATAACACTGAATAAGTGGTTGATTCAGTTTCGCCTTCTTCGCCTTCCCAGATTATCGCGGGCTGGTCTTTCATTTCGTCCGTCTGCCAGCGGTCGAGGCACATTTCCGTGATGTTCAAACCCGCGCTGGCGCACCAGTTTGGAAACTCGATGCCGTTTGAGGTGTCGAGCAGCTTTGCGTAAGGCGGATCGAATTTTATATCGAGAAAACGCAAAACTTCCGCCGTGAATTTTTCTACGTCGTTGATCGAATACTGGTAAAGCTCGTCAAACGAATTCACACCGACTTGCCGCATAAATTTCGTTAATTGAGCGCGTTCGATTGCTTCGGGCGAAGGTGTCCACGCGATTGGCTGATGTTCCAGAAGGTTTGTGTCGTTCATAATTTTGTGATTTCGGCGGAAGTAAGGCATATTTTATAACACAAAGTTTACGTTAGAAAATACATCTGAATCTTTGCCGATTTCGCGCTTTTGTGTGAAACACATTTGTTTGTAAGAGCGCAGAAACCGCAGGGAAAAACTTATGAGCGAAAAACCCGTCGAAACGAAACTTCCAAACAATTTATTTCAAGGCAAAACCGCCATTATTACCGGCGCGAGTCGCGGCGTTGGTCGCGCAACCGCGTTAAGATTGGCAGAATCGGGCGCAAACGTCGTCGTTAATTATTTGAGCGCGGAAGAAAAAGCGAACAATGTCGTCGAATTGTGCAAAGAAACCGGCGTTGACGCGATTGCCGTGCAGGGCGATGTTTCGCTCTGGCAGGACGCGCATAATTTGGCGAATAAAACTTTAGAGAAATTCGGGCGGATTGATTTGCTGGTTTTGAACGCGGGAATCTGGGAAGGCGCGCCGATTGAAGAGATGTCGGAAGAGACGTGGAACAAGGTTTTGAACACGAATCTGAAAGCGGCGTGGGCGATGACGAAGGCTTGCGTTCCGACGATGAAAAAACAGCCGAGCGGTTCAATCGTCTTGGTTTCTTCGACCGCCGGACAGCGCGGCGAAGCGAATTATTCAAATTACGCGGCATCGAAAGGCGGGCAGATTTCTTTTACCAAGGCTTTAGCGTCAGAA
>JAYVGL010000190.1:0-9064 GCA_043772175.1 Pyrinomonadaceae bacterium | reverse complement strand
AGATTTGATCCGGGAGCTGCTCGATTTCGTTGACGATGTTTTAGACGATTTGGGTTCGCGCCACGAAGTCGAGCATATTCACACGATTCTCGAACGCGGAACTTCCGCTGACGCGCAGTTGAAAACGTATTTTGAAGCGGGCGAAAAATTCGAGCCGGTCGTGGATATGCTGATTAAAGACACGCTCGAAAACGTGCCGGAAAACTGTTTCTAACTAATAAATAGGAAGAACCGGAAGTCGCCTGAAAAAAAAGTTTAAGCCGTTGTCATTTTGCGTCCGGTATTCTAGATTCTACACATAAAAATTTAGAACTTCCGATTTTTCAGGTGGCTCGTAACTAAAGTTGATACTTGAGTTGACGTGGGGCGGAACCGGATGCACACAAGCAACGGGTCAAGTTACGTTAAAAGAAAGTCGCTGTTGTCACCTCTACGCCCATTAACTTGTTCGGCATCGCGTTTACAACAAGGACTTTAACTTTTTCAAGACTTCGTTTGTTACAGCCTCCGGTAATTGAACGGCAAACTCTGCGTTTCGCACTCGCCAATCCAAATTTTTTGCTTGGTCTGACAACACAACTCCTGTTACGCCTAAGTCTGCCGGAATCAAAACTTCAAGAGGATAGCCTTTAGCTTTGTTTGTAGTCGGGCAAAGCAAACATAAACTGACTCTTCCGTTGTAGCTTTGCGGCGACAAAACAATTGCCGGTCGTCTGCCATCTTGCTCGTGTCCGGCTTGCGGATTAAAGTTAATCCAAATCGCGTCTCCGCGTTCGGGAACGTAACTCATTACCAAGTCTCCTTGCCAACGTAACTGCCTGTATCAACTTCGCCGTGCAAATTTTCCGCTGTAACTTTTGCCAGCAACTCATCAAGAGAAAATTCCTGGACGGCGATGGGAAAGACGATTGTTTTACCGCTTTCCAAAGAAACTTCGACGGTTGAACCTTGCTTGATTTTTGATTCGATAGCGAAAGATTTCGGAATTCGCAACGCTAAACTGTTGCCCCACTTTTGAATTTGAACTTTCATACTGCACCTCTTCGGTTTCTACAAAGAAGATACAATATGCCGTTTCGTTTTACAAACTGTTAACGGCTGAGATGACGTGGGGCGAAACCGCCACGCAACTCCGAGTTAAAGGAAAGCCGTTAAAAGAAAGTCGCTGTTTCGCCCTCACGTCCATTGAATTGTTCGGTGTGCCGTAATTTCCAAACGCCATTTCGCATAGTAGGGCTTTATCTTTTCAACTTATAACGCGAATCGGAAGTTGAAACATCCTGTTACGGTTCGGCTATATAAGCTGTGAATTTGTAACTTATTCCCTTTTTCTCAAAGATGAAATTTGAAGCGTCCCAATCATCCTCGAGAGTATAAGTTTCTGCTTTTTCTGAGTAAAATACTGGATTCTTTTGTGTAAAAATCTTTCTCTCACTCCCAAAAATGTCATCGAATCTTTTTATAAATTGAGATTTTGAGAATGTGCCTTCATCACCGACATCAAAACCGTATTTAAATGGAAATTGAGTCAGCGAAGCAACAGTCTTTTTATCGCCCTTGACCACCGCCTTTCTAAATTTCGCGTAAAAACTTTGAAAGGCTTTTGGAGTTGAGTTAAGCCTTAGTGTTTTTTGGGCGTTTGCCCTTTCGCCGTTAATGGCTAAAAGCGACAAAAACAAAACAATCAACAAGATGAGTTTTTTCATTTGTTTTTGCTCTCCTAATAAATTTAAAATTTGTCAAAAGCGGTCGTTTGTAATTGCTCAACATAATCATTTTTTCCCCTCCACCAGCAAACGGTCAAGAAGTTTGATTGGATTCATCAAGTCCGCTCTTCTTTGATAATTTGCATTTTTCAAAACATCTTCGTTGTAATATTCGATACCCTTTCGCCGATCAGTTAAAATTCCGCTTTTCGTTCCATCAAACAACTCAAAATGAAGCATCGGACTGACTTTGATGATCTGTCCGACTTTGCCGATGTACATCTCCGGCTTTGACTGTTGCGTCAATTTTTAGAAACTCCTTCGGTATTTCCAATATCTTGCCATAGCGAATAATGCCGATTCCTTCGTGGCGTATCGCAATTGCCTGCGTTTTTAGGTAAAACTCTCCTGATTCAACGATAATTCCGTCAGCCACCGCAACGACATCCGATTTGAGAGGCGCGTATATATCACAGGCGGCGTGAATTCGCCCTCCAGGTCTTCGCCAGCCAAACTGCGCCATTCCTTGTTTGTAATTTCCGTTATATTTCGGAGCGGGAAAATAAAGTGCCATAGTAATCTCCTTTTTTGTTCTGATGTTATACCGCAGTATTTAGTTTATCCATTGCTACGTCTATCATAAGCGAAGTAACATAACGGCTGAGATGATGTGGGGCGAAACCGCCGCCAAGCCCGTTAAAGTTTAACGGACAACCTGATAACAAAGTCGCTGTTTCGCCCTCACGTCCATTGAATTGTTCGGCGGTTTATTGATAACTACGCAGTTTAGAGCATTTATTCTACACTTCGCTTTAAACTCATCTTTGCCCTGTGAGCGAAAACAGCAAAAGTCACGCTCAAAACCGAGCAAACGATACCCACGCAAATCGAAGCCAATGCGCGCGTAACATCAACAATCGCTACATCTGCGTAACGGCTGCCGAGATAACCATCGGCGGCGTTAAGAGCGAATAAGCCTTTCACCGTGAAAAACAATGTCAGCAAAATCAACAATCCTGAAAAGAAGTCAAATGTTGGTGCGAATGAATCTTTCTTCGGATTTTGAGCGTTCGGCGAGGACTCGTTAATTTCAGAATGTTGAAATTCTGTCGGCGGTAACGTATCACCGACGGATTCGGGTTTCGTCGAAGTTAATATATGAGCGGTAGCTTCAGGATTCACTGTCTTACAGTTCCAGCAAACATCAAAGTTATTTTCTGACTTTTCACCGCAATTTGGACATTGCCACATAAACTTTCTTCCTAAGGATTCATACGATTGTAATTTTACCGAGCAACCGCCGAACGATTGAGATGACGTGGGGCGAAACCGCCAACACGCAACTCCGAGTTTAACGGACAAGCCAAATAACAAAGCCGCTGTTTCGCCCTCACGTCCATTGAATTGTTCGGTGCGGCGTTTTCTTTTGGCTTTTCTTCCTGCTCCCTTTAATTTTAGCAATCTTGTTTTTAAGAATTGCTTTTATTAGGCGTTAAAGTTTTCGCTTAATTTTTAAGCAATCAATAAACCTTATTGAGTAGTAGCCAGTAATTTTATTCGGTTTCTTCTGCACAAGGGACGGTTTCGTCAATTTTGCCTTTCTCGCTTGCTCGGCAGATGTAATTTTCAAATCCGAACTGCTCGTAAGAATCCGCACTGTAAACTTCTTCCATACCCGACTCAATCTCGCCGTCTCCGCCGAAGCCGTCTTTTTTCCATTGAAAATAAGTAATGGTTTTTCTAATTTCCTTCGGTTCGTTGGTCAGAGTTTTCTCCGTAACTTTGATAATGTCGAAATCGCCAACATCTCCCGATGAAAGAAACTCGATGGTTGACGCGGTTCTCTTGATTGAATTCTCATCAGCCGCGATGTTCGCGCTTTGTCCGAAAATGACTTTCCAATTTTTTCCTTCAAGCCTGAAAATAGCAATCGGCGGCGATTGTCCGTTATCTTTTTTGGTTAAGGGATCGAAGATAATTTTTTCTGCCGTTCCGTCGTGATTCAAATCTCTTTCGGTAGCATAAACTTCTTTTCGTTTGGCGTAGTTATCAAGATTTGTAGAAGTGATGTTCTCGTCTTCCCAAAAAGCGAACATCTTAATAATGGTTCTCGGATAATTGCCGAGATTGGTTTTCACCATTTTGCCGAATTCGAGTTTTGTTGCTGTGCGGTCGGCAAGTTTCGCCTGTATTTCTTTGGGAAGCCGCGAAACCGGAATCGGCGCGGCGACGGCAGGCGGTATAATTACCTGAGCGAAAGGTGTTGAAGAATTAGAACTTTGACCGTCGCTGTTCACCTTAACACACGCCGCGCCGAACAAAGCGATTATCCAAATCGGTAAAATGAATTTCATTGGCGTTCTCCATTTGATGACATATTCTGCGAAAATATAAAACAATACTTCAGATTAAAAAAAGATCGCGGCTTAACCGTCGAAATTAACCAGAACGTATGTAAATTCCATCTGTCCGGCTTTGTTGCCGGCGAGAATGCTTTCCTTAAAAATCAAAAAATCTTCATACATAATAGTCTGACAGCCTGCCGACCAACTGTTAAGAGTTTGTTTTCGAGCTTTACTGTAACTTCGATGAATATACATCGTTCCGCCTTCAAACATCTGCTTTTCATTTTTCACAAGGTCTTCATCTGTTTGCGTAAAAGAGCCGTCCCGATTAATATCCCGCCAAACCCTAACTTCTTTAGTTGGTTTGAAAACATCACCCAGAATCTTGTGCGACGACGTAAAAGCATTATATTTGTAAACGCCGAGAGGTAGCATTCCGAGGTCTTTTTTGCCATCATCATTCGCGTCTTGTCCCTCGGCTCCTTTGCCCCTTCTAAGCGTCGGCGCACCTTCTTCCGAATACTGATAAGAAGGATCGGTGTTGGCATTGAAAAATTGCGCGTTCTTTCCGCCTCCTTCACTCAGCCAAGTAACCAACATCATATCATCAAGATTTCCTCTTGGAACATCTTTTGTAACGGGCGTGAAATGGCGAACAGCCAGCACGTTGCGCCATTCTGCTTTGGTTTCTACCAAAGTCTTATTAGCAGTGAATTTTCTGGCGACCATATCATATAAGTCGTCAACTCCATCCAAAAAGTTATTGGAAAAGTTAGTCGAATAAGCAGTGCGAAAAAACTGGAAAAAACTCATTTTGAAACTCCTTTTAAATTCTACTTGAATTTTAATCGTGAAATAATTTCTCCTAACAATTTATATCAAACTATATCAGCGCAAGAAAACACCGGACGCTTGAGATGACGTGGGGCGAAACCGATTGCGCGCAAGTTTAGGGAAACAAGACAACTTCCATAACAAAGTCGCTGTTTCGCCCTCACGTCCATTGAATTGTTCGACGTTTTTTTAGGAGTAATCATAACTACTGGATTTTTATTAGCAAACGATATGGAACTTTGCTGGCATTCTCATTATTCATTACTATAACGGCTGAATATGTTCCGCTTCTTGATGCTTTTCCCGTCCACTGTTTTACTTTATATCCTAATGTGCCTTCTCGGTAGACAACTATATTAAATGTTAAATCATTCTCTTCCGAACTGACTTCGACGGTTATGAGTTGTCCTTTCCGCGCATTGAAGTTATAAACATAACTCATATCATAATCAGCCTTTCCAATTTTCACTGCTTGAGATTTGCCGCGCTGAAATTTGACATTGAAATTCTTAAATTTATTATCAGCGGAAGATTGTCCAAATATGCTGACAGAGAGAGCAGTAAAAAAAATAATTAGTATAAATATTCCCCAAAGTTTGTTTCTCATATTTTCTCCTAGTGCATCGTTCCCCATTCGATGCCGTATAATTTTTTGGCTTTTCGATAATAACTTTTGCGAGTTGCCCAGCCGTTCGGATACCCGCTTTTTTTCTTTCCGTTGACTCGGATTGATACCGCCAGAAATTGATCTTCTTCTTTGGCGGCGGTTTGCAATGCGTCGGCTAAGACGTTTAACCCCTTTTTCTTCCAAAACCAGGCGGTAACTAACGCGGCTTCGCGCAGATTGGCGGCAGCTTCCGGTTTAATCGGGTCAACGCCGCTCGGCAGATTTTTAGTCGTTGCGTCTTTTCTAACTGAGAAATTTAAGGCGATCCACGCATTTGTATAATTTTCTCTGCCGGTCAGCTGGATAAAACCGCGTCCTTTGAAACGCGGACCGTCTCCTGGCTGAGTATTTCCTAAATCAGGACGTTTGTTATAGCTTTCACCGGAGGCATACTCGGATGTCGTGTTGAGTCCGTCGCTTTCCTGAACCGTCTGCGCGAGAAATGCCGCTTTCCGTGCCGGAGTATTAGCTTCTGCTTCACGCATTGCGAAATTGATGGCTTCGACTACATCCTGCGGCGCGGCGGGAATTTTGTTTTTCATTAAATTCGGGGCAAGCCAAGCTAACGACGCAACCGTCAATTCACCCGATTCACCTAACGGCGGCGGCGGTTTGGCAACCATTTGCTGTAATTTAGGATTGCGGCGTATCGCCCGCGCCACGCGGCGCGGTTTTTTCTTTGCCGCCTTTTTTCTGATTTGCTCGCCGGTCTGCGGGTCAATAAAACCCAACGCCGGAGAGATATTGTTGTGCATCTGAAATTTTACTACGGCGGCGAGAGTTTTCCCGCAGAAAACATTATCTGAAGCAAGGTTCGGATTGGGAACTAAAACATCGTTCAGCCACTCCTTGAAAGTGCGAACCGCTTCACCGCGACAGCCGAAATATAAATTGTGCATTTCTTTTCCTCACTTGATTTCGATAATACATTAAAAACTACAAAGATGCTGAAAACGTCGAACGGCTGAGATGACGAGGGGCGAAACCGCCGCCAAGCCCGTTTGAGTTTAACGGACAACGCGATAAGAAAGTCGCTGTTTCGCCTTCACGTCCATTGAATTGTTAGGCGGCGCGTTCACAAAGTTCACGCAAGCCATATTAGCACTGCCACCGCCGCCAGTCCCAACCATCCGGGATGCTTTCCTTTAGTGCCAAAAAGCACGAGCAATGCACTTGCAAGCATTGAGGCAATTATTGTGTGCTTCACAAAAGTCTGAAATGAACCGTTATCGGTTGGAAAAGCGAGTCGTAGAATAACTGCTGCAAATGCCCAACCAAATACTGTCACAATATGCCAGCTAGCCCACAAAATTCTCACGTGCCGCTCTTTCAGTAGTGGCGCGCCATTTGTTGGGATAATTCCACTAACGCGCATCTGTCGGAAGATAAGGATTTCTCCCAACACTGAGTGAACCGCACCAACAATAATTGCCAGTATGCCTGCGATGAAAATATACGTTTGCATAAAATACTAGCGAACGACGGCAATTAAGAGCCGCATAACGGCTGAGATGACGTGGGGCGAAACCGCCGCCAAGCCCGACGAAAGTAACCACGCAAGTTTGATAAGAAAGTCGCTGTTTCGCCCTCACGTCCATTGATTTGTTCGACGGCGCGTTATTTTTCACTCTCCGTTTTTTGTTTCGCATACCAATCTAAAATTTGCTTTTGCACTTTTGGCGTTTGGGACTGAAACAACACGCCAGTTTTAGCCAAGTCTTTAACTTCTTCCACGCAAATTAACTGAAACTCGCTTTCCCAAGCGTTGTCGTGTCCGAAGCCTCCGCCAGACTTGAAAACGCCCATTGCAACAAAGCCAAAAGTTCCACCGCCTTTTCGCTCCATCAATTTCAAGGCTTGCGGCGAGCTACAACGCTTTACGGCTGAATAGAACGGAGAATAAGAAATCCACGTTGCGCCGTTTCCCGTCGGGTCGTATAAGTCTGAGTTTTCAAAAGCTGTTCGATAAACGCCAAAAAGACGTATAAATTTTCCGTCAACGCACTGCGGAAAGTCGTGAGCGTCGGTTGCGCTAATAGTTGGAACTTCACCGGCAAGCGCGAGAAACCGCAATTCGTCGCAGGGGTTCTTCTGACTTTGTTGCGTCGTCTGCGCGTGAACGGCTAAGACGCTGATTAACGCGATGCCAAAAGCCACAAAATAATTTCTAAGTTTAAGCATTTATGTTTCAACTAAAAACCTTGTCCGGTTTAACGAGAAGCCGTCGAACGATTGAGATGACGTGGGGCGAAACCGCCACCAAGCCCGTTTGAATTTAACGGACAACGCGATAACAAAGTCGCTGTTTCGCCCTCACGTCCATTGAATTGTTCGGCGGCGGATGGCAGAAACATGTCGCTTGACATTTTGACTCTGAATAATTTGACTTCAAAATTTAACCTTTCCCGTCAGTATGTCTTTCGCCATTGCACAATCTCCAATGAAACTATATAACGGATGACTAAACGCGGCAGGTTTGTTACGCTCAAAGAAAAAATGTCCAACCCAAGAAAAGCCATATCCGAAAACAGGAATTGCAATCAGAAATAGCCAATTCCACGTCAAGAAGAACAATACCAACACCAATAATAACGCAATTTTCCCGAAGAAATGTAGCCGCCGATTAACAGTATTTGTGTGTTCGGTCAAATAAAATGGGTAAAACTCTGCAAATGATTTAAATTGTTTGTCCATTTTTTGCGTTTCCAACTTCTAAATCTGAAAAAAGCATACGTTTATATCGCGGAATAGTTCAAGCTAACGCGAAGCCGCCGAACTTTGTATTCACCCGAATTAAATCCGTGATATACCGAATTGTTTATACTCCACCTCAAACATGGAAGTCAATGATTATTTGACTTTCTCTATCGTTTTGCAATATGGTCGGAGTCAAAACAAAATCGCGGTAATTAATTACCGCGAATCATAAAAACTATGCCGAAACTACTTGACCGCGTTCGCTCGCTGATGCGAATGCGGCATTACAGTTATCAAACCGAGCAGACTTATTTGAAGTGGATTCGCCGCTATATCGGATTCCACAATATCAGAAATCCGGTAGATATGGGTGCCGCCGAAGTTGAAGACTTCTTGTCGCATCTGGCGGTTGAGGCAGGCGTTTCCGCTTCAACGCAGAATCAGGCTCTTTTTGCTTTGTTGTTTCTTTACAAAGAAGTTTTAAGCGTGGATTTGGCGTGGTTGGACAAATTTACTCCGGCAAAAAAATCCAGTCACGTTCCCGTCGTGCTGACCAAAGACGAGGTAAAAATAATCGTCAATCAGCTCACCGGAACGAACTGGCTGATCGCTAATTTGCTCTACGGCGCGGGTTTGCGTCTGCACGAAGCTCTGCGTTTGCGCGTCAAGGATTTGGATTTCGGCTTCAAACAAATCGTCGTCCGCGACGGCAAAGGCGGGAAAGATCGTTTTACCGTCCTGCCGGTTGTATTGATCGAACCGCTGAAAAAGCAATTGCTAACGGCTGAAAAGTTACACCAAGAGGATTTGCGGCG
>JAYVGL010000189.1:0-12793 GCA_043772175.1 Pyrinomonadaceae bacterium | reverse complement strand
ATTCGGCACGGTCGCGGTCGCCCTCGAACACATCGCTGCCGAAGCCGCACCGGAAACCGTGATTTCCGGCGAAACCGTGTCTGCTCAAAGAGATACCACGCCGGAAACCGAAATCTACTCCGGCAAAACTTTGGCGTTGGAACCGAACACGGTCGAGACGGCTGACCCAAAAGTTACCGAGCGGTTTTCAACGACCGAACAGCGCACTGTTCTGGATTCGGAAAAGTAGAAAGACCGGCGTGGCACGACGAATCCGCCGGTCTTTCACGGGAAAAAAAAGCCAATGACAATTCTAATGTTTTTGATGCAGTTCGATTGGGAAAAACTTCGCCCCGAAAACGTCTTCGGCGGACAGGTTTTAGAGCGCACACCGGCGGGCTTGACGATTGTTTATCTGATCGGCATCACGGTTTTGCTCGTGCTGTTGATAATTTCTTTTATCAGCAATTTCCGCCGCCCGAAGTTCAGTTTTGAACGCGATTTGCCGCGTGAAGTGAAACGCCGTCTGACGACGACTTTGGCGAATCGGAGTTTGCGCGTCTGGCAGTTCGTGTTTATTTTTCTGGCGTTCTTCGTTTACGGTTTTCACGTTTACTGGACTTATTACGCCGACGACAACAACGAGCAATTTCAGGCTTTAAGCTACAAGGATTTGCGGAACCGGCGGACGCAGGCGGCGCGTCTGCGCGGCTGGATGCTCGACCGGACGGGCAAATTAGGCGGCGCGCTGGCTTATTACAAACTCGATCAGGACGGCGATATAAATCGCGCATTCTCGCTCGGAAAAGAGATGTCGCACCTTTTGGGAACCGAGCGCGGAACGCCCGGTTTGGAGCGCACGATTTACAAAGCCGAAGACGATGCCACGCCCGAAGCGTGGGAAGTTTTGACGAAAATCAAAAAAAAGGAAGACGAACAGCGCGATGTCAAAATCACGATTGACCGCGATTTGCAGACGTTTATCGCCGACCAATTAAAAGATAAAAAAGGCGCGATTGTCGTGCTGAATCCGCAGACGGGCGACATTTTGGGAATGTATTCCAATCCGGCATTCAACATCACGGAAGCGCGAACGCTGGAAGATTATTTGAAACTCGAAGGCAACAAGCGCGACAAGCCGCTCTTGAATCGGGCGACCCGCGAATTTTACGTTCCCGGTTCGACCTTTAAAACTTTTACGATGCTGTCGGCGTTTCGCGCCGGCAAACAAAACTCGACGTTTACGAGTTCGCCCGAAGGTTTCATCCCGTTTCGCGGTTCACGCTCGATCACCGACGCGAACGGCGGGTGTGAGCCGCCTTACGGTTGCACGACTTTGAATATCGCGCAGGCTTTCGAGGCTTCGAGCAACCAGTATTTCGCGCAGATGGCGGTCGAATTGGGCAGGGAAAGAATCCGCGAAACCGCCGGAGCGTTGAGCATTTTGGCAGTCGAATCGCCGGAAGACGCTTTGCAGGGAATCTTTTTCTCGAACATTTGGAACACCAGCAACAATCGCATCAAAAACGCCCTTGCGCCCGATCAGTCAACCATTGTAACGGGCAGTAAAATTTCCAATTACGATGTCGGACTCGAAGGAATGGGGCAGGGCTACGCCGGACAGATGACACCGTTTCAAATGGCACTGGTTGCGTCCGCACCGGCGAATATGGAAGGGAAGTTGATGAAACCGCGCATCGAAATGGATGTCGCGCCGCAGATGTTTTCGCAAGTCGTCTCGCCCGAACAAGCCGCGCAGATTCGTGAAATTATGGGACTCGTCACCGAAGGCAGCGGCGGCACGGCGACCAGAGTGTTTGCCAATGTCCGAGCCGAAGGAATCCGTTCGGGCGGCAAAACCGGCACGGCGGAAAAGCAGGCTCCGCTTTACGACGAAAAAACCGGCAAACTGAAAACCATCAAAAAGAAGCGCAAAAACGATCAAGGCGAAACAATCGAATATGACGCGCCCGTGATGTATGAGCGCACCGACAGTTGGTATATTTCCATCGCGCCGCTGGAGAAACCGCAGCTCGCCATCGCCGTCGTCGTCGAAGGCGGCGGCTACGGCGCGGCGATCTCGGCTCCGATTGCGGCACGAATTATTTTGAAGGCGAGAGATTTGGGACTGTTGGGCGAGCAGTATAAACCGAAACCGCAGTTGCCGAAATCCGCGCCGCCGAAGAAAAAACGCTGACGTGCTGAAAAAGATTATTATTGTTCTGTAATTCTTTGAAAGTGAACGCATCGCGTTCATAATTGAGTCGGACGAATTTTCGATTGCTTTTAAAGGTATTCCAAACGCATCGTGTGAATACTACGAACGAAAAATACTGCAATATCTCCATAAAAAATTATGTATGAAGTTCCCGATTTCGTCGTTTTGGAAGTTACTGCCGGCGATACTCAACTTTCGTTCATTAGAAAAGCGTTGATGCAGGCGGCGTATATGGCTGGACTTCCGTTATTAGAGGCTGTTTCCTACACGCTTTTATATTTACCTGCCAGCCTTACCGACCAGAACTATAAAACAGATTGGGTAAAAGCCAAAGACGATCCGACACCACGGGACGGCACGAGAGTAAAAGACAATGAATTTGCCTCTCTTCGCGGCAAACAAATCCCTTACCATTTGAGCGACGATGAAAAAACAGGCTTGAAACTCCGGCAGACGTTCTACGCTCTGCACGGCGGCGTTTTAGGCTCGAAACCGGAGACGCTGCTCGATACGATAATAGCCATAGATTTGAATATCGTTTATCAGGACGATCAATACACTTTGCAGGAAGCGCAGGCGACGACCAGAGCGACGGTCGAAGATTGCCAAAGCGTCTATATCGTCATCGGCGTTAAAATTAATGTCATTTACACGCCCGAAAAAGGTGATTCTTCTTATCTAAACCAACACAACTCGTATGGTCGAATAGCCCAAGGCGCGAAAGAAGGAATGGTCAATGCGCTGCTTTTTGCCAACAGCGGCTATCACGGAGGCAGAAGCGGAAGCCTCTATAACCCCAACTCCGAGCAGGTATTTACTTGGGAGGGTTCGGTAGATGCCGCGCCAAGAGCAAGAAATGTTAGCGACACTTTAAGTTCAGGAGCAATTGCACACGAATTAGTCCACTTGTTTTTTCATTACGCTGGAGTGTCAATGAAGGAATCCGATCTCAATAATTGGTTGCAGGAACCGGCTATCTATTACTCAGTTAATCAAATTAGATACAATCCGTTTTTCTTCCCCGACCCTAAACTGCCGGATGATTTTAACTACACTGAAGATTTGAGGTCTGGTGGCTTTGGCTATCGTCCATCGAGCGGCACTACATATAAGCCGACTTATGAACAGCTAATTCGCATTGGGACAAAAAGAGCAGCAAAACACTTGAAGGTAAAGAGGCAGTAAGATGAAAAAAATCATTAGCAATGTATTAAAAATGCTGTTCAATAAAGTAGCTTTTGCTACGATTTTATTTCAGTGGGTATTGATCGGAGCGGCGTTATATCAGAGAGGCTTTTGGGAATGGAACGGACATTTTGTTAGCGACCGACCGTTATATCAACTCATTGTCTTGCTAAATCTTCCGGCAGTAATGTTTGCTGTGGGCTTTGTAACGCCAACAAATTTTAACAGCGAAGCCGATACACTAAGAGACGCAATAATTTTCATAATAGCCATAACTATTCAATGGTGGGCAATCGGCTGCGCGATATGGCAAATATTTTTCCGCAAGAAAAATGGCGAAAGTCTTGGAAGATAATTTGCGAATTCTCGACGCACTGGGTCGAGAATTAAGTTTCCGCCATTGAGCCATTACGATTAAAAGAATTGAAAAAGAATGAAAAACCGCGCATCAACTCACGTTTTAATACTACTTCTGGTCGTCGCGCTAACGGCAATCGCGCATTATTCGATTCATTACGGCGCGTTGATTCGCGGTTATGAAACTTCGTATCTGACGATGGGACGAAATCTCGTTTTGCTTTTCGTGCTGGCGATTCTGCCGATTTTTCTGGCGCGGTTCGGCAAGTTTCAAGGGAATTACACGCTTTACACAACGGCAATTTTGCTTTTTTCCATCGGTTTGACGGTTCAATATCGCCTGTTCAGCGACCCGGAATATACTTCGCGCAAAGACAAAGCCGAAGCGCGCCAGGAAAAAATCAAAACGCTGCAACTGCATTACATACAGGAAAATTACTCGGCGGAAAAAAAGCAGATGATGGGACTGCCCGCCACGCCGCCATCGCCGGTTGATTTGTCGGCAGAGTCGCCGCGACCGGCGGAGAGCGATTTGACCGATGTTTTTTTGTCGGGCAGAACCTTGATTCCGCTTTTTTCAATCGCCTGTTTTTTGGGAACATTTATTTTGTTCCGGCGCGACGACGTTCTCGAATTTTTGCAAAGAAACGGTTTCGCGCTGGTTTTGCTGACACTTGTGCCGCTTCTGCTGGCGGCAATCACTTCAAAAGCGGGAAAATCAATCGGGAATATGACACCGTGGGAACCGGCGAAAATTCCGTTTCTCATCGGTTTCGCGGCGATTCTGGCAGTGCTTTATAAAAATCTGGCGCGAACTTACTGGGGCGTGCCACGAGCGAAAGACGTGATTCCGCTGGTTTTTATGGCGATTATTCCGTTCATACCGTTTTTCGTTTTGAAGGATTTCGGGCAGATGATGGTTTTTAGTTCGGTTTATGCGACGCTTTATTTGATCGCCGTGCGCCGCCTGCCGCAACGGTTCGTATTGGTCGGAAGCGTGGTTTTACTCGTCAGCATTTTAGTCGTCGGGGCGTTGCCGGGGAAAACGCAGGAGAAGATTCCATTCTTGCCGACGCTCGCTTCTCCGGTCAAAAAGATTTTGCCCGACCGCATTCAACAGCGATTTCATCTCTGGCTCGACGGCTTTAATCCGCCTGAACCGGACGTTGATTGGTGGAAAAAAGATTACGATGAGTATTACAAAGACTTGGTGAAAAAAGACCCGAATCTGCCGCAGATGCTCGAAGAAGACCCGAATTTGCAGCGTTCGATCAACGTGGATGCGTGGTTTGATGTTTTAGCTTTCCAGCCCGCGCAGGCGACGTTCGGTGTGGCTTCGGGCGGCACGACCGGACGCGGGTTGGGTTTGGGTTTCGTCGAGCTGATTCCGGTCGCCGACTCCGATTACATCTACGCGGCACTGGCGGAAGAACTTGGACTTTTCGGCGGTTTATTGTTAATCTTTGCGCTGATAACTTTTGTCAGCGCGGGAATTAGAACGGCAATTGACGCGCGCGATATGTTCAGCAAATTGTGCGCCGTCGGCTTGACGGCGTTCATCGGTTTTCAGGCTCTAGTCAATATGGGCGGCACTACAAGAGCCTTGCCGATGACCGGAATCACTCTGCCGTTCGTCAGCCACGGCGGTTTCAGTTTGATTACGAGTTTCGTGATGCTCGGAATGTTGCTGGCTTTTTCACATCGCAACGCGGTTGACTATAATCAAGTTCAAAATTTGGAGAATCAATGACTGGTAAAAACTACCAAATCGAATCGGCGGCAATTTCTGACCGAGGCTTGAGCGAAAAGCGTCCGCAAAATGAAGATTCGTATTTGGAATTGAACAAACAGGGACTTTTCGCCGTCGCCGATGGTGTCGGCGGAGCGCAAGCGGGCGATGTCGCGTCGCAGATGGCGATGGAGATTTTGGGCGAAGCCTTTATCAATCTGCCGCGAGGCGGCGATGTCGAAGAATTGATGAAACTCGCCATCGAACGCGCCAACGCCGCGATCTTTCAGATGTCGCACGATCTGGCTTCGCTTTCGACGATGGCGACGACGATGGTCGCCGTTCACGTCGCGGGCGGCATCGCCACCATCGGTCACGTCGGCGATTCGCGCCTTTACCGGCTCGATCCGAAGGGGAACTTCTACCGCGAAACGCAGGATCATTCGATGGTTGAGGAGGAAGTTCGCGCCGGACGAATGACCGCCGCGCAAGCCGCCAATCATCCGTCCAAAAACATTATTTCACGCGCTTTGGGGGCTGAAGATACGGTCGAAGTTGATATGAAAACGATAATGATCGAGCCGCTCACGAAATTTTTAGTGTGTTCGGACGGCATTACGCGCCACATTGACGATTTTCAACTGCGGGAAATTTTGAAATTCGATGACACGCCCGCCAATCTCTGCCGACGACTAAAGGAAATTTGCTACGAACGCGGCGCGGAAGATAATCTGACCGCCGTTATCGCCGAAGTAACCGATGAAATTATCAGAACGCCGGTCGCCGCACCGCCGGTTATTGCGCCGCCGGTCGAGTTGGAAGAGCCGACGCTGGCGACGGCGCGACTGCCGCAAAACGCCGAGCCTGCTTTTATCGGGGAAGAAATTTCAACGCAGCCTTTGGTAATGCCTGCTGTGAGCGATTTGCCGCCGCGTGAAGTCGAACCGGAAAAAATCGTTCCCGTTCTGATTCCAAAATCGGCTGCCGAAGTCACTCCGGCAAAAGAAATTATTCCGGCTGCCGAAACCGTTCCGGCGGCAGAAATCGAACCTCAAAAAGAGATTCACCGCGTCGTCGAGCAAGGCGGCGGATTTTTCGGCAAACTTTTGTCTTCGCTGCTTTTGCTGGTCGTCGGCGGAATTTTGGGCGCGGGCGGTTATTATTTTTGGGCGCAAAACAACACGCCGCCGATTGTGCCGCAACTGATCCCGCAGTCGCCGAACGTCGAATACACTTCTTTTGAAAATCTGCGCCGCAGCGTTGACCGCGACCCGAACAATTACATCAACAAAAACGCCAATATCACGCAGGATGTGGAAGGTTCGTATCTTTTGGGACGCGCTTATCTGCTGGTCGGAAAGTTTCCCGAAGCTAAAAAATATCTGGAAGAAGCGAAAGATAAACTGGCGCAAGCCAACATCATCAACAATAAAGTTTTGGCGACCGATGTCGCTTTAGGGTTGGCGATTATTGACGACGCGGCGGCGCAAAACAAATTTCAAAGCCAGGTGAAAACCGGAAACCCGGAGGCGAACGTGCAGACCAACACGAATAACGCGGTTAAGACGGGAAACTTTTAGTGGAGATTTTTTGCGGAAGCCCGCACGAAGTAAAGGCGTTTCTGTTGCGTCCTTACTTCGTGCGGGCTTCCGCATTTTTAGATTGTCTTTTGGCTTCAAACAAAATCACGCCCGCCGAAACCGCCAGATTTAAACTTTCGACATCGTTTGCCATCGGAATCAACAAACTTTCGTCAATTTTTTCGTATTCCTCCGCGCTCAAACCGTGTGCCTCCGAGCCGAAAATCAGCAGTCGCGGCTTTTGCCAATCAATTTCCAAATAACTTTTTTGCGCGTTGACATCGGCGCAGACGGAAGTAAAGTTATTGTCCTTCGCCCAACTTAAAACCTCGAAAAAATCCGCGTTCGTCCACATCGGCAGCCGCAAACCCGCGCCCATCGCGCCGCGCAGAGCCTTCGGCGAAAAAGCGTCCGCCGAATTTTTCGTCAGAATTACGCCCGTAATATCAGCGGCTTCGCCGGTTCGTAGAATCGCGCCGAGATTGGAAGGATTATTGATTTGATGAAGCAGCACGAGCAGCGGAGTTTTCGACGTTTCCGCTAATTTCGCTTCGATAATTTTACGATTGGCGGCGGGTTTTTCGCCGATGACGACGATGCCTTGGGAATTTTTCGTGTCGGCGAACGAGTCGAAAACCTGTTCGGAGACTTCCGTCAAATTAGAAGTTTCGGCAGTCTGCAAAAACGCCGCGCCGCGCTTCGTTCGCGCCAGACCTTCGGTAAAGTAAACGTCGAAAATTTTCAAACGCGAGCGTGAAACTTCTTCGGCAAGACGCAAACCTTCGACGAAGATCAAGTCTTTTTCCAAACCGTCGCGCACCTTTCGCGCAAATTTGATTTTTGAATTGTCGCGGCTGGAAATTTTGAGCATTAAAAATGAAAAATACTCGCGGCGGGATTTGAACCTGCGACTTCTTCTTTCGGAGGGAAGCACTCTATCCAACTGAGCTACGCGAGCATAAACTTGTGAAATTATAGCAGAAAAATTATTTCGGTTGAATCGTTACGCTTTTAATCACGACGTTCTCCAGCGGTCGTTCGCCCTGCTTCGGATTGACACCGGAAATGGTGCGGACATTGGTCATTCCTTCGATGACTTTGCCGAAAATCGTGTAGCGTTGATCGAAACCGGACTCACGTTTGAGCGTGATAAAAAACTGCGAGTTCGCCGAATCGTTATCTTGCCCGCGAGCCGCCCCGACGATTCCCGTATCGTATAAGACATCGGAAAATTCCGCCGGAACATTCGGCAAATCGGATTTGCCCATTCCATCGTTCGACGGGTCGGCATCTTTGGAGTTCGGGTCGCCGCCCTGAATCACCGATTGGTTGATGCGGTGAATCGTCGTACCGTTATAAACGCCGCTTTTGGCGAGCTGTTTGAACTGCGCGACCATTTTCGGCGCGATGTTGGAATAAAGCTCGATCTTAATCGTCCCGAACGCGCCCGCGTTTTCCATTTCGATCACGGCGATTTCCGGGTCGGCGACCGGCGCGACACCGCGTTTTATCTCGGCGTTGACGGCGGGTTTGTTTGCCGAAGGTTTAGCTGTGCAAGTTGAAAAAAGCGCGACCGACAGGACTATCAAGAAGACGTAAATTTTTGTGTGCATATAGAAAAATCTAAAAAAGTTTTTCGCTGTCGAGCAAAATCGTTACCGGACCGTCATTGACGAGTTCGACCTCCATCATCGCCTGAAATCTTCCGGTTTCGACTTTGGCGATTTGCTTCCGCGCTTCGACGACGAAAAACTCGTAGAGCCGTTTGGCGGCAGCGGGCGCGGCGGCTTTGCTGAACGACGGACGACGACCTTTGCGGGCATCGCCGTAAAGCGTAAACTGCGAAACGACGAGCAAATCGCCTTTGATGTCGCGCAGTGAAAGATTCATTTTATCGTCCGCGTCTTCAAAGATTCGCAGGTTAATCGTCTTCTCCAAAAGATAAACCGCGTCCGCCTCCGAATCGCCGTCCGCCACGCCGAGCAGAATCAAAATTCCTTTGCCGATTTCACCGACGATTTCATTTTCGACTGAAACTTTAGCGCGGGAAACCCTTTGAATGACGGCTCTCATAAAACGGAAAATGGAAAACGGAAAATGAAGAATCTGATTTGATTTTCCATTTTCCGTTTTCCGTCAATCTTCAATCGTAACCTTGTTCATCACGACTTGCTCACGCGGCTTGTCGCCTTGACCGACGGGAACTTCGGCGATTGCGTCAACGACTTCCTGACCTTCGACGACCTTACCGAACTTCGTGTAACTCGGCGGTAGCGGATAATCAACGTGCATTATAAAAAACTGCGAGCCGTTCGTGTTCGCCCCCGAATTCGCCATCGCCACCGTGCCTTTGTTGTAACCGCCTTGATAAAGTGCCGAACCTTTCTCGATTTCGTCGTCGAATTTTCCGCCCCAAGCCGATTCGCCGCCGTAGCCTTCGCCGAGCGGATCGCCGCCCTGAACCATAAAATTCTTAATCACCCGATGAAAAATCACGCCGTCGTAGTAGCCTTTTTCCGCCAAAAGGCGAAAGTTTTCCGTCGTCTTCGGCGCGTCGGTTTCCAACAATTCAAACTTGATTGTCCCTTTGTTCGTTTCGATCACTGCAATTCTGTTTGCCATTAAAATCTCCTGTAAATTTACTGGTTTGTTACTTTTAACCAATTGTTCGGTTATTTTAGCAATTCCGCGTTCGGGTGCGCCAATCGAATCTCCCTTTTTTCGGGATGGCGGCGGCTGGAATTTAACCCCTATTTGACTTTAACGACCGGCTGATCGGGATGCGCCGGATTAGGGATTACTTTTCGATTGTTGCAGTCAACGAGCAAATCCAAGACCTCTAAGATCGTCTGTCCGATGATGACTTCATCGCCTAGAACCATTGCGCTTTCGATTGTCTCGCGCCCGATAATGTCGAATTTGATCGGTTCGGTTAAATCAACTTTATCTTTTCTGCCGTCGGCGTATTCGGCAACGCGGCTGCCGATTGAATAAAGTCCGAGTTGTTTCATCACATTAAACGGAACGACTGAAGAAACCGCGCCCGTGTCAACCAGCGCATCAGCTTCGTAAGTTCTGATTTCTCCCTCGCTGAGTTTGCCGCGCCGCGCCAAACCTTCGTCAATAGCATTCGTTAATTTAACCTTAATTCTCACCTCGCCCATAAATTTTCACGCTCCCAAAATAAATCGCTCTATCGCTAATGCTACACCGCTTTCGTCGTTAGATAAAGTTTGATGATATTTCGGGTTTTCAAGCAACTCCGGCGCGGCGTTGCCCATTACAACGGGCGTTCCGGCGTATTCGAGCATCTCTAGATCGTTGAAGTTATCGCCCATCACCATCACATTCTCGGCAGTCAGATTGTTGATCGAGGCGAGTTTTCCGACACCGATTCCTTTGGAGGCATCTGGCGGCAGAACGTCAATCAGAGTGAAATCGAGGGACGGATAAACGGTCGTCAAAATGTTCACCGAATCTTTCAATTCAGTTTGCAAAACCGCTTCCAAATCGGTCATCGCCGCACACGCCCCGGAAAAAGAGATGTGAACGGTTTCGTGATCGGCGACAATATCCGCCAGATTTTCGACGTGCCGCACGGCTTTTTCCGCCTCCGTCCCGTGCAGACGCTTTGACCACGCGACGTATTTTTGCAGCGGCAGATTTTTATCGGAAATCGTATCGTATAGCAAAACGCCTTTGCCGTGCGGATCGGCACTAAGCAGAGCTTCGCCGCCCGATTCTTTCCCAACGCGCAAAATCTCGCCGACGGTCGCCTTATTCAAAATCGAAACGGCGACGGTTTCCAAAGTTTCGGCGTATTTCAAAAGCGCGCCGTTATGACAAATGACGGGAGCGTTCAGGTTTAATTGGTAAGCGACGGGCAGCGCATCCCGAAAACGCCTGCCGGTCGCAATCGTCACTAACACGCCCGCGCTTTCGGCACGTCGAATCGCTTCGATATTTTTTTCAGTGATTTCGCCGCGTGAATTGAGCAGCGTTCCGTCGAGGTCTAAAGCAAGAAGTTTTATCATTTACGGCAATTCTGATTTCCTTTGCAAAGTTTTTACTAGAATACGCAAAAGAATCGAGATTTGCCAAAAGAGAAGAATTGAAATGAAAAGCGCGGCAAAATAATCGAAACTATTCGCTTCATAATATAATTTGTTAAGAAAATCTACTTTCGACGAAAACTCTTCACCGCCTAACCTTCCGCCATCAAATCTAAGGGCAAGTCCGTAAATAGAAACGATTACATAAAATATTGTCAAAAGTGAAGAAATTAAAAATTTCTTCGATTTATATAGGGCGACAAATATTAAAATTGTTAAAAAATGAAGTCCGGGAATTTGATGTGTTCCCGTCTGAAAACTGGAAAATCTAAGTTTGGATTGATTACTTGGAAAACTCTCTAAATCATTTTGTTGTTCAATAATTGAGTAATTGTAAGAGTTTATGGAATTAGTTACGAATGTTATTAAGATAAAACTAAAAAACAGGAACGCAAAGATCAAAAGCAATTTTCTCTCAGTTTTTGAAATAAATTGGTTAGCTTTCATATTACGTTAGACACCATAAAACAAAGAAAGTTCCACAAAATTATTTCGCCTACTGCGCTTCCATATACGCCCGCAAAAGTTGATTGATTTTAGATTGATAGTCGCGTTCCTGAGTTTTGAAAAACTCGATAACGTCGCGGTCAACCGCTAAATTCTCCTGCCCGTTAACAACAGCTGTTCGCGGTTTGTTTCGCCGAACGCCGCGAGCGAACATTTCGGGCGTAACTTTCGGGTTGTCGGAAAAATCAATGTCTTCGTCTTTCATCGCGTCTATTCTCGCCCAATCAGTTTCCGATTTATTTGTAGTATTCGATTTGTTCATCTTTCTATGCTTTTCTAGCTGAAATAATTCTAATAATTTTGTCGGTTTCCGTATGAATGACGGAAACAACACGACCGTTTAACGATCCGAATGTAATAAAACGAATTTCGCCGTAATCAAAACGGTCGTCCAAAACGGTTAAAGCATTCGGGTCGTCAAAGACTTCGGAAACGCCGACGAAATCGAAGCCGTGCCTTTGCAAATTTATTAAACGCTTTTGTTCGTCCCATTCAAATTTCATTGTAGTTTTTATGCCAAACAGCGTCAATGTTTTTCCTAAGTTGGAAGTTACTTCCGCACCGAATTTTGAATAAACAAAGCCGCGTCGTCGTGGAGTTTTTTGAGCGAAACTTTTTCGATATACATCATATGTCCGGCTTCGTAATAGTTGAATTCGATGTTTTTCCGCAAGGTCGGGTCGAGGTTCATCGCCGAGACGCTGTATTCGGCGGCGAAAAACGGTGTCGCCATATCGTAATAACCCTGACCGACGAAGATTTTCATATACGGATTTTTCGCCATCGCGTCTTTCAAACGAATCGAAGTGTCGGCGTAACCGTTGTCCACGTTCCAGTTCCAGCGTCCGATGCCGCCGCCTAAAACATAGTATTCGAGATCGGTTTTAAAGTTCAGATCGCTTCGCACATAGTCGTTGAAGGCGGAGGTGAACGGGGGGCGAATGGCGTTGATGCTCGGATCGTCGCCGGCTTCGCTGCCGGCGGCATCGCGGTCAATGCCGGTGAAACGGCTGTCCAGTCTGCCGACTGTGCGGCGTTGGTCGCGCAGCAATTCCTTCATAAATTCGTTGAGTTCGACGCGGAAATTGTTGCGTTCGATAAAGTCTTTCGACAATCCGGTGAACTG
>JAYVGL010000188.1:0-28280 GCA_043772175.1 Pyrinomonadaceae bacterium | reverse complement strand
ACGTTCGGCGATTTGCCGCCTAATTCCAACGTCACCGGAATCAGATTTTGCGAAGCATATTGCATAATCAAACGTCCGGTCGTCGTTTCGCCGGTGAACGCGACTTTCGCAATTCGTTCTGATGTTGCCAACGGTTTTCCGGCTTCGGGACCGAAACCGTTGACGACGTTCAAAACTCCCGGCGGCAGAATATCCTGGATCAATTCCATCAAAACCATAATCGAAGCCGGAGTTTGTTCGGCAGGTTTGACGATGGTGCAGTTTCCCGCCGCCAAAGCCGGAGCCATTTTCCAAGTTGCCATCAAAATCGGGAAATTCCAGGGGATAATCTGCGCGACGACACCGAGCGGTTCTTTGATATTTATCGAAAGCGTGTTGGCATCGAGTTCGGTCGCGCCGCCTTCTTCGGCGCGAATCACGCCCGCGAAATACCGGAAATGGTCAATCGCCAAAGGTAAATCTGCCGCCATCGTTTCCCGAATCGGCTTGCCGTTGTCCCAAGTTTCGGCGCGAGCCAGCAATTCGAGATTTTCTTCCATTTTGTCGGCGATTTTCCACAACAGATTACTGCGCGTCGTCGCCGAAGCGACGTTCCACGTTTCCGCCGCCTTGTGCGCCGCGTCTAACGCGAGTTCAACGTCTGCTTCGGTTGAACGCGCTATTTTGGTAAAAGGTTTGCCGTCAACCGGCGAGATATTATCGAAATATTCGCCGCCGGCGGGCGCAACCCATTCGCCGCCGATAAAATTTTCGTACTGCTCTTTGAATTTCGGTATGTCGTATGATTTTTTCGCTGCGTCCATAGTTTTTTGCTCCTTAAAAATGATGTTCAGCCGGAGAGAATTTCCGGTTGTTGAATTAAGATTCGGCGGGGGTTATCTTAGCATTTTCTCGATGTGAAACAAATAAAGTGCGGCAATCGTCAGCGTTTGCGCGACTTAAATTCTATTTGTTCAATCGCTGGCGGCAACGGTTAAACAATTTTGTTCATCAAACGTTCTATATATCATCCGAAAGCGGCTAAACTTATAAAAGATAAAATACAATCGAAGACGAAATCAAAAAAAGAAATGAACTACTCACTGTCGAAAAACTCGTTGAATAAAGAGAAAGAAAAGCGTTCGTATAAAATTGCGGCGGCAATTCTGGCGGTTTTTGTGATTCATCTTGCGTGGCAGTTTTCGTTTGTGGCGAGAGAAAATCTGCGAATCACGGAAGCTGTGATGAACGACGCGCGGCTCGACGTTTTGCCGGTCGAAAGTCAGCCGAATGAAAAAGCTGCTGAGGTCAGACCGGACTTGGCGGTAAAAAGAACGGCGGTTGAAGAAGTCGCCGAAAGCGTCGTGCCGGTCAAGTATTCGCCGACCGAAAACAATCGCCCGCCGGTTGAGGTGAAAAAGAAAGCGGCGCGTGAACCGCGTTCGGAACGTCTGCGTCGCGCTGAAAAGCTGTTGACGGGATTTTGAAAATCGCTGTCGGCAACTGAAAATTCAATCCTAAAGAACGATGAACGTGCTGAAAAACAAAATTGGAAATCGTAGAAATTACTTCAAAATCACGACGGCTTGTTTTCTGATTTTGATTAGCGGCATCAATTTGTTCGCGCAGTATCGCGGTGCGCCCGTCAAAAGAGAGCGGCTGATAAAAGTCTTGCGTTCTAGACAACTGCAATCCGGCGACATCGTTTCGGTTATCAACACGAACGGCGTGGATTTTCGTTTGACATCGGAAATCAGAAAAGCCCTGATCGCCGCCGGTGCGCGTCCCGAAGTTATCAAAGCGGCGGTAAGTAATCTGCGCCCAGCTCTGAACGGCGGCGACATTCTCGTCAAAAACGACAAACGCAAAACGAACCGGCAAACCAAACCGGTCGTGCCGAACTACGACGAACTGCTCGAACGGGCGATTCATTCCTATCAGGACGAACAAAATCCGAACGGCGCGGTGCGCTATCTGCAAGCCGCCGTCAAATTGAAACCGAAAAGTCCGGCAGCGTATCAAATGCTCGGTTTCGTCAATATGTATGGACTCAAAAATTTTTCAAACGCCGAAAAACTGATGCGCGAATCAATCGCCAACGGCGGCAGCGCGGTTTTCCGCGTTTATCACGACGACACCGGAAGTTTCGGCGGACGTTGCACGGGTTCGCTCTACATTTCGCCGCAAAGCATCCGTTTTGAATCGGACGACAACCATCATACGTTTGAAACTTCGACGATTAATGTTGATAAAATTCGGCTCGACACCGAATCGAACCGCGACTGGAAAAACCGCAGCACTCTGAAAATTTATCTCAAAATCGGCAAAGACAAATCTAAGTTCCGCTTCTCGCCGATTTCAGGTGCGTTGGAAGAATCGAAAATGGCAGGACGATTTATCACCGATTCAAAAATAGACAGCCTCGTTCCGGCGATGATGACGGCTTCTTATCAATAACTCCAAACTTTCAAAAAAGCGAAAATTAAATTTAATTCACCGCGCCGACAATGCCCATTTTCGCGTAAACATCCCGTAAAGTTTCACTCGCAATCGTTCGCGCTTTGTCCGCGCCGGTTTTCAAAACAGCCTTTAAATCCTCGTCCGTGTAATTTTTAACGCGCTCTTGAAACGGTTTGAGAAATTCGATGACGGCAGAGGCGACTTCGGTTTTGAAATGCCCGTAGCCTTTGCCCGCGAAATTCGCTTCGCATTCTTCGGCGGTTTTGCCGGTCATCATTTGATAAATCGTCAGCAGATTTTTGATTGCCGGACGCGCCTCGTCAAAGTTGATTTCCGTTCCCGAATCGGTTACGGCTTTTTTAAACTTTTTAACGATTGTGTCGGCATCGTCCAATAAAAATATCGCGCCGTTCGCGTTTTCGTCCGATTTCGACATTTTTTTCGTCGGGTCTTGCAGGGACAAGATATTCGCGCCGACCGGCGGAATGAACGGTTCGGGAACGGTGAAAGTTTCGCCGAAATCGCGGTTGAATCTCATCGCTAAATCGCGTGTTAATTCGAGATGCTGTTTCTGATCCTGTCCGACGGGGACGAGATTCGTTTGATAAAGCAGAATATCCGAAGCCATCAAAACCGGATAGGTGAAAAGTCCGACTCCGGCGCGTTCGGCGTTGCCCTTGCCTTTGTCCTTGAACTGCGTCATCCGTTCGAGTTCGCCCATCCGCGCAATGGTTGAGAGAATCCACGCGAGTTCGGCGTGAAAGGATACATCAGATTGAATGAAAATCGTGGACTTGTCGGGATTGATGCCGGAGGCGAGATAAATTCGTGCTAAATCCAGAGTTTTCTGTTTAAGCGTTTCAGGATTCTGCGGCAATGTAACAGCGTGCAGATTGACGATGCAGAAAAAACTTTCGTATTCGTCCTGCAACGTCACCCAATTTTTGAGCGCGCCGAGGTAATTGCCGACGTGCAGATTGCCCGTCGGCTGCGCTCCACTGAAAATGCGTTTTTTCATAGAAATCAATAAATTGCGAATAAAGTATATTCGAGAGCTTTGCGGAAAGGATAAAAAACCAGGCTGAAAACTCCGATGTAAATAAGAGCCATCAAAATCAAAAAACCGTATTGCTCCAAAAGGTTGAAAACCGGCGTGAAACTCGCAGGTAAAAAAGTCGAGAGAATTTTGCTGCCGTCCAACGGCGGAAACGGCAGTAAATTAAAGACGAACAGCGAGAGATTCAAAATCATTAAGTTGCTGACGAAAATAACCAGCGGATTCGTCGCCCGATAAAGAAAATCCTGCGGCGTGAATCCCTGCGTCATCAAGACTTTCGCCAGCACAATTCCGATAATCAGCAGAATCAAATTGGCGATCACGCCCGCGACGGAAACCATCACGTTGCCCCATTTGTAATTCGTCCATTTGCGCGGGTTAACCGGAGTCGGTTTGCCCCAGCCGATCAGCGGAATCGAACCCAAAGCACCGCCGAGTGCGCCGAAAACGAAGGAAATTACCGGAATCAAAAGCGTTCCAATCGGATCGGTGTGCGCGACCGGATTAAGGGTAACTCTGCCCAGCATATAAGCCGTATCGTCGCCGAATTTATATGACATCCAGGCGTGTCCGGCTTCGTGCGCCGAAATCGCCAGAAGCAGCACGACCATATAAATTAAAAGATGACTGACCAGGTTTGCCAAATCTATTTCGCCCATTGTAGATACACTCCGTTTCTCAAACTGTCGAATTTGCAAGTTATCGCGTCTATTTGTTAGTGTCGAAGCGAGAACCTTTTGTTGTCCGAACGGTTAAATTGTGCCATTCTTTCGGCGCAAAATGAAATCAGCGGCGGCTGTAATTTAAGATTCCAGATTCAGGATTTAGAATTAAAATATTCATCCTGAATCCTGAACTCTAAATCCTGAATCCTGAATCTGGAAGTATGAAAAAACACATCGTCTGCATTGCCAGTGAACATAAAGGAAACGAATTTCTGGAAGAATGTCATTCCGCCGGCTGGCAGGTAACTCTGGTTACGCGTAAAGACTTGCTCGACTCGCCGTGGGCGTGGACGAGTTTGAATGACGTTAAGACGTTTGAGCGCGGTGCTTCGCCGGAAGAATGTATTCGCGTGATCGCTAATCTCGCGGGCGATCAGCCGGTTGACCGCATCGTCGGATTGGACGAGTTCGATGTTTTGACTGCCGCCCAAGCGCGGGAACACCTTCAACTGGCAGGTCTCTCCGTCAGCTTCGCCCGGCGTTTCCGCGATAAACTCCAGATGCGAAAGCTCGCTGTCGAAATCGGCATCGCGTGTCCCGAATTCGTCGGCGTGTTTAATCCGGCGGAGATCAACCGATTTCTGGAAAATACCGCCGCGCCGTTTGTCGTCAAGCCGCGCACGGAAGTGTCCGCCTTCGGCATCAGAAAATGCGAAACGGCGGGACAGGTCTGGGACGTTTTGACCGATCTGGACAATCGCGGAACGTGGCGCGATCATCCGTCGCAATTTCTGATCGAAAAGTTTATCGAAGGCAAAGTTTATCACGTTGATTCGGTCGTCTCGAACGGCAAAATCGTTGCCGCCGGGGTCAGCGAATACGGCACGCCGCCGTTCACCGTAACGCATCTCGGCGGCGTTTTCACGACTTCCATAGTGCCTTATAAATCGAAAGAGAGAAAGGCTTTGGAGAAATTAAACAAAAAACTTTTGCAGGGTTTTGAGTATCGTAACGGAGTTTCCCACGCCGAATTTTTGCAGTCGGCGGCGACGGGCGAGTTTTATCTTTTAGAAGTCGCGTGTCGCGTCGGCGGCGCGTATATCGCCAATGTTTTAGAGCAGGCGAGCGGATTCAATCTCTGGCGTGAATGGGCGAAACTCGAAATTTCGACGAAAGAAAATCCATACCAAGCCCCGAAACTTCGCAAAGATTTCGCGGGCGTGGCGTTGTGTTTAGCCAACGAAGAGGCTCCCGACACTTCGCGTTATACTGACGAAGAAATCGTCTATCGCGTCTCAAAACCAAAGCACGTCGGACTGATTTTTTATTCGCCGAAAATGGAACGAATCGGCGAACTTTTAGATGTTTACGCCGAACGAATGACGCAGGATTTTCTAATCGTCGCACCGGTCAAAGAAAGATACGACGATTAGTTTAGAGCCTGTTTGCAAACTTGAAAGCGCGGAATGAGTCTAAATTATTCATTTCGTTTGATAAATCTCTGTTCCTTCATCGGATAAAATTTAGAATGAAAAATGAAGAATGCAAAATTAACTTTTGATATGACCGCCGCATCAGATTTACAGCCGAACTCACCCGACATTTTAGATCACGATTTGAATCGCCATTTCCCCGACTTGCTGAAATTTGAATCAATCGAAGAAACCGAAAAGTCGGAAGTTTACCGAAAAATCAAACCGACCGTCGAAAAAATCCTCAACGCCGTCGTGCAGGAAAATTTCGCGCCGTCGTTAGAACCGCAAGCGGCGGCGCACGGCATTGACAACAAAATCAGTGCGCTGTCGTGGAATATCGAGCGCGGCAATCGTTACGAAGGCATCGTCAGAGCCTTGAAAAATCACGCGGATTTGAAGGATAAAGATTTGCTTCTGCTGACCGAACTCGACTACGGAATGGCGCGGAGCAGCAACCGTTTCGTCGCCCAGGATTTGGCGCACGAATTCGGCTTAAACTACGCCTTCGCCACGGTTTACATCGCCTTGCAGAAGGGCAGCGGCGTTGAATCGGACGTTGCCGAAAACAATACGAAATCACTGCACGGTTTGGCGATGTTTTCCAAATACCCTTTGAAAAACGTGCAGACGGTCGCGCTGCCGAACGGCAAAGATAAAATGTGGGGCAAGGAAAAACGGCTCGGATATTTACGCGCTCTGATCGCCGACATCGAACATCCGGCGGGCAGTTTTCGCGCCGTCACCGTTCATTTAGACGCGCATTCGTCGCGCCGTCACCGGCATTTACAGATGAAAATCATTCTCGATCATCTGGACACGCTGCCGGTTCTGCCGACGCTCATCGGCGGTGACTGGAACACGACGACCTACAACGCGCAGAATTCCAACCGCGCAATTCTGGGATATTTTCGCCGCGTCGCAATGGGCGTGAAAAACGTCGCGCAAAATCATTACCCGTTTCCCGACCGTTATTTCGAGAAAAATTTGTTTCGGGAATTGGAAAAACACGGCTACGATTACAAAAACCTCAACGAAAGCGGCGCGGGAACGCTCCATTACGATATGGAAAACGCCGCTTACAACACGAATTTGAGCGATTGGGTTCCGCGCTGGTGTTTTCCGTTTATCTTCTGGGCGGCAAAGCGCGTCGGCGGCAAAGTTTCGGCGCGGCTCGACTGGTTCGCCGGAAAGGGAATCGAGGTCAGAGGCGCACCGAAAACCGTCGGCGATCTAAAAGACGCACAAGGCATTCCGCTTTCCGACCACGACGCGATAGCTTTGGACTTTGTGCCGTCGAAAAGCTAAGATTAAGACCTAAACCGCCGCGAAATTAAATTGGAGAATATAAAATGCCGGAAGTCGCCTTTTGCCAGACCATCAGTTACAACGCCGATACCTTTGAATACGAAGCCGTTTCGCAGGAAAACGGCAACGCCGCGATCATTAAATTCGAGATTGATCAAACGCTTTATAGTCCCGGCGATGTTGTCGTCGTTCTCGCCGATGACGAGATAGTTTTTCACGGACTGATCGGGAAAATCGAAGATGGCTATGCCTTCGCTTCCGATCCGAAAGGTTCGCTGCTGCCGTCGACAGTGCAGTGAAATTCAGGATTCGGAATTCGGGATTTAGCATTCAGGATTTCAATTTTGAATGCTAAATCCCGAATGCTAAATCCCGAGTCTTAAATCGTCTCAACTTGACACTGTAACAATAGATTTTTATCATCAAATTTCATCAGTGGGGATGTAGCTCAGTTTGGCAGAGCGCTGCGTTCGCAATGCAGAGGTCAGGAGTTCGACCCTCCTCATCTCCACCATTACTTTCAATAAATTAGGCAAGCCCGTCGGCTTGTCTATTTTCATTTGGGACAAACTTGGGACAATTCTCGCCGCCTGCCTCCAAACTGTCGATTGCCCGTCGTTTTGATTTACTCGTCGAATGCGTGTAACGCTTTGTCATCCGCAAATCGCTGTGTCCTAAAATTTCCGCAATCGTAAAGGCATCAACTCCATTTTCCGCCAGTCGCGTAGCGGTCGTGTGCCGCAAATCGTGAAAGCGAAAGTTTTTGATGCCTGCGTTTTCACGGGCTTTTTTGAAACCCTTTTTGACATCCGTTAGCGGCTGGTTGGTTCTCGGACTCGGAAAAACAAATTCACTCTCCTTCGGCAAGTCCTTCAGTATTTCAAATAGTTTATTTGTCATCGGGACTACCTTCGGCTTTCCGTTCTTGTCGAGTGTCCGAACGACTCGAAGCGAAAAATCCACCTCAGACCATTTGAGTCTGAAAATTTCGCCGCGCCGAAATCCGATATAGATTGCCATTGTTACGATATTTTTCAGTAGCGGGTAATCGGCTAATTGGTTCAGTAATCGCTCTTCTTCCTCGCGCGTCAAATAACGAACGCGCTCGTTATTTAATCTGAACCGCTTAACTCTCGAACACGGATTCGTTTCGATAATCTCGTCGTCTATGGCAAGCGAAAAGATTTTCGACAGAACTGCTAATTCTCGATTAACCGTCGCCGGAGAACGCGGTTTCTTGCTGCGCGTCAAAGATTCGCGCCGCTGCTTTTTGTATTTCTCAATCATCAAAGGTGTCATTTCCCGAAATGTTTTCTTGTCAAAGAACCGGCAGAGAGACTCGACAATCAATTTGTCGGTATACCACCAGCGTTTGTTTAATTTCGCCCAATCAAGATAAGTTTTTTTGGCGAATTCAGTGAAACTGTAATCGCCTGCAAACTTTCCGTATTTGCCGTCAAAAGCATCCTTCTTAATTTTATTCTCGGCTCTTGCTGCATCGTCTTTCGTGCGCGCTTCGGGAATCGTTCCCTTATGCCGCACGCCGCGAATCATAAAATCGTAATACCAGCGTTTCGTTTTGCCGATACCTCTATTTCTGACTGTCATTTTTTTGCTCCTTGTAACGGGTTGCAACCGACTCAACGAGCAGGTTAATTATAACATATAGGTAGCTTATATTAAATTTTTAGCAGGTTAGTTATAAATTTTTATGATTCATCAATCCATTTGAGAATTTCTGGTTTGCTGAAACGAAGAAGGTCGCCTATCTTCTTGTGGGGAATCTTATTAGTTCTGACCCATTCATAAATAGTTCGTTTTTTCACTTTTAGTAATAGAGCTACTTCTTCAGTATCAAGCAGCGCAAATTCATCTAGGGGTGAATTTGCGGTTTCTTCTACTTTAGTCTTTGACAGGCTTTTATTTTGGTCAATCCCGATTTGAACCTTTTTAATGACTTCCCGGACTAATAAGTCAGCGATTTCATTAAGTTTGATTTCTAAGATTTGGTGTGTGTCTGACATTTTTTTCGGCTGGCGATTAAAGCGGTATTGAAGAGTTAAATTTCAAAGTGAAAAAGACTGTATAACCCATTTAAACAGGGCATCAGTCTTTTATACCAGAATTCAGACAATCACTAGTTGAAATGCCAAAAAATACCGGAATGGTTTTTTTGGCACACGTCAAACCTGCTTAGTTTCAAATTTTAATTAGCGTTCAACATAACTATTTGAGCTAAACTTAAATCGTTCGCGTCAGTTTTTGCAAACTCTAATCGCTGCCTCTTGCCAAAGTCAAAATGGTCCGACTCAAAGAAACTTTCGGCAGCAAATTTCTGATTGGCTGGTTGCTCGGCTTCGTTGGTTTAACGATTGCGATTTCGGCTGTGGTTTGCTCGCTGCTTCCGAAGGACAACCAAGCTGATTTAGTTTGAGAGCGAACTATTACAAAGCGCAAACTCGGCGAAAAGGGATTGAAGTAATTATCTTAATTAATCCATTCTATGTTTCATAAAAACACGAAGTAAATAAAAAAAATTACGAAAAGCAAAATGAAACTGTTAGGAAGAAACAACCGATTATGACTCACCACGAAAGCAAGACGGGCGCAGAGAAATGAAGCGAGGCGGAGATGCCGTCGCTTTTCTCGTTCTTTTCGTTGAGGCAGCGTGGGCGCACGGCGCAATCGCTGGACATAGTAAATTGAAAATTTGAGAATAGACTTTTTGCTTTAGTTTATCAAAAACAATTTGATTGGCTGCATTTCAGAACTTTTGTGATATGAACCTTTATTACACAGCCAGATTTTGATTTGCTTAATCTAGGCGTAAATTTTGTTTTGATGTCGAACTCAGTCTATGACGTAATTGAGAAGTTTTTCATAAACGAACTTAAAATTTCGCAGACAAAATTTGTTATTTTAATGTATTTGTCAGGAGCAAAATCAGGATTGACTCAAGCTGAAATAGCACGGCAGTGGGGCGTTACTGACTCCGCAATCTGCGGAGTAGTCGAAGGTCTCGAAAAGGGTGAATTTATAAAACGTGTAAAATCAACGGCGAGCGACGCTGACAAGCGCGAAAAGATAATAACCATTACCTTGAAGGGACAGCAGATTTTTGACCGTGCGTTAGTGGAGTATCCACAATGGCTTTCTAAAACGATTGGCGATTTAGATAAAAGCGAACAGGAAAAATTTATTTCGCACGCTTTACAGATAAACAAATTGTTCTCAAGGAAAGACTAATTCATTCTCTTCTATGCTGGTTAGATAAAACTTTCTAAGGTGTTTCAAAGTAAATCTGTCGCTTCTGTTTATTCGGAGAGGCACGAGCTATTTTGTAAGCCGCCGGTTGAAAAAGATATTTCGCGGTTTTCCCAATCGGAGTTTTTACAAGGCTAAAAAGTAAATCGCCATTCTTAAAATTGCGGAAATTTTCCACGTCGGAACTGCCGAGACTTTGAAAATAAAAATTGGCTTTATCGCCCGCTGTTTTGACCGAACACTCATAAGTCTCGAAAAGCTGAACGCCGTTGGCAGAGAAGGCAGCGACGAGACTACCGCTGCGCTCCTCGATTGTGATGTCGTAACTGGCGACTGGCGCAACATCTAACCGGCTGCGCCGTTTGGATATTTGCGCTTTGTCGGAAAAATAGTAGCTGCCGACCCAATCGGTATCGGCGACTGTTTGTGCGTTAACTGACTGAGCCACCAAAATTATCACTGGCACAACAAAAACGGCAAATAAACATAAAGAGTTTCTTTTCAATGAAACTTTAATTGTATTCCCGAAAAGTTTGTATTTTCTCATTGTCTCTCCATTGTAGTTAGATTGATTTGAACTGATTTTGCGATTACCGAAACATTGCAGCTTCGAGTCGCCAGCCGTCGTCATACCGGCGAAACATCGCCTCTCCCTGCCGACTCCCGTCATACGACATCGTTTCGTTCTTCCTCTTGAATATGTGGTCGCTCGGCGGCAGCGTCCCATCAAGCAGTCGTTGTAGGTCTGCGGGCAGATTTTTGAATTCGGCGGTTGCGTTGTCATACGCTTTACCAGCTTCGTTCGGCACAAACTTCCAAGTGAACTGCGCGGTCGCCCTCTCTTCGCCTTGTTTGGTGATGCCGGTCACTTCGACGATTTCCTTTTTGGCGAGCGGAATCGTGTCGGCGGTCGGCGGCAGATTGTATTCATTCCACAAAGCCTTGGCTTTATCGGTCGGCAAATACTTTTCGTCCAGATGCCAGAAAGAACCGCCGTCCATCGTTCTTCTTTTTGATTCTTCCAAGTCCATCGCCTTGACGCGCACCTCGACCAGTCCGAGATGATTGGCGATGGCGACTTGCGGATAGAGTTCAAAATATTCCTTGACGGCGCGCTCTTCGGCGGCGGGCGCATTGGTGGCATCCTTGACCGGCACTAAGCCTTCGCCGCGCCCCACAATATCGCCCTGCATCAGAGAGAGCGTGAACGGCTGCCGGTAATCATTGCCCGCCTCAATCAGCTTTTGCGCCTGCGGGCGTGACAGTTCCTCCGAAGTGCAGCCGGGCAGAAGCAGGACGAGTGAAATCAGAAGCGGAAGTAGTGGACGGATTGTTTTCTTCATTGTATATATGGGTTATCCGAGCTTTTCTTAGGGCGTTTGTTTTGAAACCGAAATTTGTCTAACCTGCGTTTAACCGACGTAGAGGGGCGCGGAAGGTAAAAATCCGCTAGACTGTCTTTCGTCTTGATTTTTCAAAATATGTATAACCGGCGAGCGACAGGCTGATGCGTAACGCCGCCCGTCCAATCTGCGAAATCCTACGGACGGCGGCACTCGAAAACAATCACATTGTAGGTATATTCATACCTAAATGCAACTCGAAAATAACTTTTGATACCTTTCGGCGGGAGAACGCTGATGGGTAAATCCAACCGACCGAAGCCGCAACGTCTTGCCGAGAAGCTGTTGATAATTCGTCAAATGCTTGACGGGGGATTATCGCAAAACGAAATGCTGCGAAAACTGGGACTCGAAGACAACTTGGAACGCGACCGCATCTCCAAATACGAGCGCGGCGCACTTGAGCCGCCATTGATTGTGCTGCTTCGCTACTCGGAAGCCGCCAATGTTTGGCTGGAGGTATTGGTTCGTGACGACTTGGATTTGCCACAAGAAATACCGAGCAAGGTGAAAAGGACGGGGTTGAAATAAGTTGGGATAAATGTCGCTTAGAATTAGATATGGCGGAGTGGAAAATAAGACAAAAATGGCACTATGCGAATTTATCTCGATTAAAATTATCGTCTCGCGCATAGGATGTATTAGGACAAAAACTTGTCTGTTAAATAAAAAATTGTGTTGCTCTTGCCACCACGTCGGGCTATATTTGAGACTGGCAAAATCATTCTAAAACTTATAAGGTAAACACCATATGAATTACGCACTTATGCGACACCGCGCACCATTCGGGCAGGAAGAATCGACTCACATTGAAATCAGATACTCTTATAGCTTGGGCTATACTTGGGTCGAGTGCGGGGTTTCCAGAGTAAATTACTTTTTGTCGGCATTGGGGTTTAATTCCTCTCAGCAGGTGTCGGCGATGTGCGCGGCGACTAATATTTTTAATTTATTTGCTGCCGACGATTGGATTAGGTCGAATGTCAGTGCCGAAGACCGAAGACTGATTTACGGAGAACCGCTGAAAATTGCTTTCAACTTTTTACCTAATTTTGCCGCGACAGCTAATCCGGTGTTGAATGGAATCACGCAAAATCCGACTTACAATGATTTCTTTCAACTGATTTTCACATATCTGACGCACGGTCATAACGCCGCCGACCGAGCGCGGTTTGTCGAGTGGTGGTCTTCTGAAAATGGAATTGCGACCGACCCGAAACTGGCTTTTGTCGGAAACCGCACACCGCGCAATCCGCTGAAAATTTTGCAGGATAGCGCGTCCGTTTTGATAACTTTCAAAAATGCGGTTGACGAGTTTTTAGGGCGCGGCGGCGCAGGCGGCACCAGTGTCGCCTCAAATAGTTTCCTGCCGCCGGGTTTTGCTCCGCCTTCCGGCGGGATTCCGTATGCCATCGGACAAGCGAGCATCGTCCGTATTCCGATACCTGATACCAACGGTTTGTGCATCGAATTTCGACCGCGCGGCTTCGTCCCGAAAGGCGGTTCGACCTCGACGCTGTTCTTCCAGGACATTACCGGGAAGCGGCATCTGCGCCTTGATTACGGTTACAACGTCAAATCAAAGACAATTGATTATCACTGGAATCAGAAAGGCACGAACGCCAATTTCGGCATCGCCGACCATACATCGGTCGGGTCAACCGAATCGGCGGTCTACAAAGCCGCTCGATACTTTCGCTACGGCGGACGAGTAGTAATGATTGCCGGCATTGCGCTCGATGTTATTTCGGTCGTGCAAGCCAGCAAACCGCTCAAGCGGGCGACCGAAGTTGTCGCGGGTTGGGCGGGCGCGTGGGCGGGATGCAAAGTGGTCGGCGCGGGCGGCGCGGCGGTCGGCACTCTCGCTTCTCCGCTCGGCACGGCAGTCGGCGGAGTCGGCGGCTGTATCATCGGCGGCATCGGCGGTTATTATTTGGCTTCGACAGTGGCGGGCGAAGTTTATGATTGGGCGGAAGGGACATTCTTTACTCCACTGCCGGAGGTTCAAAAGCCGTGAAAAACTCAATTTTCGCTTGTCTGAATCCTATTGAGAAATTTTGGCAGTTAGGTTGTTTGCCGCCCGCACACGGCACTTTTGTCTTAATCGGCTGGCGAGTTTATCCGACACCGGTTGATGCCGGAATGCCCGAAACGGTCGGCGAAGTTTTGGCGCGGGTGATGACCTCCGCCGCGAATGCTGTTTTTTTGAGTTCCGATGTCAAAGGCGGCGTTCCGAACGAGTGGAGAATTGTCGGCGAAGACGCGGTGTGCGTGTTAAAAGAACCGAATCCGCTGAAGTCTTTCCTAAATTCTCTGTCAAGCAGAAAGTCGGATTTGGTGCTGTTGTCAACTCGAGAACCGGATAAGGTGATTCGTTTGTTTGACGACGGCACATATCCTTGGTGGTTGCAGGGACAAATCGTGCTTTTGTCAGAGCCGAAACAGATAATGCCTGAGATTGACAGGCAGTCTCTGCTTTCATTATTTGAAGATGATTGGATGCAGCAAGCCTTATATTTGCAAAGCACCGGCATTCAATGTGTTGTGCGTCCGGGCGTGGACGGAGACGTTGCCGGATTTTTGTTTTTGACCGATGCTTTTCGCAACAGGTTTTTGAAAACTCTCGAAGACGAAAGTCGCGCCGACGGATTTGAGTGGAGTTTGTTACCAGAAACCGACTTTGTTTCCTCAATTGCTGTTCAGCAGATGTAAAGTTTTGATTGGCTTGCTCTATGGAGAAAACTCCTGTAAAGCTAACCACGCAAATCTTTTCAGTTTCGTTTTCTTGTAAAGTATGGAAAACGCTACAAAAATTCTAATTCAGAGATACGTCGGCTTCCGTGTCAATTTGGTTAATTGACCATAACGAAAAAGAATTTCCAAAATGCGTTTCGCTATTTAGATGAGTTTTGATTCTTTTCTATTCTCTTCCGGCGTTTTATTTCCGCGCGAAACATTTCCCAAATCGGCTGCATCGCCCGAATTGATTTTTCTGATAATTCATTTGCTTCACTCAACAACTCGTCAAGTTCTGGGTGGAGCGTTTTATGAGTGTTTTTCGTTTTAGTTAAATAATCCTGCAACCAAGGCTCGCCAAAGTCGTTTTCCAGAACGCGGGCTAAAGCGATTTGCGTCTGCTTGCGCGGCGTTGATACACCGCTTTCGATTTGGGAAAGCGACGCTTGCTTAATTCCAACCAACTCAGCCAATTCCGATTGAGAAATGCCCTCGCCGTCCCGCGCTCTAGTGCGCGCCTGTTTGATTTTTTCCCCGATTGTAGATTTTCGAGCAGAAGACATTTTATAAATAGCCTATTGACAATATAAATTACCTATATTAGATTTATAATTAGCTTATAAACACAGTCGAAAATATCATTATTTCGGTTTTTCTAAAAATCTTTCTCGGCAAACTCAGAAGATATGACGGTTAACACTTTGAATCGTGATGCGATAATTACGAAATTACGCGAGGAAATCATCGGTCCGGCAGCAAACGGCGCGAAACTCGATTGCACGAAATTAATCGCGTTTGAAAACTTCGACCAAGCCTATCAACCTTTCGTTCAAGCCGATAGCGGCGAAGAAATATTGCAACGCGATGCGCCGCTCAATCGTTACGGCGCGGGCATACTTTACCCGTTACAAAAGATTGAAAAAGATAAAGTAGTTGAAAATGACTCGGCGAATAAGTTTGTTTTTGATGACGCGGATAAGAATTTGAAAGACAAAGAAAACGTCGCCGAGAACCCGCGTAAAACCGATGAGCCGGATGTAAATATTGGCGAGTATTTGAATCTGGCAGCGGCGAACCAGCGACTGCCGAGTTCAATGGCAGTCAGCTTTCTGGCGGAACTCTACCCAGAATCTCGCATCGTGATTTCCGCCTCCGGCGGGCGTTATCGCAAATTGCCTGTAACGATTCAAAAGCAGGCGAAAATCTGGTGGCGGCGCGAGAAAGTGATAATTACCGCCGAATGTTCAAACTGGAATTCTTCATCAATCACCGGAAAATCTAAAGTAAATGATACGGAAATTCAAAATACGCGAGGTCTAAATTTATCGATTGAAGTTTTTGTTCGTCTCACTGAAAAATCTAATGAACGTCTTATAACGGTTGTCTTGGTTAATCGAACTATTGTTTCCAAAGGATTGACCCGCGACGAGTGCGCGTTTTTTCAAGCAGAATTTGATGTTCGCGTTCTCTCGCCAATAGGCAAACATAACATTTTGCCGTATCCGCAACCCGAATCCGGTCAATTGAATGACGAAGAAGAATCAATCGAGTTGCTGTATCGCCGCGCTCAGACTTTCGCCGTCGGTCACGGTTGCGCCGCTGACTGGGACGACGAGATTAGGAAGAGCGAAAAAGTCGAACAAATTGTCGCCACGCATTTCCCTATTTTTGAAGTGCCGCAGATAACTTCGGAAATTTGCCGCGCGGACGGAAAACCTCTGGAAATTTCAATGGCGAAACTTGCCGGATTAATTTCGCAGGATGACGGAATTCAAGACTTAAAGGAAATGATAAACGAATACGAGCGTTGGATTGAAAACCAAGAAGGTATGGTTCAAACCTTGCCGTCGCGCTATTATTGTGCTGCTTTGCGGCACTTAATAGATTGCCGTAAGGTTCTTGTTCGGATGCAAGACGGTTTGAATTTTCTGCGTCAGGATGAGAAGGCTCTTGCCGCTTTCAAACTGACCAACTACGCCGTTTTAGTTCAGCACCAAGGCAGAAGACAGTTACGGAATATTGTGGCGCGCAACAAGCAAAACGGAGAATCAACCTTTTCCGATTGTTACTCAGAACCGGACTGGCTAGCCTCCGATTCAAAATCAGGTAAATGGCGCGGCTTTCAAATCGCATTTTTGCTTGTGTCCTTGCGCTCGGCGGTTGATACCGATTGCGCGGAAAGGGACACGGTTGAACTGATTTGGTTTCCGACCGGCGGCGGCAAAACCGAAGCGTATCTGGGATTAACCGCGTTCACGCTTTTTTACCGGCGGCTCGCAAATCCCGCCGATGCCGGAACGCACGTTTTTATGCGCTATACTTTGCGGCTTCTGACCGCACAGCAATTCCAAAGAACCGCAGCTTTGATTTGCGCGATGGAAAATCTGCGGCGGCGTAAGGAAGGGGAATTAGGTGAAGCGGAATTTTCTATCGCATTATGGCTCGGCAACGAAGTTACGCCGGGAACGCGCAAAGATGCGATACAAACACTGAAAAATTTAGAGAGCTACCCGCAAAACACCGAAAATAAATTCATCTTGAATCGTTGCCCGTGGTGCGCGGCTCAAATCGGTAAAGTCGAATCTCACAAAGGAAAAAATCAATATTCTTCCAAAGCAGGTTTCATTGTCGGATACGCGGAAGGCGACGGCTCGGTGCGATTTCACTGCCCGGATAAAAATTGTGAATTTCATCGGCATCTGCCGATTTATGTCGTTGACGAAGACATTTACGAACGACCTCCATCGGTATTTATTGCTACGGTCGATAAATTTGCCGTGCTTGCGTGGAAGCCGGAAGCGCGTGCGCTTTTCGGTCTCGACAAAAACGGAAATAGAGTTTTTTCGCCGCCTGGATTGATAATTCAAGATGAGCTGCATTTGATTTCCGGTCCGCTCGGCTCAATGGTCGGATTATACGAGGCGGTTGTCGAAGAATTATGCACCGACCGGCGAGGCAGCAAACCTCTGCGCCCGAAAATCATCAGCTCAACGGCGACCACCCGCCGCTTTCAAGAGCAAATCAAAGCTCTTTTCGCGCGGGACAAAACTCAGCTTTTTCCCCCGCCCGGTTTGGAAGCAGGCGATTCCTTTTTCGCCCGCTATGCCCGCGACGAGCAGGGAAAACTTTTGCCCGGCAGAAAATACGTTGGAATCAATGCGCCCGGTCTCGGCTCTCTGCAAAATACGGAAGTGCGAACTTACACAGCATTGCTGCAAGCACCGTTTGATTTTCCCCCCGGAGAGCGCGACCCTTACTGGACGCTTTTCATTTTTTACAACAATCTAAAAATGCTCGGCAACGCCATCTCACTATTTCAGGCGAATATTCCCGCCTATTTCTTAACTTACAAGAGCCGCACTCGCCAGTCGAAAATTCGGCGTATCAAGCAACCGCTCGAATTGACCGGACGGTTGCGGAGCGATTAGATTCCCGCCGCCTTGCGAAAACTGGAAATAAACTGGACGGGACACGAATCTAAGGCGATTGATGTTTGTCTCGCCAGCAGTATCGCCGAAGTCGGCATGGACATCAGCCGATTGTCGCAGATGGCGGTTGTCGGACAACCGAAAACGACGGCGCAGTATATTCAAATTACGGGGCGAGTCGGACGCGAAGCGAGTAATCCCGGATTGATTGTCACCATATACAGCGCGTCAAAAGCGCGAGACCGCTCTCATTTCGAGCGTTTCCGCAGTTTTCACGAAAGGCTATACGCGCAAGTCGAGCCGATGAGCGTTACACCGTTCTCGCCTCCTGCCCTGGTCAGAGCTTTGCACGCCGTCATCGCCGCATTCGTTCGGCAAACCGGAACGCGGCGGCAAGCCTCCTCGCCATTTCCTTTTCCGGCAGCAGAAATTGCTCGCTTCAAAGAAATCTTTCTTTCACGCTTAATCCAAATCGCTCCCGATATGCGCCAAGAGTTTGAAAAGATTTTTAACCGGCGCATCGGCGAATGGCGGCGTTGGGAGCGCACGCGCTGGGCAGGAGATTTGGCGGCGGGCAATAACACCGACGCGCTGCTTCGACCTTTCGAGAAATGGACTGACGAGACAAACGAAAAATACTCGTGGGCAACGCCGGTTTCGATGCGAAGCGTCGGCGCGGAAGCCGAGTTTCGCGTAACGCATTACTACCAATCGGCAGATGTTGCGACAAAAGATAAAGAGGCGTAGAAATAAATGAACAAAAATCATCCGGCTCGCTGTTCGCAAATCATTTATCCGCACGGTGTCGGCGCGCTCGTCATCGGCAAAAGCGGCGCGTCGTTCATCGTCGCCGGACTCGACGCTTGGTTTAACGGTGACGATAACGCCCACCAACAAATTAATGAAAACGAGTTCGTTATCAACGAGTATCGCTTGCAGCAGCTTCTGCAAGTCAATCACTTTCGCTTGCCGCCCGATTACCGCGAACTACGGCGGGGCATATTGATGCCGAATAGTAATTTGACCATTCCCGTTTTGCAGTTTCCGCAATGGCACGCCTGCCCGCGCTGCGACCGGATGGAGTTTTTGCCGCTCACGCTCAAGGAAAAACCGTTTTGTGACTTTTGCCGCGAAGATGGAATAACCCTTCCGCTTTCGCAAATGCCGTTCATTGCCTTGTGCGAGGGCGGACATTTGCAGGATTTTCCGTGGCGCGAATGGGCGCACCGACAGCACCGCCCCGCCTGTGCCGAACAATTATCTTATCTGCGTTCGGGGGGCAGCACACTGGCTGGTCAAAAAGTAAAATGCGAGTGCGGTGCAACTCGTTCCCTGGCTGGCATTGACCGCGCCTGGTTCAGCGAAACTTATCTGACGTTGAATCTTTCGCGCAGGGAAGGATTTTTCCTGTGTCGCGGGCATCGTCCATGGTTGGGTGAAATCGCTGAAGCGGATTGCGACCGGCATCTGCGCGGCAATCTGCGCGGCGCGGGAAATGTTTGGTTTGCCCGGACGTTGAGCGCGATTTTTCTTCCGAAAAACTCGGAAATTCGCGCCAGGGAACTTCGGAATTTCCTGAACCGAACTGGTATCGCCGCGCAAATAAAATCCCTGCAAAATTTTGGAGAAACAAACATCACTCAGCTCTTGCGAATATTTTACCCTGATTTTTTGAATGACTTTACCGATTCGCAAATTGCAGAGGCGATGCCAGCCGTTAATCAAAACACCCGAAAAAATTCGTTGAGCGCTAATAAGTCCGGTGATGGCTCCGAGTCAAAAACCGTTCAGGAAGATGATGAAACCGAATTCCGCTTTGACGAATACCAAATTTTGCGAGAAGAACAGGACGACGAGGTTTTACTCAGCCGCCGCATTACACTTAACCACAACTCTCCGATTTTAGCGAAAAACTTTTCGCGCCTGGTTTTGATTCACCGTTTGCGGGAGACGCGCGTTTTTACCGGATTCTCCAGGATTTTTTCTGATAATCTGCTGCCGCTCGAAGAACGGAAAAAGATGCTTCGTCGTCGTAGCACGAACGATGTAGATGGTGATGACGCGCAACCGAACGCCCATCCGACTGACTGGCTGCCGGCAACTACCGTTTTCGGCGAAGGCATATTTTTAGAACTCGACGAGCAGCGGCTGCAAAAATGGGAAACCCAATTTGCGGAAAGTTTGGAAATTCATATTAAACCCGTCGTAACGGCTTATCGAAAAGCCAGGCGAGAAAACAGCGGGCGCGGAGAAAATTTATCGGCGCGGTTTATTTTGATTCACACACTCGCCCATCTGCTCATCGGCGAACTGACGTTTGAATGCGGTTACAGTGCCGCCGCCCTGCGCGAAAGGCTTTATGTTTCAGAGAGAAAGTCGTCGCCGATGGCGGGACTTCTGATTTATACAGCCGACGGCGACTGTGAAGGAACGCTCGGCGGATTGGTTCAGATGGGAAATCCCGAAGCTCTCGAAAGGATATTGGCACGGGCATTAGACAAAGCCAAATGGCGCGCGTCCGACCCGATTTGCGTCGAACTCGGTGCAGCGCAGGGACAGGGACCCGATTCCTGCAATCTTGCGGCTTGCCATTCCTGCGCGTTGTTGCCGGAAACCGCCTGCGAGGAATTTAATCGCTTTCTCGACCGGGAAATTATTGTCGGCATTTCGGCAATGAGGCGCAAAGCCTTTTTTGATTTCAACTCTTAATACTTATTATCTGAAACGTCATTCAGTCAGCTTTTAAATAATTTCGCTCGACATTTATCCTCGATGTCTTCTAAGGACAATCTATATTCTATCAGCCAATTACTGACGGTTGTTTTGGCAACATTAATTTTAAGTAGTTTTTCATTCTCAATGAGAGTGCCAACTTTGTAGAATATTTCGGGCTTAACAGATTCGTTCCGACCTCCTTTTTTTGGAGCCTTTTCAACTTTGATTATTTTTTCGGCAACCATTTTCTGAGTAATTTTAATTTTTTCAGGATTAACAGTATTTTCGAGAATACTCTCGACAGCATCCGTTAAAAGCTGGTGATAGAAATCCTTCCTTTCTTTAATTTCGCTTTTCGTAAGCTCTTTAGTGTCGCCGACTCGTCTGCCGTCAAGCGGATTTTGAATGTATGACTGCTTTATCTCAAAGAACCTCGGCAGGTCTTTGAAAGAAATGTCGGACAACTCGAGCGAGTTGCGCCAGTTCTCCAACGCTTGATTGACAAGCCTCGTTATAAATTTGTCCAGAACGTCAGCAATTCCTTCCTCAAACATTTTCAACACGTCCGATACCCCGTCGTTCGGAAACTCATTACAAAGGTATTGATTTCTTAATACCAGCAATGTTTTTGCCTGCCCGTAGTTAATGTCTTCCTCCTTCATATAAGTCTTGACGACATTCTCGTCAAACTTGGTCGAACTGGCGATTTTAGATTTCAATTTGAAATAGAGCGCGTCCATATCAAAACCGTGAAAGTTAGAACCGTCGGAGTTATGTATTGCCACAGAGAAAAAACCACCGGCTTCAAGCGGCGGCAATCCTTTTAGCAACTCGCGCACTTTGTTGTCGGACAATTTAGAGATGTGCCGATATTGCTCGTCAAGGAATTCTTTTTGCTCTTCGTTCATATATTCAAATTTCGGATAATGTGTATGGGCGATTGGGCAGCAGCCAAAAAAGTTTACCTTTGCAGTCATTTTCCGGTGCTTCTTCGGGGACATTCCAATTATAATAAACGCGCTGTTTTCCTTCTTTAAGGTAAGCAAAATACTGGTAGAATGAATGATAAAAGAAGTAATATTCAGCAGAGGGCGGCAGGGGCTTCTGAAATTTATAATCTTCGTTCAAGTAAGATTGCGGAGCCGGAACAGTCTTCCACTCGTCGTATTGCACGTTTCCGTCAGAATCATATGCAGATGGATACTCGCACGAAAGTCTAATTTCTTGAATGGAAAAATTACTGTAAATAATCTCGCACGTTTTAATTCGTGATTGCAGAGGAATTTTTATGCCTTTAAATTTAATTGACGAAAGCAGAAATTTGACGAGGTGGCGAGCGTTCTGTTTGTTGTTTGTATCGGCAATTGGAAAATAATTCGCGTTAAGCCATCCCTGTCCCTTGTGATTCAATTTCGAGAATTCAAAGTTTTTTTCCACTTCTCCGTGTCGGAGAGGAGCAAAGCCGCCGCCAAAAATTGGCTCGCGGTCGACATCAACGGCAGGAAGGCTAAATATCATCTTTTTTCATTTGAGTTCTTGTAGTCACGGCTTGATACCGGCGAAGAAAAGCATAAAAAATTTTTAGCTCAAAAACAATCCGCCGCTTCAAATTATTTCCGAAAGTGTTGAAAAGAATTGAGAAAAGTAGGTAATCTTTACGCGGTGTCAGCCGCTGTAAAAGATGTTGACTCAACGGTTTGATGTCCGCTCAAGCAACGAAGCACTTCCGCGCCGAATTAGACTATTGACTAGAAGGAAATTGATAGCAATCGTGGCGACTAAAAAGACAAACGGCTGATGAGCCACTTTTCAATTAACGTCGTTTCGATTTTTGCCACTTCTCTGGATTCCGATTTCAAGCGCAAATCGACGGGGAAGCGGCGACGCACTTCGCGCGGCGTTACTCCGGCTAGATTAGCCGCCGCATTAATATCCATTAGCGATGCAGGCGCAGAATTTTCTCCGAGCCGGACGGCATCGGCGGTTATCAGGTCAATAACGTGGATATAACGCTCAAGCGTAACGGTCAAACTGGCGTGTCCCATCAATCGCCTGATGTCGTCGGCATAAGTGACGGCGCGCCCTTCGATATTCGGACGACAAAATTGTTGCAGTGCGTCTCTCGCCCAAGCGTCATCGTTGAAATTTGCTAAATCGCGCACTCCGGTTAAACGCAGCCACCAAGCGGCGAGTAGTCCCGATGCAAAGGCGTGACGCAGCCCGTGCGCGGTGTGCGTCGCCAATCCCGCCGCTTTCATCGCTTTGCCGACTTCCGCGCTGATTTGCTCCGGCTCGAAGTATTCTCCGTCGGATGTGCCGATTAAAGGTTGATTGAACCAGCGTTTGTCGCTGAACAGTTTTTCTCTGGAAGGCTTGAGAAAATCCAGCATCAATTTCAATTCTTTATCGTCAAGCAACAGATGCAGCGGAAGCGAGCGTCTGCCGGCATCAGACTTTGAAAATCTGACGTTTAATCGGAGTTCGTCAACCCCCAGAGCGAAATCGCCAACCGTCAATCGCGCCGCTTCGCCGCATCTGAGTCCGGCGCGGCGCAGAAGCAGCAGCACGATTTGCATCTGGGATTCGTCAAGCAGACTCGAGCGATTAGCGTTGCCGAAAAGCTCTCCGAACTCGCTCTCGGTTATTAGTTCGCGCTCCCGGTAGCCGGACGAAAAATGCAGCGTCGGGCTGTCCCAATTTATGTCGCACGCGGGCATTTTTAACTCTTCTTTCAAAAACGTGTGGAAGGCTCGCGCCACCGAGCGGTAACCTCTGGCGGCGTTTGCCGTCGCATATTGGCTCAAAAATAAGATGATGTCTTCGAGCGTCAAATCTCCAAAGCGCGTTCCGTCAAAATTCTCAATCATATAAAGTAATGGCAATAATAGACTTGACTCACCTAGAATAGTTTGCTAAACTTCTAAGTATGTTAAATGGTAACGACTTACCAACCACTTTACAAGAAGCAATTCTTTACTTCTCTGATGCCGATAATTGCTTGAATCTTGCACGCTCTTTGCGTTGGGAAAATGGCATCGCAATCTGTCCGAAATGCGAAAGCACGGAACTCTCTTTTCTTACTACACGCCGAATTTGGAAGTGCAAAAAATGTAAAAAACAATTCTCTGTTAAAGTCGGCACAATCTTTGAAGATTCGCCGCTTGGATTAGATAAATGGCTAACCGCGATGTGGTTAATCGTAAATGCCAAAAACGGCATCAGTTCTTACGAATTAGGACGCGCATTAGGTTTCAAACAAAAAACCGCTTGGTTTGTCCTTCACCGCATCAGACGCGCAATGCAAACAGGCAGTTTCCAGAAACTTTCGGGCAACGTCGAAGTTGACGAAACTTATATTGGCGGTCTGGCAAAGAATATGCACAAAGACAAACGCGAAAAAAAGATTCAAGGACGCGGTAGCGTCGGAAAAACCGCCGTGATGGGGTTACTCGAAAGAGAAGGCAGAGTAAAAGCTATAGTCATTGAAAAAACCGACCGCGAAACGCTTCACAATGAAGTTAAAAATAACGTCGAGCAAGGCACAAACCTCTTCACGGATGAATGGCGTTCGTATCGCGGATTAGATGAACAATATAACCACAAAGTAATCAATCACGGCATTGAATACGTTCGAGGACAGATTCACACCAACGGAATTGAAAACTTTTGGTCTTTGCTCAAACGAACAATTAAAGGCACTTATGTTTCGGTTGAGCCGTTTCATCTCGGACGTTATTTAGACGAGCAAACTTTTAGATTTAACGAAAGAAAAGGAAAAGATAAAGACAGATTTTTGAAAGCGGTCGGTATGATTTCAGGCAAGCGACTGACTTACAAAGAACTCACTAATAAGTTCTAAGTTTTCGGCGGCGACGATTTTGTCTTGAGCGAAGGTTTAAAGTCTCTATTAACTTTATCTAATTCACTTTTCGGCACTCTGAAAAGTTTTTTGGCAAAATCTTCAAAGTTTTCAAATTCTGTTTTTGTAGAATCTTTAACAATCTGTTTAATTTTAGGCTTTCTCATCTTTGTTCTCTACTAATAAGGAATCTGGTCTTCCATTTTTTCTAGTTGCCAAAGCCTTAACCATTATAGCTTTGGGGCGACGCATACTATCAACGAATTTTTTGTATGAATTTGCTCTATCATATTTATCAATTTTAATTCTAACGGTATATATACGCAATTCCGGCTTGTTATCTACTATTTCGGTTTCAATTAAGGAAGCAAACCCAGAGCCTTTGTGTGTGTTAAATTGAAAAACTTGAATCTTATATTCGGCTAATTGGTCGTCCGTTTCTTTTTCTGATGAGTCAAGCGCAGCTAACTCAAAAACGGTTTCTTCTATTTCATCTTGGTATTGCTTATCAATTAAACCTAAAGGTTGTGGAAAGGTTTCAACATCTACTTCTACTCCATTTCCTTCCAAATCAATGACTCTTTCAAATTGAAAGTTTGACACTTCAATACCATCATAATTCTCGCTGATTTTTGCGACACTCTGCAAAATATCCGGTGTCGTTAAAACGTCGTGTATTAGCGACCTTTTAACTTCTTGACTTCTATCTTCGTTTGAGCCAACTTTTTGAGTTAGATCGAACGCCTTCTCGTAGAGTTTATCGAACTTTAAATTTGTCGCATCTGGTTTTGTGATTTCAAGTGCCTCTTCCGTTAAACCATCTAAACAGTATTTGATAAATTCATTAAGATAATCCAGACATTCTGTTTCCGTAACGAACAAACTTGGAAACTCCTTTAATTCAACTTCAAAATTTATCTGATAACTTCCTTCTGTAGCAGGCTGAACATAAACATTTGGTTTTACTGATAAATAATTCTTTAGAGTGTTTGTGCCAATACCTATCAATTCAGCCCAATTATTTGTAAATTCGCCTATATCTTCCGGTGGGGCGTGATGTTTATCGGCTTCGCCGCCAAAGAAACTTGCCGAGAAAACATAAGAAGGTTGGTAAGAGGAAAGAGGGCAAAGCGTATCTAGTGATGGTCTGTAATCATCGGGTATCTCATCAAAAGAATAGTGGTAAATTTTGACGGTTTCGTCAGCGTGATACTTGTCAACAACAAAGATTGGCTTTGCTTTTTCCAAAAGCTCCAGATACGGAACTTTTCGTCTCATAAAATTAACGTAATCGTGTCTTTCTACAGTAATGTGCAAATATCTCTCAAAGCCATTTTCGTAATCTTCTTCTACTGACGAACCAATAACGAAGCCATTGAATTTATTAGTTCCGACAAACAAAATTGGCACTTCATCAAACAGTAGCTCTCTATAGTTGCCACTTATAAGTGGCAACTCTGTGTCGAGAAGTCTTTGTTCTGATACCGAAAGCATAAATTGACACTCTCTAACCAATCCGAAACGGATATGGATTAGAGATTCTTCGGAAACTCATAGCCCAACGGCTTTAGTTGACTCCGAAAGGCTTTGACCAAGCCTGAGTATATTTATCGCCGCATTATGGTCGGCATTGATAGAAAAATGACATTTCAGACATACAAAATCAGCTTGAGTTCTGCGGTTTGCTTTTTCGCAATGCCCGCAATTACTGCAAGTCTGCGATGTGAAGTTTGGCGTTACCTTTATCAACTCTCGACCAGCTTCTACCGCTTTATCGGAAAGTATTTGGAAAAAGGAACCCCACGAAACATCTGCAATTACGCGAGCAAGGCAATGATTTTTGAGCATATTGGAAACTTTCAGTTTCTCAATGCAAATCAAATCAAAATTGTTCACGAGATAACGAGCCGCTTTATGCTGAAAATCAGCGCGGCAATTCTTAATCTTTTGGTGAATTTTGCGAAGTTTAAGGACGGCTTTCTTTCGATTATTGCCGCCTTTCTTTTTGCGGGAAACCGACCTTTGAGCGACACGCAAAGATTTTTGAAGTGTTTCGGCAAAGCGCGGATTTTCAATTTCCGAACCGTCAGAAAACTTGAGAAACGAAGCAATGCCTGCATCACAGCCAATTTCTTGACCTGTTTTATCAAGTGGCTCAATATTTGTTTCCACAGTGAAAACAACAAACCATTTATCAATTTCGCGTTTGATTTGACAGGTTTTAACTTTGCCGACTATTTGACGGGAAAGTTTGAGTTTGAAAGTTCCAAGTTTGGAAAGCGTCAATTTGTTTCCCGTCAAAGAAAATCCGCTTTGCGTGAAAGTGAAGCTATCGTAACGATTAGCGGAACGGAAACGCGGAAAACCAGCTTGACCTTTTTTAACACGGCTGAAAAAGGCTTGAAAAGCAAGGTCAACGCGCTTCAAAACATTCTGCAAAACTTGAGAATGAATATCTTTGTATTCGGGATTCGTTTGTTTGATTTCTGGAAGCTGGTTTTGTTGAGCCTGATAATTTATCGAAATGCGGTTGATTTTGTAGGCTTCAATTCTTTCCTGCAAAGATGCGTTATACAACTGCTGACACAAATACAATGTGTCATTGAGTTTTTGAGTTTGGACTTTGGAAGGCTTGAAGGAAAAACGGAACGCCTTTATAATTGTTTCAGCCATAATCAACCACAACTTGATATATCGGTTAGAAGCATAGGAAAGCCGCAAACTTTTCTGTGCTTCGTCTGTAATTATACTAAAGTTTCTCATTTTCTTCAATCTCGAATCCTACTTACGTCTAAGAAACATCGGCTGAAAAACGCCGATGCTGTGGAACGCCTTACATCCCCCGCCAAATTTGCCAACGCACTAAATTATGGCGGGGGACTTAGGCTAATTCTTGTTAAACGAGTTCAAATACATCAATCAATTCCAAGTGTTCCATAGTAAATTCATCAGATTTTAAAATGGAATAGTGGCAGGGTTGTTTTCCATTAGGCGTGTGCCAAACAAGCCCTGCGTTTTCTTTCAGCTTAAATTTACAGAAAATTTTTGAGGCTTTGGGTTTAAAGCGGAGAAATTCAAGCCATTTCAATTTTAAAACTTCTTCGTTGTGTTCGTCAATCTTATTTGCTGATACAGTTCTGTGTTGACAAACAGTTTTACAATCGGTCTTTCTACAAGGTTGTTTTTCTTGATAATAAGATGCGAAGTCGGACAGCTCCGGCGGCTTATTTTTTACACGGCGAGCAAAAGTATCTGACGTATTTTCGGAAACTTCGCCGTTGTTTTCCAGGCAGTTACAAACATTTTCAATGCCTTCGTGAAGTTGGTCGAAAGTCATAAAAATAATCCTTTGTGCGTTGAGTTACCCTAAATTGCAAGATTGATTTACTAGACGAGTAATGTATCATAGCTTTCAGAAAAAGCAAACGAAAGACAGGTGAGTCAAGTCTATCATTGCCCAACTTTAGCTTTGAATTCCGGTTTATAGACACTGCGTGTTTTGGTGGTTGCCATAATCTAATTTTCAATGGCAGTTTTATCATCATTTTCCACCTTAACTACCTGTCCGAATTTTGGGGTTCATTATACAGTAATCTGAGAGAATTTTCTCAGTGAAAAGGTGTGCCGTGTGTGAGACGCGCACCTTAGTTTATCTTGGATTTCTTTCAAGTAGCTCCGAAACTGAAATTTGTTTTTCTGACACCTAATTTTTTAGATACGAATAAGCAAAAAAATGAATAATTCGCAGTTAGAAGAACATCTGGGGCAATCGGCGAATATCCTGCGCGGTCCGGTTGATGCCGCCGATTTTAAGACATACATCTTCCCGATGCTATTCTATAGAACCTGTTTGCAGTTTAACGGGAAATCATTTTTACTCTAACGATGGCTTACACCACTGATTTAACCGATCCGCAATTCGAGTTGCTCGAAC
>JAYVGL010000187.1:0-16512 GCA_043772175.1 Pyrinomonadaceae bacterium | reverse complement strand
AATCGGATGACACACTTGGGAATGCCTGAAAGTTACAAAGTTGAAGTCTAGCGAAAAACAGAAATGAGAAGATTGCTGATTTATGCAACAAAGCCACTGTCAACTATCAATTGTTCAATATCAAACAGAGAAGATTTTCTCGTATATTAGTGAACAGTTGATAGTTGACAGTTGATAGTTTGCCTCTCCGTCCGGCGTTCACGGATGTCGTATAATTCAAAATTTTTATCCTCAACTCAGGTTATTCTGAAAAATTTCATCCGGGCAGAGCGTCTCACAAGCCGCCTGCCGGTTTCGTAAACTTTTTATCAATCTCACAAAGCGGTTGACGAGTTTCACAAACTTTTCGAGCATATTCCACCGCCGGTTACGGATATTCCATTCGGTTTGCGGGAATTCTATCGCCGGTCGTGAAGATTCCAAACTTTTTGCGAGAATTCCAATGCCGGTCGCCGATGTTCCAAAAATGTGAAAGCCGCGCTGTTACAGCGCGGCTTTCGATTAACGATTTTAATCGGTCTTTACTTCTTCTCCTTCAAATACTTCTCAATCGCGCTCGTTACGGCTTCGCTTTCGGGCGTATCTTCTGACGAGAAACGCGCCACGACTTCGCCTTTGCGGTTGACGAGGAATTTATTGAAGTTCCAGGAAATATCGCCCGCAAACTGCGGATTCGTTTCCTTTTTAGTTAGGAAATTATAAAGCGGATGCTGGTCGTCGCCTTTGACCGAAATTTTAGCGAACATCGGGAAGGTAACTTTATATTTCGATTCGCAAAACTCTTTGATCTCCGCTTCGCTGCCCGGTTCCTGACTGTTGAAATTGTTGGCGGGAAAGCCGAGAACTTTGAAGCCCTGCGAATTATATTTTTCGTAAATCGCTTCCAAACCTTCATATTGCGGCGTGTAACCGCACCTGCTCGCCGTGTTGACGATCAGCAGAACGTCGCCTTTGTATGATTTTAACGCGACTTCTTTGCCGTCTATGTTCTTCATTTTGAAGTCGAGGACGGACTTTGTTTTTGCCGAAGCCGTCGGCGTGGTGTTGGTCAAATAAATCACCGCGCCGATAATACCGGCGAATAAAGCAATAATAAATAATAATTTTTTCATAAGTTTAACTCCCTGCAAAATATCAAACCGACAAACAAGGACTACCTTCTATTATATCGAAAATGCGCTCTTCATTGGCAAACTCGCTTTTTCGCCCTTCAATAATAGCATTTCCGATGCCGATTTCTTCCAGGGCTTCCAAAATAATTTCCTGAAAAACATCACGCTTTTTAATAAGCATTTCGGAGATTACTTCGGCGAGCAATTCCTTTGTTTTGTCGTCGCTGATGGTTAATTCCATAAAACTCTCCTGACTATTGACCCAATTCACGCGGCGGGTGCGGCGGAGTCGGAAACTGTTCTTTTTTCTCGCTTTTGTCACCGGTTTCGCTGAAAACTTCTTTAATCGCGCCGATGCTCGACAGCAGGCTGGAAGTTTCCATCGGCATAAAAATCACTTTCGCGTTGTTGGTTTTCGTCATATCGCGCAAACTTTCGATGTAGCGTGAAGTAATCAGATATTGCGTCGTGTCCTGCGGATTGCCGATTGACTGCGCGATTTGCGCGATGGCTTGCGCGTCCGCCGAAGCGGATTTCAGACGCGCCTGCGCCGCGCCTTCGGCTGATAAAATCGCCGATTCCTTGTCGCCTTCGGCGCGGGTGATCGCCGCCTGTTTTTCGCCTTCGGCGCGGGTGATCGCCGCCTGCCGTTCGCCTTCTGCCTGCAAAACAAGGGCGCGGCGGTTGCGCTCGGCGGTCATCTGTTTCTCCATCGTGATCCGAATTTCGTCGGGTGTCGTGATGTTTTTAACATCAATGCGCGTTACTTTTACGCCCCATTTGTCGGTCGCTTCGTCTAAAATAAGCCGCAGTTCGTCGTTGATCTGAGTGCGGGAAGAAAGCGTGTGATCCAAATCCAATTTGCCGACGACCGAGCGCATTCCCGTAAACGTCAACTGGACGAGCGCGCCGACTAAATCGGTGACTTCATACGCGCCTTTGACGGCATCGGTGACCTGCCAATAGACGACCGAGTCAATGCTAATCATCACGTTGTCGCGGGTAATTACGGCTTGCGCGGGCAAATCTATAAACTGCTCGCGCATATCAATCTGCGTCGTTCCCGGTCGGACGTTCGACCAGTAAACCGCTCGCGGAGCTTCAAAAAACGGGTAGATGATGTTCAATCCGCTGTGCGCGACGCGGTGAAATCTGCCCAATCTTTCAATCAGCATTACGGTTGACTGCGGCACGATTTTGATCGTTTTCCACGCCACGACGAGCAAAGCGGCAGCGATAAAAAGCAGGAAAACGAAACCTGCGCCGAATAAATTTCCGATTTGAAAAAGCAAAGTCATTTGCAGAAGCCTCCGATAAAAACATTTTTGCGAATATGAAGTTAATATAACCGATTTCGGCGTTAATATAAACAACGGCGGCGAATCTGACTGATTAAATTACGCGGTGCCTTTGTTCGATGTGAATTTCGAGGACATTTCTCTCGTTTAATAATGAACGGTTGCCAGTGAACGGCGAATAACGGCGCGTTTCTCGACTATTTGCCGTTCACTGGCAACCGTTCATTATCACCGGAAAAACGATTTCAACCTTCGGCGAACACATTCATTTTCCCGAACCGCTCGCCGACCGCGTTCTTGCCGATTTGCGGCGCATCAATTAAAATTGACAGATTCAGAGTGATCTGTTGTTTTACACAAATCTTTTAACATCAAATATAATAAGAGGAATTTAATTAGGATTATGAAAAGAGTCGGCATTTTAACGGGACGCGAAATCACGTTTCCCGAATCAATTATCAGAAGCATCAACGAGAAGGGAAACGGCGAAGTCATCGCCGAAATGATTAAAATCGGCGGCATCCGGCTGGACGAAGCGAAGCAATACGATGTTATCATCGACCGTATTTCGCACGAAGTTCCGTATTATCGCGCCGCTTTGAAGCGTTTCGCACTTGAAGGAACTTATGTTATCAACAACCCTTTCTGGTGGTCGGCGGACGACAAATTTTTTAATTTCAGTCTGGCGACGAAACTCGGCGTGGCGATTCCAAAAACCGTTTTGCTGCCGCAGCAGGATTACATCAAAGACATCACCGGCGAATCGCTCAGAAATCTCGAATATCCGCTTGATTGGGAAGGCATCGTCGAACACATCGGCTTTCCCGCATTCTTAAAACCGTTCGACGGCGGCGGCTGGAAAAACGTCTCGAAAATCTGGTCGCTCGAACAACTCTGGCACGAGTATAATCAGTCGGGAACGCTTTGTATGACTTTGCAGGAAGGCATCGAATACGATCAATTCGTCCGCTGTTACTGCGTCGGGCAGGAAAAAGTTTTGATTATGCCGTATGATCCGTCGCAGCCGTATTTGTCGGGTATGCAGTATGTTAACGTCGAAGATTATCTTTCGCCCGAACTTCACGCCCGCGTCGAGAAAGACATTATCACGATCTGCAAAGCGTTGGGCTACGACTTGAACACGGTCGAATTCGCCATTAAAGACGGCATTCCATACGCGATTGATTTTATGAATCCTGCGCCTGATGCCGAAATCGCGTCGGTCGGCGAGACGAATCATAATTGGGCGGTCGAGGCGATGACCGAATTCATTTTCAAGAAATTGGAAACGGAATTTGAAACGCCGAATTATAGTTGGACTGCGATGCTCAATCCGGCGGCGAAAACCGCAAAACCGGCGAAGAAAACCGCCGCGAAACCGAAAGCGACCGCCGCCAAAAAAACTCCCGCCGCAAAAAAGCCAAAGGCGAAAAAAGCTGACGCGGAGTGATTTCAAGGCAAGCCTGAAAAGTAAAAAGTAAAATATAAAAGCGGGAAACTCATTTTCAAGAGTTTCCCGCTTTTATATTTTACGAAGTGTAAATTTTTACGGCGCGGCAATCGGCACATCGCCGTTTTGCCCGAATTGCGCGGCGCGGAAACTGCGGTCGCTGCTTTGCAAAACGTAAAAAGTTCCGTCGGCGGGTCGCCACACGGCGACATCGGATTTGTTGTCGCCGTCGTAATCGCCGACGGTCGGAACGTCGGCTGCCAAACCGAATCGCTCGGCGCGGAACGATGCGTCGCGGCTGTTCAAAACATACCATTCGCCGCCGCGAAAAACGGCGAAATCTTTTTTGCCGTCGCCGTCGAAATCGCCGTTAAGCGGCACGTCGTTCGCCTGTCCGAACTGCACGGCGCGAAAACCCGCGCTCGACTGCGCGACGAACCACGTTCCGCTACGGAAAACCGCATAGTCGGCGCGTCCGTCGCCGTCGAAGTCGCCCGCCGCCGGAACGTCGCCGTTTTGTCCGAACTGAAACGTATTGAGACCGCCGTCCGAACTTCTCGAAACATACCAGAAACCGCTGCGGAAAACGGCGATGTCCGCTTTGCCGTCTGCGTCAAAATCAGCCGCCGCCGGAACGTCGCCCGTTTGTCCGAACTGGACGGCGGAAAATTGGTTGGTCGCGCTGTTGATTCGATACCAGAAGCCGCTGCGGAAAACCGCGATGTCGGTGCGCCCATCGCCGTCGTAATCGCCGGGAACGAGCTTGTCCGAAGCGATGCCGAACGGTGTCGCCGGAAAATTTCGGTCGGAGGCGAGCAGCGAAAACCAGGTTCCGTTTGACGGTCGAAACACGGCGAAATCGGTGCGCCCGTCGCCGTCCACATCCGCCGGAGCCGACGAATTCAAGATGCGTCCGACATCCTGCCGTCCGCCGTTCGGACGACTGAATTTGCCGCCGAAAACGAGATTGCCGTTGCTCTGCAAAGCCAACGCCAGCGTTAAACCGTTCGTTATCAACCCGTTCGCGTTAAATGAACCGTCAAGCGTGCCGTCCGCGTTGAGCCGCGCCAAGCCGTCGCGGTTCACCGAATTGATTTGGACAAACGAGCCGCCGAGAATAATTTTCCCGTCCGACTGCGTCAAAATTTTCCAGATGCGCGGCGAACTGAGCGAGACGATATTGGGGGCAAACGCCGTGTCAACCGAACCGTTGGCGTTCAGGCGAATAAGTCCGCCGCCGGTGAACCGGGCGACCAAAATCTTCCCGTCCGGTTGAATGCCGAGAGCCGTCGAGTTTAATCCGTCCGAACTCGGCGGCGCGTTAAAGCCGGTGTCCAAAGTTCCGCTGGTTTTGATTTTGACGACATCCGAAGAGGCGTTAAAGAAAAAACCGGAAGCAAACGCCGCGCCGGTCGAGTCGAGTTTGATGTCCGATGCCAAACCCTGTGCGCCGTCGGCAAATCCCGTGTCCGGCGTGCCGTTGGCGTTCAGACGGATAATGCGCCAGGTCTCTGAACCGCCGCTCAGAGTTCCGCCATTCGTCAGTATTTTGCCGTCCGGCTGCACCTCCATCGCAAAATACTGAAAAGCGGAGATGACGGTGTTTCGCGGCAGATTAAATCCGGTGTCGGTCGCGCCGCCGGCGTTCAGACGAACGATCTGATAACGCGCCGCGCCGTTGACGCGGTTAAATCTGCCGCCGACAATAATTTTGCCGTTGGCGAGTCGGGCGATTTTGCGAACCGCCGTAAAATACGGCGGCGAATCAACCAGCGATTCAAAATTGGCGTTAAATGATGGATCAACCGCGCCGCCGGGCAAAAGGCGTGCGATGTTGCCGCGCTCGATGCCGTTGATTTCAAAGAACGAACCGCCGACGATAACTCCGCCGTCGGGCTGCACGTCGAGGTCGGCAATCGTGCCGCGATCTTTCAAAACCGGATTGAAAGCCGCATTCAAATTGCCGTTCGTCTCCAGCAAAAATACTCCGATGCGCGGCTGATTCGAGATTTTATAGAAACTGCCGTTGACCAGAATTCTGCCGTCCGTCTGCAAAGCCACGCTGAAAATAATCGTGTCGTTCGCCGTCAAACCGTTGAAATCAGTGTCGTTTGCGCCGTTAAGATTGATGCGCCTGATGAAGCCTGTAAAATCGCCGTCCTGTTCGTCGCCCGTCAGACTGTAATAACTGATGAGGATCTTGCCGTCCGGCTGTTGCACCAAATTTGTTCGGAGCAGCGGCGCGACGGTCGTCGAAAAAGTCGCATCCAGCGTCCCGTTTCGTCCGAATTTCCTTACCAATCCGCTCGCCGCCCACAAAGTCGAGCCGTCCGCCAAACTCAAAAGTGCTGTTCCCGGAGCGGACGCGCCCGCGCCCGGATCGAAATCCGTGTCAACGCTGCCGTCCGTATTCAAACGGACGATGTTTTGCCGCGCCGTCGTATTGAAAGTATCGAAGGTTCCGGTAACGAGAACTTTGCCGTCGGTTTGTAAAGCCAGCGTTTTAACCTCACCCAACGAACCCTGAAATCTCGGTCCCGCGCCGACGTTAAAGGAAGTGTCGCGGCTGCCGTCGAAATTCAAACGCACGATGCCTGGAAAAAAAGTGCCGACCACCAGAAGTTTGCCGTCCGGCTGCACCAGAATTTCGCCGCCGTCGTTAATCCCCGAACCGATGTTGGCGGGAGCGTTAAAACTCGCATCGAGCGAGCCGTCGGCGTTGAGCCGCGTCAGATTGATGCGCGTTGTGCCGTTGACAGTCGAGAAAAATCCGGCGATGTAAATCTTGCCGTCGGCGCGAATCTGAACTTTGCGAATTTGTTTGTCCGTGCGGCAGACGAAACTCGTGTCGAGTGAATTGTCGGCGTTCAGCCGCACGATGTTGGTGTTGCCGTCGCTGCCGTTCGTCTCGATGAACGAACCGGCGAGAATTCGCTTGCCGTCGGTCTGAACTTTGGCATCGTAAACTCTGCCGTAGGAATACGCCGTGCCTCTGAAAACCGCGTCCGGTTTGGTCGCCGCCGTCGCCGCCGCCCAACCGAAAAGGAAAAGTCCCGCCAAAGCCGCCGCATAAAAACTTCGCTTCGTTCTATCGTCCATTAGTTTCTCCTGAATTGTTTTTGTTGACGATTAAAAATATCATAAACCCGCCGCCATTCGTCACACGAGCCGTGTAAAATTTATGTAAAATTTGAGTTTCAAGTTTAAAACCGAAAGGGAAATTAGACGCGGAGAAACGCGGAGAAACGCGGATTTCCGCGACTGATCCGACTTTGAAAAGCTGAGGCGTTGAAAATTACGATGGCTCGGCGATAATCTGCCGCCGTTTTTTTACTGCCAGCCGTGTTCGCCGATGAGCGGGACGAACGAGCATCTGCCGAAATCTTCCGTGTGGAAATCGTTCTGACGGCGCGTAACGCGAATCAATCGCTGTGTCTGTTGGTTTTCGCCGACGGGCAAAACTAATCTGCCGCCGATTTTTAATTGATTCAATAAAGGTTCGGGGATTTTCGGACTGCCCGCCGCCACCAGAATCGCGTCGAACGGCGCGTGAGTTTGCCAGCCCAAAGTTCCGTCGGCGCAGACCAGCTTTACATTCGTAATGTTTAGTTGGTCGAGCTTGCTCTGCGCCTCTTTAACCAGAATCGGAACTCTTTCAACGGCGTAAATTTCGCCCGCGAGTTTTGATAAAATCGCGCTTTGATAGCCGGAACCCGCGCCGATTTCCAGAACTTTCGACTGCGGAATCAATTCCAGAAGTTCTGACATTCTGGCGACGATAAACGGCTGCGAAATCGTTTGTTTCGAGGCAATCGGCAGCGCATTGTCTTTATAGGCTTGCGATTTCAGCGCGTCGGGAACGAACCTCTGGCGCGGAACTTCATTCATCGCCCGCAAAACATTCTCATCGCGGATTTCATATTTTTCCCGCAAAAGCTGAAGCATCCGGTCGCGGGAAAATTTATACTCGTCCATATTTGGATTCCAGATTCCAAATTTCAGATTCCAAATTTCAGATTCCAAATTTAATCCGGAATTTGGAATCTGAAATTTATTTCTCCCAATCTTTCAGTAATTCAATCGCCGCATAGTTCGTCAAATCGCTTCGCATCGGCGTGATCGAAACGCAGCCTTCGTCAATCGCCTCAAAATCAGTGCCGCCTTCGTCGGCGTGAAAACCGCTGCGTTCTTCGCCGATCCAGTAATAAAATTTTCCGCGCGGGTCGGTGTGTTCCGAAATCAACGGTTTGGCGTTTTTAAAACCCTGCTTGCTTACGCGAACGCCGTTCGGCACACCTTTCGGGACGTTGACGTTGAGCAGTGTTCCTTTCGGCATTCCTTCTGTAATCGCTTTCAGCGTCAATTCTTTGGCGATTCGCGCCGCTTCGGTGAAATCGTGATGACGGTTGGCGACTAAGCTGAAAGCGATTCCGGGTATGCCCAGAATCGTCGCCTCCATCGCTCCGGCGACCGTTCCCGAATACGTCGCGTCGTCGCCCAAATTCGCGCCGTGATTAATTCCCGAAGCGCAGATGTGCGGCATCTGTTCGGCGGTTAAAATCCGGTTGATGGCGAAGGTTACGCAGTCGGTCGGCGTGCCGTCAACCGTCCAGTGCCGTTCGTCAATCTGCCGTATGCGAAGCGGACGCGACAAAGTTAAACTGTGCGACGCGCCGGACATTTCCGATTCGGGCGCGACCACGAAAACCTCGCCGATTTCCTTCAAGGCGTTCTCCAGTGCCTTGATGCCTTCCGAGTGGATGCCGTCGTCGTTGGTGATTAAAATGCGGAATTTTTCTGTTGCGTTCATTTTAAAATAATTCGATGCGTGAAAACGAAATGTTTTTTTATCAAAACTTTTTCGCGTTCACGCATCGGTCAAATATAAAAATCAAAAATTTAGCGGTTTTGGTTAAAGCCTTGATTCGATCCTTGATTGGAATTCATCGGGCGCGGTGCCTGCCGGAAACGCTTGCGATTGCGTTTGCGGGCGTTAACCGATTTCAGTTTCGCCTTTTGTCCGGGCGGCACGAAATGCGCGTGTTTTTTCAAATCCTTGATGATTTCTTCGGTGATAACTTTACGTTTGAAACGCCGCAGGGCGTTTTCGATTGACTCGTTATTGTTCAGTGAAATATATGCCACTTTTCTTCTCTCACACTCCTTCTTGCTTACGGTTTGTGCGCTCACAAAGCAAACTAGCATTTAACACTTTTTCAGGCGCATTGGCAAGTTTCGATAATCGCCCGAATGATTTATGATGTTTCATAAACTAAAAGCTTTCTGAAATTTAATTAAATAATTAAAATATGTCGAAAAAATTACTTCAGTTTATCGCTGGTTTATCAATCGTCTTTTGTTTCACCGTTTCGGCTCAGGCTCAGCAAAAATTCGTCGCTAATTTGTCCGGTTTGCAGCAAATTCCAGCGAACGGTTCATTCGGTAAGGGCGTTTGTAAGCTGAGTTTGAATCGAGCCGAAACTCAGCTTGATTTATCCTGTAATTATGAAAATTTATCAAATCCATTAATTTCGGCGACTCTTAACATTGGCGCGTCAGTTGGAGAAAATCCTAACATCTCATTTACTATTCTTCGAGAAGGCGGACAAAGCGGAAGTTTTTTTGCGGGAATCAGTATCTTTCCCGAATTGGTCGCCGATTTACGAGCCAATCGAACTTCTTTCACCATCAAAACCGCAAATTTCTCTAGCGGCGAACTTCGCGGACAATTCCACCTCGCCAACGGAACTTACAACGATTTCGACGGCGACGGGCGCACCGACTTGACCGTTTACAGAAACTCGAACCGAACTTTTTTCGCGCAGTCGAGTCTGAACGGAAATCTGTTTGAAAAGCAAATCGGAGAAGCGGGCGATTCGGTTTCGCTGACGCTTGATTTCGACGGCGACGGCAAATCCGATTTCTCGACGGCGCGTTACAACGCCAATGTTTTGTGGCGAATTTTTTATAGTTCGACCGGAACTTTGCAGGAAACGCAATGGGGAAATTCGACGCTCGGCGATTTTTTTGCGGCGGCGGATTACGACGGCGACGGACGCACCGATATTGCCGTTTTTCGCGGCGGTGTCTGGTATCTCATCGAAAGTTCGACCGGGAACTACCGCACCGAATTTTTCGGACAATCCGGCGACGTTCCGGCGGCGAACGATTTTGATAAAGACGGCAAAGCCGATTTAACCGTTGCCCGCAGCGAAAACGGAACGCGGGTCTGGTATGTTCGGCGCAGTTCCGATAATCAATTTTACCGCGTCCAGTGGGGCTTGAGTTCCGATGCGTATTTTACCGGCAGAACCGACTGGGACGGCGACGGCGCGGCGGATTTGACCGTGATTCGCAATGAAAGCGGTCAGCGGATTTTTTATATTCGACGCAGTTCCGATTCGCAACTGCAAATCATTCGATTGGGTTTATCAAGCGATGTCGTCAAACTCGGCGATTACGACGGCGACGGCAAAACCGACGCGGCGGTGACGCGGGCGGTCAGCGGCGGAAGAGTTTTTTACATTCGGCAAAGCGCGAACGATCAGCCGCGTTACGAATATTTCGGTTTGACGGGCGATTTTTGATTTGAAAAACGGGAAAGTTTGCCCGGAGGAAAAATGTTATCTGGCGGCGACGAGCGCGTAAGTTTTCCCTTTGTAAAATCTTACGCCGTCGGCGGAAACGCTCATCATCAGCGGGCGCGGGCGTTTCATATCCTTGTCGCCGACGGTTTCGACCACCAGGATTTCTTTGCCGCTGACATCGAAAATACGCAGTTTGCCGTCGCCGGAGAATCCGAATCCGTAGCCGCCGGTTTCCAGTTGTTTACCGCCGATGCTGATCGGCGAATCGGTGATTAAAAAGCCTTCGTATTTGTCGCTGATCTCCGACGAATAGCCGCTGGTGTCAACCAAACCGGCGACGACGCGGCGGTCTTTGCCAATCAGCGCGACCGCCGAATTTCTCATTTGCGTCGGTGCGCTCTGTCCGGCGAAATAAAAACTCGTCGGGACGATTTTCGAGGCTTGCGCCGCCGTCAAAATCGTCGGAGCGGATTTTTCCTGCGCTCTGATAATCATATTCGACGCGCAAAGCAGCGCGAACGACATCGTAAACAAAATAAAAATACGCGGTTTAAAACTCATTGATTTTCTCCTTCTCCGAACAAATTCTAATGGAAATAAAAACTCTTATTGACGGTTAGTTTAACCGTCATTCGAGGAAATAAACAACGGCGGAGCGGGCGAATTCAATTTGCGCTGACTTTTTCGATTCGGCGATTCTCGCGGCGGAGAGTTTCGGGTGTTGTGGCAGTGAAAATGTTTATGATAAAATTTCAATTGTTAAAACAATCTTAAATTACATCGCCGACGAAAAATAATCATCCCTAAAAACTTGAAGGTTTTTCCCGTCCGATTGCCTAAAACGTCAAAAAGTGAACGGGACAAAACACAAACACGATGAAATTTTGATTGGAAACGCCGACGGCGAACGCCGATTTATTTTCGCGGGATAATACTCGCCGTAAAGTATTGATAAAATGAACCACTCAGTTTTACATAAAATTTCAAAAAATCGGGCGGCGTGGGCGCTAATTCTGCTGATCGTCAGCGGCGGTTTCGCCGAGTTTTACGGACAGAGCGAGAAATCGCCGGTGCGAGCCGCCGATAATTCAAAAACGGTTGACCGGAACAGACTGGAAACGGTCGAGGAATTATCCGAGTCGCTCGCCAACGATTTGCTCGCGCTGTCGGTTGCCGCACGCGACCGTGATGCGTCTTTGACGGCGCAGTTTTTCCCGGCGCAACTAACTGCCAAACCGTTTCCGTCGCGCCCTTCGGCGACGAAAACGCAGGTTAAATGGATCGGTTCGCACACTTGGGAAACTGCCGCCGGAAACGCCGCTGCCGACCAATCGGCGGGCGCGGGAAAAATATCGGGCGCGGAGTTTTTAAGCGATTGGGCGGAATTTCTCACGCATTTTTCCGAAATCGAAGACGTGCGGTTCAAGGTCAAAGAAGCCAACTTCGACGATTCCGCCAAATCTGCGGCGGGCGCGGAACAGCCGACGGCAATCGTCGGCGCGACCGGCAGAGCGCGCATCGCCTTTTACGTGATCGGGCGCGACACGGGCGGCAAACGCGAATGGGCGCGGGGAACTTTCTGGGCGAACGTCCGCGCCGATAAAAACACGCACTGGCAATTTGATTCGTTCGATTTGGTCAGCTTTGATTCTTTGGTCGCCGAGAAAGATTTGTTTTCCGAAGTCGCCGTCCCCGCCGGAGTCGGGGCGACTCTGCCGGGTTTCGGAACGCCGGAAAACAACGGTTTCGTCTGGCACGGAGCGGCGGCGGGCGATTTTAACAACGACGGCTGGCTCGACCTGTTCGTCGTCAGCACCAACCGCAATTATTTATACTTGAACGACGGCAAGGGCGCGTTCCGCGACGCTTCCGACGAAGCGGGCGTGAAAATTACCGCGACGGGAAGTGCGCCGCTCGTTTTCGATTACGACAACGACGGCGACCAAGACGTTTTCATCTCCGCCGTCGGACAGCAGATTTTGTTGGAAAACAAATTCAAACAAACCGGCAAACTCGAATTCGACGACGTATCGCTCGAATCGGGCGTGGCAAAAGATGCCATTGGTTTTTCGGCGGTCGCCGGGGACGTTAACGGCGACGGGCGGCTCGACGTTTACGTGAATTCCTACAATCGCTACGGGCAGGTTACGCCGGATTCGTGGTTCAAGGCGACGAACGGCACACCGAATCTTTTATTCATCAGCCAGCCCGACGGAACTTTCCGCGAAGAGGCGGCGAAATGGGGCGTTGACGACAAGCGTTGGAGCTACGCGGCGGAATTTGCGGACATCAATGCGGACGGCAAAATTGATTTATACGTTGCTAACGATTTCGGCGAAAAGGCATTTTATATTAACAAAGGCGACAAGTTTGTGGACGAAGCAAAGGAGCGGGGCGTTCTCGATTCGGGAAACGGAATGGGCGTGTCGTTCGGCGATTACAATAACGACGGCTTGCTCGATCTGCACACGACGAATATGAGTTCGACCGCCGGAAATCGAATCTTAACCAGACTTTTTCCGAATTCGAGCGCGAAAGATAACGTCTTGAAAAAACTCGCCGCCGGCAATAATCTTTACGAAAACACGGGCGACGGAAAATTCCGGGACGTAACGGCGGAAGTCGGCGGTTTCGGCGGCGGCTGGGCGTGGGGCGGCGGCTTTATAGATTTTGACAACGACGGCTGGGAAGACATCTACACGCCGAACGGATTTATTTCCGGCAAGTCTATGAAAGACACCTGAAGTCAGTTCTGGCGGCAAGTTGTGTCGCAGGATAATACGGGAAAAGCGGAAAAAGGCGCGCTGCGTTCGGATCAAAATCAGTTGATGTTCGGGCAGGGATTTTCGTTCAGCGGCTACGAACGCGATCCGCTTTATTTGAATTTGAACGGCAAAAAGTTCACCGATATTTCGGGCGTTTCGGGCATTGATTCGATCACCGACGGACGCGCCGGAGTTTTCGCCGATTTTGACAACGACGGCGACTTGGATGTTTTTTCGACGACGATTCAGAATCAGGCGCATCTGCTTTTCAGAAACAACGTCGGGCAGGACAATAACTTTTTGCGCGTCGTTTTGGAAGGCGACGGCAAAACGATTTCCCGCGATGCTTTCGGTTCGGTCGTGCGGGTGAAAACGTCGGTCGGCATCGAAACGAAAATTAAATCCGGCGGGTCGGGTTTTATTTCGCAGAACGATCCGCGTTTATTATTTGGTTTGGGCAAAGATGAACGCGCCGAGTCAATCGAAGTAACGTGGGCGAACGGCGCGGTCGAACGGTTTGAAGGCGAAGCGGCGGCAGGTTCGACGCTGGTTTTGAAAAAAGGCGCGGGAAAAGCGCGAATTATTTCACTCGGCAAAGCCAATCTGCCGAATCCTTTGACAAAAGCCGAAATTTTCGCGCAAAGTTTGAAAATCAAAATCGGCGAACCGCTGCCCGATTTTGCCGTCAAAACGATGAACGGCGCGAATAGTTCGATGCGGCGAAATTTCAAACCGGGACGGCAGACTTTAATTAACATTTGGGCGACGTGGTGCATTCCGTGTGCGAAGGAAATGCCGGAACTCGAAAAAATGCGCGGCAAACTCGCGGCGAACAACATTGATTTATACGGTTTGAATGTTGACACGGAAAAAGGCGCGAACGTCAAAAGCTATATCGCCGGAAAGCGCGTTACCTACCCGATTTTAATCGGCGGCACGGCGGCAATCGAAAACATTTACGCGACCGACGAATTAAGCGTTCCGCTGACGATTCTGGTTGACGAAAAAGGCATCGTCAAAGATTTGATCCCCGGCTGGTCGGCGGAAACGCAAAGAAAGTTTACAGTTCTGGTCGGCGATGGAAACGATAAAATCAGCGGCTCAGTCAAAGCGGTCGAAAACAAATAAAAACTGAAATGGCTTGGATAAAAACGATTCCCTTTGAAGAGGCTGACGAAAACTTACAGAAAATGCTGCTGGAACTGCGGGCTTCGTATCCTTCGGAATACAACGAACCCGCGCCGAAAGCGAGTAATTCGGACGAATCCGTTATCGAGTCGCACACTTTGATTCCCGAAGCGATGTTTCACTCTTTCGCCGAATTCAGCGTTTTGATGTCGCCTGATTTGCCGCTGCAAAGACGACAGCACGAAATGATTGCGACGATGGTTTCCGTCGTGAATAATTGTCATTACTGACTGGAATCTCACGCAGAGTTTCTGCGTCGCGTAACTTTGGACGACGATTTAATCGCGGCTCTGCGGACGGATTACAAAACTGCGCCGATTACGGAAGCCGAAAGTGTGATGTGCGAATACGTCGTGCAGTTGACGAAAGACGCGACGAAAATTTCGCCGAAATATCACGAAAAATTGCGCGAAGTCGGTTTTGACGATCAAGGGATTTTGCAGATTACATTGATTGCTTCGTGGTTTAATTACATCAACCGCGTCGCCGATGCTTTGGGAATCGGCAGAGAATAAAATTATGAAAAATTATCGGTCAATTGCCTTGTGGCTGCTGACAATCGGTTTTGTCAACCTGGTTCTGTCGCCGTCTTTCGAGCCGAAAACTTTGGCGCAAATGACGAAATCGGCAGCAAATTCAAAGGAGTCGCCTGTAAAATCCGCCGCCTACGAATGGCTCGATGTCGCGCTCGAAGCGACGGCGCGGGAACACACCCGCGTTTCGCCGCGCCCGACCGTCGGCTCGCGGATGTTGATGATTATCACGACTTCGATGTATGACGCTTGGGCAAATTACGACGACAAAGCGGTCGGCACACGCTTGGGCGGGCAACTGCGCCGTCCGAAATCGGAGCGCACCGAAGCCAATAAGCGCATCGCCATTGCGTATGCGACTTACCGGGCGATGCTCGATATTTTCCCCGAAGATAAACAGTGGCTCGACGAACAGATGCGCTCACGCGGTTACGACCCGAATGACGCGACGACCGACACGACCAAACCGCAGGGAATCGCTAATGTAACGACTGCCGCACTGCTCGAATATCGTCACGAGGACGGCGCAAACCAACTCGGCGATGAAGAAGGCTCAAACGGCAAACCGTATTCGGATTACACTTTTTATCGTCCCGTTAACCCCTGGAACAAAATCATTGACCCGGATTGCTGGCAGCCGATTGAATTTACCCTTGCCGACGACAAAAAAGCCACGCCCGGATTTCTCACGCCGCAGTGGTATCGCGTTAAACCGTTCGGTCTGGAGCGCAGCGATATGTTTCGCCCGCCGCCGCCGCCGAAAGTCGGCTCGGACGAGTTGAAAAAAGAAGTTGACGAAGTGCTGATGTATAACGGCAGCCTTTCGCTCGAACAAAAAGCCGTCGTCGAATTTATGCGCGACGGACCGCGTTCGACCGGACAATCGGGACACTGGCTGAAATTCGCGCAAGCCGTGTCCCTGCGCGACAAAAACGATGTTGATAAAGATGTCAAAATGTATTTCGCGGTCGGCGTAACGGCGTTCGATGCCTTTATCGCGGCGTGGGAAGCCAAACGATTTTATGATTCAGCGCGACCGTGGACGCTGATTCATTATTATTACAAAGATCAGATGGTGCGCGGCTGGAGCGGCGCGGGCAAGGGCGTAACGATGATTCCCGCCGCCGATTGGCATCCGTATTCGCCGCTTTCATTTATCACGCCGCCGTTTCCCGGCTATGTCTCCGGTCACAGCGCGGTCAGTGCGGCGAGCGCGAAAACCCTGGAACTTTTCACCGGCAGCGACTTTTTCGGCGCGACCGACACCCGTCATCCGGGCGAATTAACCGAACCGGGAATTTCCTGCGAGATCAAACAAAGCTACGACGGCAAACCGAGCGACAAAATAGCGGGCGACGGCACGATCATCCTAAAACTGCCGACGTTCAGCAAAACAGCGGAAATGGCGGGACTGTCGCGCGTGATGGGCGGCTATCACATCCAAGCCGACAACATCGCCGGTTTGGAATTGGGACGCAAAGTTTCGACGCATATTTTCCCGAAAATTCAGAGTTATTTCGACGGGACGGCGACGGTTCGTTAGTTTGATAAATCGTCAAACGGAACGCGAAATTGAGTT
>JAYVGL010000186.1:0-10835 GCA_043772175.1 Pyrinomonadaceae bacterium | reverse complement strand
TATTTGTTCGTAAAAACCGAACCCATCGCCTGTAAAACCGCTTCGGACACGAAATTTTCCGACGCGATTAATTCTAATCCGCCCGACTGCCTTTTCGTTTCATCATTGATCGCGTCCGCCACGATTGAATCAACTTCCGCTAAATTTGCTGTAAAAAGATTGTTCATCGTTTTAATTATTCAAAAATTTGCCCGCCTGTTCAAAGTGCAAATCTGTTTTTCCGAAAGGTTTTGGCGCAATCACCAGATTTCCGATAAATCCAGTTCAAAATTTTCCAAAACATTTTCGCCCGATACCTTTTCGGGATCGTTCAAAATTTCGACTTCTCCGTTGCCGCGATAAATGTGAACCGTTTTAGTTTTCGGGTCAATCAGCCAGCCGAGCCGTGCGCCGTTTTCAGTATACTCTTCCATTTTTGCTTGAAGTTCTTTTAAATTGTCTGACGACGAGCGCAGTTCGATCACAAAATCGGGACACAAGGGCAAAAACTTTTTCTTTTCCTTTTCACTGAATTTCGCCAATCGTTCGTTGCTCGTCCAAGCCGCGTCAGGCGCGTAAGTCGCTCCGTTCGGCAAAATAAAACCGCCATTAGAATCTGTAATTTTTCCGGCTTTATTCTTTCTCGCCCAAAGTTTTAACTGAAAAATGATTTCTGCATTTCTATCGCTCGTTTCAAATCCGGTCGGCGGCATAATTATCATATCTCCATCTCTGGTCAGTTCGGCGCGAACTTGAGGATTTTCCTGACAGAATTCCCAAAATTCTTCGGGTGTCATTTTGTCCGGCTCATTTTCAAACTCGATATGCAGGCGCACGGATTTCGTTCGTTTAGGAAAACGAGTCGGAACAAAAGTGTCGGCGATAACTGTCGTGTTCATTTGTTTTCTCCTGTGTAGATTGGCAGGCTTTATTGTTTGAATTTATTTTCTTTCTCTAACCAACGCTTTGTTTCGCCTATTTCATCAATTTTCATTTCTAAAGTGTAAAGTTCTTGCGGAAAAACCTCAGGCAAAAAATCTTTTCCGATTTTGATGTTTACTGGATTATGTTCGATCATTTTTTCACTAAGGCGACATCCAAAATAATGTTTTATAGTTTTTTCCTTTCCACGCAGCTTTATAAAAAGAATTACACCTGCTTTTTGTTTTACTGGATTTTGACAATCCGTAGAATCGTTATTGTAGGCATCATCAAATGAAAAGAAGTTTGCTGCTTCAATTTCACTAACTAATTGTTTTATTTGATCGTCGGATAATTTCTCTTCCGTTTTGCCAACAGTTTTTTTCCAAATTCCGCCATCAATTACAACTTGTTCAAGTGTAATTTTTCCGTCTTGCTGAAAGGTTATGTCGTAATTTGGACAACTGCCGAAACAACCAAATCTTTTCATCTTTAGAGATAATTCTGTTTGCGAAGCTGAATTTACACAAGCAAACGAAACACATACAAGAAAAAAAGAAAAGACTTTTAAGGCAAACATAAATCTTTTGAAATTAAGCCGCAACTTTTTCCACACGATTATAAACCGTATCGCGCTCGACCGCTTCAAAGCCCGCGTTTTCGATCATTGTGATTAATTCGGCTTTAGTCATTTTCTGTTCGCCGCCTTCTTCGACCGAGTAAGCGTGCGTCAGTTCGCCGCCGTCGGTAATCGTGCCGTCAACGTCGTTCGCGCCGAAATGCAAAGCGGTCTGCGTCGTCGCTTTGCCGAGCATCACCCAATACGCTTTGATGTGGTCGAAGTTGTCAATCATCAGACGCGAAACGGCGATGGTTTTCAAGTTCGTAATCGCGTCCGGTCCCGGAAGGCTCGATAAAGCCGTGCCGTTCGGATAAAACGCGAGCGGAATAAAACACTGAAAACCGCCGGTTTTGTCCTGCTGTTCACGCAGTTTTACGAAATGGTCAACGCGGTCTTCGATAGTTTCGATATGCCCGTAAAGCATCGTCGCGTTAGTTTTGAGTCCGGCTTTATGGACTTTCCCTGCGAGTTCAAGCCAGCGATTGCCGTCGCATTTATGGTCGCAAATCCGCGAACGAGTCGGTTCGGCGAAAATCTCCGCGCCGCCGCCCGGACACGAATCCATTCCCGCCGCTTTCAGTCGTTCGATCACTTCTTCATCCGACATTTTGTAAAAACGCGCAAAGAAATCGAGTTCGACCATCGTCAACGCCTTCAAATGCAGGCGCGGGAATTCGCGCTTCAGAGATGAAAACAAATCGGTATAATACTCAAATGGCAATTTCGTATTCAACCCGCCGACGATATGCAGTTCGGTCGCACCTTCGGCAACGGCATTTCGCGCAATCTTGATGCCTTCGTCAATCGAATGCGTATAAGCTCCTTCCTGCCGCGCACGTTTATAAAATCCGCAAAATTTGCAGTCCGCCACGCAGATATTTGTGTGATTGAAATGCCGGTTGACGTTGTAATAAGTCGTCTTCCCGTGCTTTTTCCGCCGCACCGAATCCGCCAATTTCCCAAGCGCATTCAAATCGTCGGTGTTATATAATTCCACGCCTTCATCAAAGGTCAAACGCTCATTGGCTTCAACCTTTGCGGCGATTTTATTTAAATTTGTATCAAATGAAAATTGCATATATTTACTTTACAACGGAGTAAGCCAGAATCCATTCCATCGCGGAATCGCGTCCGGCTTGCATTAGATTCCATTCGGGTTCGATCAGTTTGTCGGGTATTAAACCCGGCGTGTCGGTTTCTGCAAATTTATAAATTTCAGTTGAAACCGCCGCGTCGAAATGTGAATTCGGCAGACGAAAATTACGGTTTTCGCTGTAGCCATTCGGTTTTTGTCCGGTCGGTTCGCCGACGATAATCGCGCCCAACTCGTTGCGGAAATCAGCCGCGTTTGACATTCCGGCAGAAAATGTTCGGCGACCGGCGATGACGAAAAATTTTCCTTTTTCGGTCATTTTTTTTCTTTCCTTTAATTGTTTGATGAAAAAATCGCTCCCGCGCGTGAAATCGCCGCCGCCGTTTAAGCGCAAATCGAAGACGAGTTTGTTAATTTCGGTTTTGTCCAGAAAAGCGAAAAGATCGTCGGAAAACTTTTTGAACCCTTTGCGGCGCGGGTAGCTTTGAAATTGGACGTAAACCAGCTTTGAATCCGACAAATACTTGTAAGCCAGCGGTTTGTCTTCATTGCTTAACCAGAGCGGCGCGATTTTATACGGGTAAATCCATTCTATTTTGTCCTGTAAGACGGCGGCGAGTTCAAGGGAAAAGCGTTTTCCTTTCGCCTCAATAAATTCATAAAAGGCTTTATCATTTGATTTTGCCGCGCCGATTTGACTCAGAAATGACGGATAAGCGAGCATCGCAGCGGTGGCTTCCAAAATAAATTGCGGCGTTTCGTCCTGCGAAATATATTCTTGACTGCGTTTGTAAATTTCTTCGACTGGAATGCCGCCGATTTTGACGATTTTTGCGCCGTTCGTGCGCGGAAACCTGACATCGGTTTTAACGACACGCAGTTCTTTGCCGAACCAAAACAACCGTAGCGGCACTTCGCCGTAAGCCCAATTCCAATGAAGCGAGGTATGTCCGTCGCCGATCATCGCAAAAAGTTTGGCGAAGCCGAAAACGATCTGCGTGTCGTTCAAAACGGGAATTTGTTTATCTAAATCCGCGACCGCTTTTTCAAACTTTTCGCGCGACACAAAATGAAAAGCGTTTTTGTGTCGCTTGGGAATTTCTTCAGCAATAAAACGCAAATCCTCACGCCATTTTTCCTTACTCTGCGAGTAAATATAGGAAAAATCCGATTCAGTCGCGGCATCGCCCGTTCGCGTCAGTTCAAAAATTCCTTTCAATAAATCGCCGACAACCTCGCCTTTTAATTTTCCTCCGTCAAACTTGCCGTTAAAATTGATGTCGTCGCCGCCTGCGTCAATAATGAGCTTCAAAACGCCGTCGCTGAAAACTCCTTCGATAATCGTCGCCGCGCCGAGCGGTGTTTCAAACGAACCGCTGATTTTACCGTTTTTCTCACGCATTTCAGCTTTGATCGGCAATCTACCGAACGGCACAACATTCGCCAGACCTTCGTATTTACCGGCGATGTTCTGCGCTGAACCACAGACGGCAAGAGCCAGAAGAAAAGTAAGCGCGATGGAAATGTTCGCTTGATTCATAAATTACTTCCAAATCTCTCAATGATTATTCGAATTATCAACCGTCAAACCTTCGCTGACTGCCGCCGCGTTCAAATCCGTGTCGGCGGAAAGTAAAGTTAATGGCGGCAAACCAACCGCGAACCTTTCTTTTTCAGTTTCCAAAGCCGTTGCGAGTTGAACAGCATCATAACCGCGCAACGCATACTTTTTCGCTAAATTCGCCGCTTCGACGATTAAGTTTTCGCTGATTTCCACTTTCTGAAATTCGTTCAGATAATCTTGTTCAGACTGTAAACGAGCGTTATCCGCATCAGTCGTCGAAAGATGCTTGCCCTTTTTGCGGCGTGAGACTGCTGAAATAACTTCGACAAAAGTTATGCGGGCGACATAAACGCGATTGTTTTTCGGATCGGTCGTCGCCGACAACCACGTCGAACCCGTTTCGACAATATAGCGTTTGACAATCGCGCTCGAATCGCAGAAGAAAGCCGCCATTTATCTGCGCTCCCGAATAATCGTTTCTGAAATCGGCTCACCTTCAACTTTGACGGGAACGTAATTTTCATACCGCAAAAAATCCGTAATCGGCGGCGGCGGTTTGCCGATAATTCCTTTTTCGTAAAGATGCTGCGCGAATTCTTCCTCGGTCATCGTCGGTTTCGATTCTTTCTTTTCCAAGATCGAATCAAGCAATTGACGAATCTGCCGCAAATCTTCCACCGAAAGCTGCTGAAATTCACTGTTTATTTTCTCAATTGTAGCTTGCACAAATTTCTCCTCTGTTAATTTTACACGAATTTCCCGATTGCATCATACTTTTCGGTTTGGCAATTTGAGTTTGGATTGGTTTTTCCAAAGCATCAAAAACCGACTGCAAGACCGCTTCGACGCGCGGAATTGCAACCGAATTTCCCGCCAGTTTTCGCATCGTCTGATAGCCGACGACGGTTTTGTAATCTTCGGGAAAACCTCGCAAACGCAGCATTTCGCGCATCGTCAAACGCCGTTCACCGCCTACAAGCAGAATCGCAAGAGAAGACACAATCGTTGTTCCGACAAAAACTTTCGACGGCGAGGCGAAAGCCGCCAAGACCGGAAAAAAGGTTAACGAATTTTAGTTTCGTGTTCGGAGAGAATTTCATAATCAAATAAATTCAGGGAATACCTTGAAACCCGTTAACGCCGCCAAATCAGGATATTTCGTGAATAAATGACGACACACGATGCGCGGGCTTTTGTAAAGATGAAACGCTTGGAAAAGCAATAATTCAAACGCCGATGACTCGATCCAGTCAACTTTTTTGGTGAATCCGGTAACGAGCGCGACATCGGTTTGCGCGACGAATTCGAGAACCTGTTTCGGGCGGCGAATCGTGCCGCAGGTTCCGAAATGAATGATCCAATTGGAAAAACGGCAGTTCATCATCTCCGCCAGTTCCGGCAGGCTCACTTTGTCGCCGTGTAGTTTTACATATCCCGGAAGACCGTGAAAGGCAAAGTATAAAATGCCGTAATTGCGTTTGCACAAAAGGTTTAGGTTATATTTCAACTCTTCGCGCGTGTTGCAGGTCAGATGGCTGACTTTCACGTTCCAGCCGCGAGCGATGACTTCGAGCATCGGCAAAACATTCAGACGGTTTTCCGTGCGGTTGTCCCACATTGATTCCAGACAGGCGATATTCCTTTTGCGCGCAGAAGCCATATTTTGTTAGAACTTGGATGCAAAAACCGCGCCGCCGAAGGTCACGAATAAAATCACGCTGACAAAAGCATTGGTCGTGAAAAACGCCGCGTTCATCCGCGACAAATCGTTCGGTTTGACTAGCGTATGCTGGTAAATCATCAACGCGCCGACCGCCAAAACACCGGCGAGCGCGAGCCAGCCTAAACCGGTGACGAGATAAAGCACAACCAGCACAACAAATGCCTGAAAGTGCAGAAGTCGGGCGATGTTCAGCGAATTTTTGATACCGAAACGCGCCGGAATCGAGCGCAGTCCGGCTTTTACATCGTATTCGTAATCCTGACAGGCATATAAAACGTCGAATCCGGCAGTCCACATCATCACGAGCAAAGACAGCAAAAGCGGGACTTCCGAATCGAACGCGCCGCGCACGGCAATCCACGCGGCGGTCGGCGAAATCGCCAACGCCCAACCTAAAATCAAATGCGCGAAACTCGTAAATCTTTTGGCGTATGAATATCCGAGAACACTCAAAAGCGCGACCGGCGATAGCGCGAACGTCAGCCAATTCAGTGAATAGGCGGCAATTTCAAATAAAATCACGGAAACGAGGAGAAACGTCCACGCGAAGGAAACGCTCAACTTTCCCCGCGGCAATTCACGATTCGCCGTGCGCGGATTCGCCGCGTCGAATTTCCTGTCAATAATGCGGTTAAAAGTCATCGCCGCCGACCGCGCCCCGAACATTGCGACCGTAATCCACAGAATCTGCCAACCCGTCGGCAAACCGTCCGCCGCTAAAACCGCGCCCAAAAAAGCGAACGGGAGCGCGAATAAAGTATGCTCGAACTTTATCATCTCAAGCGTCGTTTTTAATTTTGTCCAAAAGCCGTTCATTTGAAATTTCAGATTCAAGATTCTAAATTGTAAGTTTTATCTCGCAAACCGAATGCCGCGCCTTAAATTTTAACAAAATCGCCTGTTTATCGCACTTTCACGCGGTAATTTGCCAAAGGCGGGGCGGTTCAAAAGCGTTTTGCAAAATTTCGTTGGAAATCAGACGCGATTTCGTTAGAATGACCTAACGGAGATTCCTTCCTCCAATCCGAAATCTGAAATCTTCAACCCGAAATCGAAAAATGCCTTCAGGAAAAATACACGATGCCGTAACTTTTCTCTTCGTCGCCCCGACCTTCGCGGCGGCGTGGCAAGCGACGAAAAGCCTTCCACTCGCGTTAATCGTTACCGCCGCCTTCACTTTCGGCGGTTTGATGTTCGGTCCCGACCTTGATACGCACTCGAAACAATACACGCGCTGGGGCGTTTTTTGCTATCTCTGGTATCCGTATCAGGTGTTTTTCAAACATCGTTCGCGCTGGTCGCACGGGCTGATTTTCGGAACTCTCCTGCGCGTCGTTTATTTTATGGGCGCGTTAACGCTTCTGTCGTTTTTCGCGGCGTATCTGTTCGCCGTTTACGCGGGCGGCGATCTGCCGAATTTGCTCGATTTTACGAAAATTTGGACGGCAATCGGCGAATACGTCCGCGCGGATTTGGGCGAATATGCTTTTCTCTACGCTTTTATCGGTTTATGGCTTGGCGCGGCGAGTCATACGATCACCGACATCGCCGGAACTTTTATCAAAACCGGCAAATTGCAGGATTTTGTCTGAAAATCAACGGCAAAAAATTTCTTTTATCGCGTCGGTTTTCTGAATTATAATTTTTCAAGGAGATTGATGAATGAGCAGAGATTTAACAACCGGCGAACGAAGAATAGCGCGGGAACTTTACGGCAGTTCGATTGACTACTCCAAAGTTAAGGTTCACGACGGCAAGTATTTTTTCGGTCAGCCGGACAACAGCGGAATGACTCCGAACGGCGAAATATATATGTCCAAAGGGTCTTACCACGCCGATTACTCGACGGAAAACGCTTCGACGCAGGGGTTTTTCGTTCACGAGATGGGTCACGTCTGGCAGTATCAGAACAAGATTTTGAATATCGTCTGGTCGGCGTTGATGGAACAAATCACGCACTTTTTCGATTACAACAAAGCCTATCCATACACGCTCGACGCGAACAAAACACTGACTGATTACGACATCGAACAGCAGGCTTCGATACTGGAAGATTATTTTAGAGTGGTCAAACGCGGCATTGATTTTCGGCAGGGACGCATTTTGAACGGCGGCACGAAGCCGGAAAGAGTTCGCCTTCTGCAGGCGGTTTTAGCTGACTTCATCGCCGATCCGTCGCTTCCGAACAGATAGAAAAATGTTCACAACAATCAATAAAATTCGCCGCGCCGCGCCAAACAGCGAAGTATTGTTCGCGGTGATTTTGTTTGGTTTGACGCTGACGACGGCTTGTTATCAGCGGTTCGAGCGTTTGAGTGTGAAGGCGACGGACGAAGGAATAATTTTTTCACATCCGAAAATGGAAGCCGCGACCCGCGAAGGAAATCTCTGCGTTTTCGGCGAAATGAGCATTAGCCGCCGCAGCCAGCCGAACGATTATCAGGAGCAGATGTGGTATGTGCAAAGCACCGCGTCGGGCTTTCAGGAATCTACCGAACCGATGAAAAAACCGTATATCGTTTACGGCGAAACGCTGCCGCAGACGAGCGTCAAGGTCGAACCGAAACCGCTGCGCGAAGGCACTTATCAAGTTAACGGCGTAGTCGTTGTTTACAATCAAAGACGCGAGTTAGTAAGGGATTTGAGTTTTAACGACGAATTCGTTTTGAAGACGGACGCATCCGGCAAACTAACCGTCGCCACGATTGAGAAATAATGTTTATCTTCTGCTTCGCGCCGTCACCAATCGCAAAGCCTGTTTTCGCACCGCGTCCGACACATTCCTATTTTTCATCAGATTCTGTAAATCTCGAAGTTGAAGTCTGGTTAAAATGCTGATGACGTTTGCCATCGGCGTGCGCGGATTCTGCGCGAGTTTGTGGACAATCGCGTAGTTTCGCGCCCAACTGCGGTTGATGGCGATTTGGCGCAGAACGTCTTCGGGAACCGAGCGCATCGAGGCGATTTTTTCGACTTCCTGCTCGGTGATTTTAGCGTTACTGATAACGGCGTTGGCAACGATGCGGTTCGGGTCGCGGATCAGAATGTTGCGGGCTTCGCGGTCGCCCTTCGCCGCCATTTTCACGCGGTCTTTCATTCCCATTTTCAAGATTCGGTTAATCATCGAAACACGCTCGCCGGAAATTTCGTCGTCTTCGGCGCGCAGATCGCCCAGTATTTTGTTGACGATTGACTCGCGCTGCTCGGCGGTTTCCTCATAAAGCTCTTCGATGTATTCGGAAAAAAGCCAGCCGTCATCCGTTTCTTCGTCGGTCGCTTCGATGTGTTCGGCAAGCAGAACCGCGTCTTCAAAACTCAATCCCGATTTTGAATCGCCTTCCCGTAAACCCGTGCCGAAATCCGACTGCTCGATAAATTCGGCGGCGGCTTCTTTGCCCTGTGCGCGAAGTTCGTCGGCGATCTGTTTGGCTCCGCGTTCTTTTTGAAAAAATTCGCGTTTCGTTTCCGAAGCGCGGCGTTCGGCTTCCGCCGTGCGATACGGGTTAGCGATAATCGCGTCAATAATCGGCGGCGCGGCGATCAGCAATTGCTGATTAAACGAAATGATTTCGAGCAGTTCGCCGCTGGCAGTTTCCCGCGCAAACTTGATGATCGCCGACGAAGGCGTTTTCGGATTAGTCAAAATCGCTTCGTGAACCTGTCTGGACTGGTCGCCCTGCGCGGCGAAATAAGTCAGGACTGACGGCGCGGCTTCGTTCGATTTGAGAAAACTTTCCAGCGTCTCCGCGTCCTGCGAAGCGAGCGTTTCCCGCGCCGTCGCCGCGAGTTCCGCATCGCTCTGACCGGCGAGGGCGGCGAGAATCTCGAACAAATCGGCTTGCGGCAGCGGCAGCATTCCACGCGCCGCCGCAACTTGGGCGGGACGCGGCGCGGTTCCGGCGACAATTGCTTTGACGACCGGATTAACGGAAGTTATTTCATCACTCATACTTATCTTTTGTCTGGAGATTGGGAACGATTGAAGATTTTGTTTGACGTCGGTTCTGAATAGGATCAGAAATGAAACCATCGTTATTGTAACATAAATGACAACGGTCAAAACTGTTTCTTGACACGCGCAAAGGCTTCACTTAGTCTTAAGCGGGCGAAACAAAACGCCGTTTCAATAATAAAAACGCTTTACTAATTATATCCGAAACGAACTTTATAAAATTAAATGATTAAAAATGAGATAAAAAAACTTATCGCCGATAAAACCGCGTGCATCGGTGTCATCGGTCTCGGCTACGTCGGCTTGCCGCTGATCGTCGAATTCGCTTTGAAAGATTTTCCGACCGTCGGCTTTGAAGTTGACGGCAAAAAAGTTGACGCGATGAACCAGGGCATATCGCATATCGTTGATGTGCCTTCGGAGAATGTTCGCAAAGTTCTCGACACGAAAAAATTTGAAGCGACGACCGATTTTTCAAAATTGAAAGACTGCGACGTGATTATCATCTGCGTCCCGACACCGCTTCGGAAAACGAAAGACCCGGATATGTCGTATATTCTGGCAGCGGGCGACGAAATTAAAAAATACGCCCGGCGCGGGCAGCTCGTGATTTTAGAATCAACGACTTATCCGGGAACGACCGACGAAATTCTACAGCCGATGATCGAAGAAGCCGGTTTGAAATTGGACGAAGATTTCCTGTTGGCTTTCTCGCCGGAAAGAGTTGATCCGGGCAATCCGCAGTTTCAAACGCATAATATTACAAAAGTCGTCGGCGGAGTCGGCAAAGATTCGACCGAAGTCGCGGCGGAACTTTACGCGCAAATCTGCGACAGCGTTCACGCCGTCTCCAGCGCGAGAGTCGCCGAAGCCTGCAAATTGTGGGAAAACACTTTCCGCGCCATCAATATCGGAATGGCGAACGAAATGGCGAAAGTCTGCAACGCGCTCAACATTGACACTTGGGAAGTCGTCCGCGCC
>JAYVGL010000185.1:0-2702 GCA_043772175.1 Pyrinomonadaceae bacterium | reverse complement strand
GCCTCACTGCCTGGTAGAAACCACTGCCGGAGGCAGTGGTTTGGTTCTCTATTCAATGGACGTGGAGGCGACAACAGCAACTTTATTATCGAGTTGTCTTGTTTCCCCTAAACTTGCTTGATAGCGGTTTCGCCCTACATCATCTCCGCCGTTATCCGAAAATATTTCTCACCTTATCCATAAAACTCGCGTCCTGAAAATCTACGTCTTCTATTTCGGCGAGTTGTTCCAATAATTTGCGCTGTTCTTTGGTTAAAGTTTTCGGTGTAATCAACGTCACGGCGACGAATAAATCGCCTTTGCCGCGATTGTTGAGCGCGGGCATTCCCTGAGATTTAATGCGGAAAACCGTTCCCGTCTGCGTTCCGGCGGGAATTTTCAAATCTTCCTCGCCGTCCAAAGTTTTCACTTTGATTTCCGCTCCCAGAGCGGCTTGCGCGAAGGTGATCGGGACGGCGGAATAGAGGTTTGCGCCTTGCCGTTCAAAGGTTTCGTGTTCGGCGACGTGGATGACGACGTATAAATCGCCGGATTGACCGCCGCCGGTGCCGCCTTCGCCTTCCTTCATTATTTTCAGGCGTGAGCCGGTTTCGACTCCGGCGGGAATTTTTATTTCGAGCGTTTTTTCCTTTTCGACGCGTCCCTCGCCGCGACATTTTTTACACGGATTTTTGATGATTTGCCCGCGTCCGCCGCAATTCGGGCAGGTTCGCATTACCGAGAAAAATCCCTGTTGATAGCGCGTCTGTCCGCTGCCCTGACAGGTCGTGCAGGTTTCGGCTTTGGTTCCCTTTTCCGCGCCGCTGCCTTCGCATTCGCCGCATTTTTCCAATCGCGGAATGCGTAATTTTTGGTTTTTGCCCGTCGCCGCTTCTTCTAAACTGATTTCCAGATCGTAGCGCAAATCCGCGCCGCGCTGTCCGGCGGTTCTGCCGTTGGCGCGTCCGCTTTGTCCGCCAAACATATCGCCGAAGCCGAACATATCGAAAATGTCTTCGATATTGGAAAATCCCGCGCCGCCGAAACCGCTCGCGCCGCCTGCGCCCGCGCCGACTCCCTGATGTCCGAAGCGGTCGTAAGCGGCGCGTTTCTGCGCGTCCGACAGCACCGAATAGGCTTCCGCCCCTTCCTTAAATTTTTCTTCCGCCGTGTGATCGTCCGGGTTTTTGTCCGGGTGATGCTGAATCGCCAGTTTGCGGTAAGCGGCTTTGATCTCGGTTTCCGTCGCCGTTTTGGTAACACTTAAAATTTCGTAATAATCGCGTTTGCTCATAAATTCAGGTTTCAGGTTTCAGGTTTCAGGTTCCAGATTTCAGGTTTCGGGTTCTCTTTTAATGACCTTTAACTATTTGCTCAAAAATCTGATACTTTAAAAACTGAAAATCCAAGTTCACATATTAGACTTGGACAAATTAGATTATAGCATCAAGTGTTTATTTGTGAACTTCGGACTTAAAGTCTGAAACCTGAAATCTGAAACCTTGAACCTGAAATATGCTTTTAGTCATAGATAATTACGATTCTTTTACATATAACCTCGTGCAGTATCTCGGCGAACTCGGCGCGGCGATGGAAATTCGGCGCAACGACGAAGTAACGCTCGACGAAATCGAAACGACGCTGAAACCGACCCGAATACTGATTTCGCCGGGTCCCGGAACGCCTGACGATGCGGGCGTTTCGCTCGAAATTCTGGAGAAATTCGCCGGTCGCGTCCCGATTCTCGGCGTGTGCCTCGGACATCAGGCAATCGGGCAGATTTTCGGCGGCAAAGTTATCCGTGCGCCGTTTCCGGTTCACGGCAAGCCCGTTAAAATCGAACACGACGGCAAGACGATTTTCAAAGATTTGGATAATAATTTTCAAGCCGGACGTTATCATTCGCTAATCGTCGAACGCGAATCGCTGCCCGATTGTCTCGAAATTTCCGCCACATCGCCCGACGGATTGATAATGGCGATGCGGCATAAAACTCACAAAATCGAAGGTGTTCAGTTTCATCCCGAATCAATTTTAACGAGCGCGGGGAAAAAACTCTTGCAAAACTTTCTCGATATTTGAGATAGTAGATAGAGGATTTGGAATTTGACAGTTTTGCCGCTGTTGATTCAACGCCAACCGTTCATTCCTCACAAATTACCGACCAATAAAATTATGTTGAAACCAAAAACAAAATGGTTGCTCGACGCGCCGACTTCCGCGACCAATCCGAAAGCCGACACGCCGCTTTACAAATTTCTCGTGCGCCTCGTGCGCGGCGAAGATTTATCAATGGACGAGGCTTCGGATTTTTTTCGCGTTTTGACTGATCCGGCGACTTATCCGCAACAGATTGCGGGCGCGTTAGCCGCGTTGACGGCGAAGGGCGAAACTTTCGCCGAACTTGCGGGAATGGCTCGCGTTCTGCGCGAAAATGCGGTGACGATCAAAACACGCTACACCAATTACATAGACACGACCGGAACCGGTTCGAGCGCGGCGAAAACTTTTAACGTCTCGACCGCCGCCGCCTTCGTCATCGCGGGCGCGGGTTTGCCGGTCGCCAAACAGGTCAGCCGCGCCGTTTTGAGCAACACGGGCAGCGCGGAAGTTTTAGCTAAACTCGGTGTCAAAGTGTCGGGCGAACCGGAAATTGCGCGGGCGTGTCTCGACGGCGCGGGCATCGGTTTTATGTTCGCGCCGAAATTTCATCCGACGTTAAA
>JAYVGL010000184.1:0-4360 GCA_043772175.1 Pyrinomonadaceae bacterium | reverse complement strand
GGCTAAAGAAGGAATTTCAATGGAATACGATATTAAAGACATCAACCTTGCACCGCAAGGCAAACAAAGAATCGAATGGGCTGACCGCGAAATGCCGGTTTTACGCCTTATCCGCGAGCGTTTCACGGAAGAAAAACCGCTCGAAGGCGTGAAGCTGATCGCCTGCGCTCATATCACGACCGAAACGGCAAATCTGGCGCGAACGCTACAAGCCGGCGGCGCGGAATCAATTTTAATCGCGTCCAATCCGCTTTCGACGCAGGACGACGTGGCGGCATCCTTAGTCGCCGATTGGGGCATTCCGGTTTTTGCGATGAAGGGTGAATCAACCGAAACCTATATGCGCCACGTCCGTATGGCTCTGGAATCGAATCCGAACATCATCATTGACGACGGCTCGGATGTCGTGGCGACGATGTTGAAAGAAAAACCGGAACTGGCGAAAACTATTATCGGCACGACCGAAGAAACGACGACCGGCATCGTGCGTCTGCAAGCGATGGTCAAAGCCGGAGTTCTGAACTTTCCGGCGATGGCGGTTAACGACGCGCAAACGAAACACTTTTTTGACAACCGTTACGGAACGGGACAATCAACGCTCGACGGCATTATTCGTGCGACCAATATTCTGCTCGCCGGTAAAAATTTCGTCGTCGTCGGCTACGGCTGGTGCGGCAAAGGTGTCGCAATGAGAGCGCGCGGCTTGGGCGCAAACGTCATCATCTCCGAAATTGATCCGATCAAAGCCATCGAAGCCATAATGGACGGTTTCCGCGTGATGCCGATGTCGGAAGCCTCGAAAGTCGGCGATTTCTTCGTCACCGTGACGGGCAATCGTCACGTCATTGACAAAGACCATTTTGAATCAATGAAAGACGGAGCCATCGTCTGTAATTCGGGACATTTCGATTTGGAATTAAACCTCGAAGCATTAAAAGAGATGTCAACGGAAGTCGCCACGCGCCGCCCGTTCGTCGAAGAATACGTCGGCATCAACGGCAAAAGCGTGATCGTTTTGGGCGAAGGTCGCCTTATCAATCTGGCGGCGGCGGAAGGACATCCGGCGAGCGTGATGGATATGAGTTTTGCGAATCAGGCGTTGTCGGCTGAGTATTTGGTCAAACACCAGGGCAAACTCGGCGCGGGCGTTCACGTTCTGCCGGCGGAAGTAGATCAGGAAATCGCGTCCCTGAAACTTCGCGCTCTGGGAATTTCGATTGATACTTTAACCCCGGAAATGCTCGAATATATGACAAGCTGGGAAACCGGAACTTAGACGAGCGAGTAAGTTGTTTGAAGAAAAGCCGCGCCGGAGTAATCTAATTCCGGCGCGGCTTTTCTTCAAATGATTGGTTTTTTCGGTTAGTCGTTCGGCGTTTTTGCCTCCGGCGAAGAAGTTAACACTCCATTCCAAAACTGGGCGAACAGTTGTCCGTTTGCGCTTCCGAGCGTGTAGTTGGTGCCGTCGGACGGGCGGAAAATCGAGATGTCGAATTTGCCGTCGCCGTCGTAATCGCCGAAATTCGGACGGTCGCCCGCGCCGGTTTGTGCGTTGTATGGCACGCCGAATTTCGTCGCCGTGTAACTCGCGCCGCCCGTCGGCGTGATCCACCACGTTCCGGCGATGTCGCACGTCGAATTCGTCTGACACGCGCCGTAAAAAACGGCGATGTCGGCACGGTTGTCGCCCGTAAAATCGCCGAACAAAACGGGCGCGGGCGCGAGGCTGCTGTTTCCCCACTGCTGCGCCAGAATGCCCGCGCCGGTGTTTGCGTCCCCGACGTAGTGCGTCATCGCGCCGTTCGATTCGGTGCGCGTGACGATCAGATCGTCGCGCCCGTCGCCGTTGAAATCCGCCGCCGTCGAATTTTCGCGGTCGCTTGCCAAGCCGAACGTAACGTATCGAACCGCGCCGCCGCCGCTCGGCAGAATAATCCAGACGATTTGATTGTTGATGCGGCGCGTGACGCAGAAATCGGTTTTGCCGTCGCCGTCGAAATCGCCCGCGATTGGTTTGTCGCCGAATGTTCCCCACGGCTGCGCGGCGAATTCGTTCGGACTCGCGCTCGAACGCAGAAGGTAAAAATGGCTTTGCGGGTTTGCCGCCGTGCCTTCGCGCCAGACGGCGATGTCTTCCCTTAAATCACCGTCGTAATCGCCGTAGATCGGCGTGTCGGTCGGCAAGCCGAAAGAGACGCGGCGCGTTTGCGCGGGCGTTCCCGTAGTATTTCTCAAAATGTCCCAGCGAATGGTGCCGCCCGCCGCGTTATTGACGACGTAATTGCTTTTGCCCGTGCCGAAGTAATCGCGCACAGCGGCGTGCGGCGCGTTGACGCGCATTATTCTGCCGGTCGCTTTTTCCGTCACGAAAATCGCGCCGGTTTGCGCGTCGCGGGCGATGGAAGTCGGCGTAACTAAATTATCAACCAGAATTCTCGGTGTTTCCGAGGTGGACGTGAAAAGTTTTAAACGTCCCGGAGCCTGCGCGAGTTGATTTGCGCTGAATTCCAAAACCAGATACGAATCGTTCTCGCCGCCCGTGCCGTTGAACGGCAAAACGTCGAGTGCCGAAGTCAGATTCGGAATCAAAACCGTTTGCTGGCGCGTGTTCAGATTAACGGTTTTGACTTCCGCCAAACCAGCTGCGAACGGAAAGCCGCTCAGAAACGAAACGTATAAATTACTGCCGACGAGCCGGATGCTGTCCGGCACGGGTTCGATGAACGGCGGTCCGACCGGTGTCGGATTCGGCTTAAACGCGAAAGTCGTAAATACTTCAAAAGCTCCGGTCGCAACTTGGACGCGGTAGAGCAGATTAAAACTGGCATCGGCGACGTAGAGCGCGCCGCCGGACAGTTCGATGGCGTAAGGATTCGACTCGCGTATATTATCCGGCAGAGCCGGACGCGGGTCGGAAACGTAATCCGGCAGGTTGACGACGAGCCGGACGGTCAATTGTTTGCCTTCGGCGTTCGTCAAAGTTACCGGCGCGTTGCCGCTTAAAGTCGTTTGATTGGCGAAAGATAACGTAAAACCACTCGCCAGAGTTTCGTAGTCGGCGGGCAGAGTCAGTTCCAAAATCGAAATCAGCAGGGGCGAAGACGGCGCAGTGTTGTGGATCGCGCCGCCCGTGACCTGCGTTGAAGTGTCGCCCGCGCTGATGCTCAGATAAAGTTTCAGCCCGCTTAATTTGATGCCCGACGGTCCCGACACTTCCGGCGCACCGCCGGCGCGGGTGATGCCCGACGGCAAGCCGTCAATCAAAGTCCGCCGTGCGCCCGTCGTCCGGTTGACCAGCGAAATACGCCCGCTGTTCGGCGTGTCCGTGCCGGATTCGGTAATCAGCAGCGACGAGCCGCCGGCAGCGGTGATTTTCGCCGGATTATTCAAGCCGACGGTAAAGACGGAAGTTTGGGCTGGCGAAGCGACCGTGCCGAACAGAATCGTCAGTGCCATCGCCAGTCCGCGCGTTAAATTTTTCCGCGTGATTCGTAGTGTATTATGAAGTTTCATTTTATTCTCCTTAATTTCTAATGTTTTCTGAAATTATTTACGGGTTAATCGCTAAAAATCAGCCTTTGCGCTTGATCTGATTTTTGCCTTCAAATACTAACGCGACAAAACGACAAAAAAAGGCTGTATTAAATTTTGGGTTTCAATACGGAGGATTTTTATATACAAAATCTGCCGACGTAACTGCACGTTCGAGCAAGTTATAAATCACGGAATTAACGAGCGCGGGTTTGAGATGAAAAAGCGAAAGCTGTTATCTCAAACCCGCGTTTGCCGCTTCGGTTAGTCAAACCGCGTGGCGGCGGCGGTCGAGCAATTGTTTTGAATGACGTTGCCGCCCGCATCCAGAACCTGCGACGTGGAGACGCTGGTGTAACTGTTTCCATCCTGACTCAGTTGAAGCTGCGCCCGACTTATTTGCTTTCCGGCAAGCGTGCCGTCGGCGTTATAACGGAAGAATTGAAAGGCAGTGGTATAACGTTCTCTTGATTGATAACTCCAAATTCCCATTCCGGGACTCCGCAGATTCGGCGCGGTTCCGGTTCCGAAATCGCTCATTGTGCCGCCGCGCATATAAGTGTGCATCGCGGAAAATGTTCTGATCGGGTCGCCCGTCTGACAATTGCGCCCCGTTACCGAAATGTTCCATACGCCTTCCGGTTTTCTGGCGTTCTCGCGGCGCGTTGCCACATCTTCTTGTTCGCCTTTTTCTTCGTTCCCGATGTCCTGCGCGGATACCGAAATTTGTGCGAACACCATCAGCATTAAAAGTGCCAATGTCATCATTCCGATTGTTTTCAAGATTGTTTTTTTCATTTTATTTTCCTCATTTATTTTTGATTCATTT
>JAYVGL010000183.1:0-9489 GCA_043772175.1 Pyrinomonadaceae bacterium | reverse complement strand
TGATGCGCGTCAGTTCGCTCAACACTAATTCTTTGCCGTAAGAATCTTTCAGAAGTTCCATCGGCTTCAAACTGCCAAGCGAAAAATTCGGAGTATCGAGCCACAATTTAAACTTTTCCAGATCGCCGAAAGTCTTTACGCCGACATTCGTCACTTCCGCCATCTCGATAATTTTTTCCGATTGAAGCGGCTTAAATTGCCTCGAATCCTGTTTGTAACGCTGTAAAGATTTAGTGGAAATATCCAGCAATTCCGCCCAATCACCTTCGCTAAACGGCGTAATATTTTTTATCAAATCAAACAGCGAATACGGAACGCCCGACCTGATTACCTTGATTATTGACATTTTATCGGCAAGAAATTCGCTATACGAAAGATTATTTTTTACCGAACCAACCTGCTTGTTTCCCGAAGCCGGCTTGAAAAGCATCGCAATTTCTTTGTTTAATTTTTGTTCGATATTCATTTCGTTTTTTGTCGCAATATTAATGCGACATTTGTCTACAAATATAAGACAACTTTCTGCACATTACAAGTTTTCGCCGAAAATAAAAAAAGACGAAGCCGAAACTTCATCCTTCCTAATTTATCCTTCAAACTTGCGCCGAATAACCTTTCGCGCCGTCGAAATTGTAGAGACTTTCGGTTTTGATAACGTCCAATCCGACATCGTTGAACCTTTGCAGAAGCGAGATCAGTTGATTTTTGTCAACGGCTTGCCCTTCGTCTGATTCTTTTCATTAACTTTGACCGCGCCCGCCGGTGTTTTCTCCGGCTATTCGATATTCATTTCAATGCTTGAATTTATAGTTATATTTTTTTGTTCGCTGACCGCTTTCGCAATAAACATCTCGACGTTTTTTCGAGATTCTTCCAAATACTTCAATCTTTGCTCGGAATCTGCATCGGGTTTTCCGAGCCTTTCGCGCGAACTCCAATTTTTCAGATTATGAAAATTTATTTTATCAATAAGTAACTGTAAAAGAATTTCACGCGCTTCGTCCGGCGTAAATGTTCCTTTGATCAAATCTACAGTTTCCGTTTGTTTCATATTTTTTCAATCACGAATACACCTGAAAGTGGAGGCTTAACATATCTTCCCGCCGATCAATCGGTAACGATTCGTCGTTTACGAAATTTAATAAAGAACGAAGCCGAAACCGCGTCCTTTATTATGCAGGGTTATTGTCCCTGCCCTAAACTGTAACCCGGCGAGCCGTCGAAGTTGTAGAGGTGTTCGGTTTTGATAAAGTCGAAACCGCCTTCATTGATGCGTCCGAGAAGATTGATAACTTGTTGGTGCGTAATCGTTTCGCCGGAATTCTCATTCATAAAACGGCATCGCCAGTGGTCAACTCCGAAGGTATCGGGCGAGCCTTTCGGATAAACTTTGGTGCCGCGGCTGGAGATCATCACGAGTTTTAAGCCGTCGCCGTTTGCCGCCGCTTCAATTTTCGGACCGAGTTCGTTTGCCGCGCCGTAATGTTTGCCGTTCCACCAATCGAGGAAAACGTCCACGCCAACGAGTTCTTTTTTCTGCGGTTCACGAGTCGAATAAATCGGTTTGCGGTCGGCTTCGGCAATTTTTTCCACCATTTTGTATTCGACCGCTTTAAGCGTTTCGGGTTTTTGTCCCAGACGATCAACGACGGCTTGCGCGAATTCTTTCGTGCCGACTTTTTCTTTCGAGATGCCTTCCTTGAAAATATCATAAGTATGAACGCCGTCCTCAATGGTGCGAAGCCACGCATTGTGCGTTAGTTCGGCGATGTCCGGCTGATTCAAGTGAACGAGCATCAAAACCGCGCCCAAAAACAAGCCCGAAGGATTTGCCAGATTTTGTCCGGCGCGACGCGGTGCGCTGCCGTGAATCGCTTCAAACATCGAGATATTTTCACCGATATTCGCCGAACCCGCCAAACCGACCGAACCGGCAATTTGCGCCGCGACATCCGACAAAATATCGCCATACAGATTTTGCATCACGATCACGTCGAAATTTTCCGGCGTGTCCGCCATTTTCGCCGCGCCGATGTCCACAATCCAGTGGTCGGCTTCGATGTTCGGATATTCCGCCGCGATTTCGTCGAAAACTCGGTGAAACAAGCCGTCGGTCTGCTTCATAATGTTGTCTTTCATAAACGCCGTCACTTTTTTGCGATTGTTTTTCACGGCGTATTCAAAGGCGTAACGAACGATTTTTTCGCAACCCGGACGTGAAATCAGTTTCAGACAAAGCTCCACCATATCGGTTTGCCGATATTCGATGCCGGCGTAAGTGTCTTCTTCGTTTTCGCGGACGATCACCAAATCCATAATCGGATGTTTCGTTCGCACGAACGGAGCGTAACTGACGCACGGACGAATATTCGCATACAAGCCTAAAGTCTTGCGGACCGTAACATTTAGCGATTTAAAGCCGCCGCCTTGCGGAGTCGTGATCGGAGCTTTCAGGAAGACTTTCGTGCTGGTCAAACTGTCCCACGATTCGGGGGCGATGCCCGCCGAATTGCCGCTTAAATAAACTTTTTCACCGATTTCGATTTCTTCGATGTCAATTCTCGCGCCCGCTTCTCGTAAAATATGCAGCGTCGCGTCCATAATTTCGGGACCGATGCCGTCGCCTTTCGCCACTGTAATTGGTGTATTTGCCATACTTTTCTATTAGATTTCCTCTATTAAATTTTGATGTTAAAGACTAAACGACTGATTTTAGCGAAAACGGCGGTCTCGCGCAAAGACGGGTGGGAAATGGTGAATGGTGAACGGTGAATAAAGATTAGGCTGCAATTTTCACTAAATACTCGCCGGCTGTTTTCAATTCATCATTCATCATTCACCATCCACCATTTCCCCTTCAATTTCCCTCGCCAAATCGAAATCGTGATGCGTCAAACCGCCTGCGTCGTGCGTTGTCAGCGCGATTTCGGCGTAGCCCCAGCCGAATGTCATATCGGGATGATGGTCGAGTTTTTCGGCAATCGCGCCGACTCGATTGACAAAATTCAAGGCTTCGGCGAAATTGGCAAAGTTAAACCGCTTTTTCAAAAAATCGTCTTCCGTTACCCAGGTTTCAAGCTCGCTCGTCCGCTCGACGATTTCCTCCGCCGACAGTTTTTTCCGCGCCATTCGTTTTTAACTCCTTAACTTTTTGGTTATACTTGGCTTTTTAGTATAACGATATCTAATAAAAATTATTCAAAAATGCGCTTTTATTCCAAGTTTGTAATCTCGATTCTAACTGCGACGCTTCTTGCCTGCGCGGGCGAAGAAAAACCCGACACACCGCTGAAAACGCTCAAGGCTTACACGACCGCCATCAAACAAAAAGATACGACGACGATGAAACTTTTATTGTCGGACGGATCGCTGAAAATGGCGGAAGACGAAGCCAAATCGCGCAGTGTTACGCTCGATGAAGTCGTCAAACGCGAAACTTTATTCGATCAAACGCAGCGCACCGTCGAGTTTCGCAGCGAAAAAATTGACGGCGACCGCGCGACCATTGAGATGAAAGATTCCTACAACGCCTGGAACACCGTCCCATTTGTCCGCGAAAACGGTATCTGGAAAATTGACAAACAAGCTGCCGCCGATATAATGCTGCAAGATTTTGAGCAAAACAATAAAAAACTCGATGACATTATCAACCAAGGCAGACAGCCTTGAAGATTCCAAGTTTCAGATTCCAGATTTTCAAATCTCGAATAACTTAATCTTGAACCTTAAATCTCCAATTACAACTTATGTCAATTATCAAACCGTTTCGCGCCCTGCGCCCCGCTGCCGATAAAGCGGAAAAAATTTCGTGCGTTCCGTATGACGTAATCTACGATTCGGAAGTGCGTTCGACGATTGCGGAAAATCCTTTGAGTTTTTTGCGCGTTACCCGTCCCGAAGGCGAATTTCCCGAAAACGCCGACGTTTCAAACGAAGAAATTCTCGACAAATCATTCGAGAATCTGCAAAAATTTATCAGCGAAAATTTACTCGTCCGAGAAGCCGAGCCGCGTCTTTATATTTATCGCCTGACCGACGGCGGCAAATCGCAAACCGGCATCGTCGCCGGTTGCTCGCTCGACGAATACGAAAACGGCACGATTAAAAAGCACGAAAAAACGCGCCCTGCCAAAGTCGAAGATCGGACGGCGCACATTCTCGCGCTCAAAGCACAAACGGGTTTGATTTTTCTGGCGTTTCGCAACACGGACAAAATCCGAAAACTGATCGCCGAAGCGGTCGAAACCGCGCCGCTCTACGATTTTTTGTGTCCGCAAGGCATTCGCAACACAATCTGGCGCGTCGAAAAAACGGAAAACTTAGTTGACGCTTTCGCCGAAGTTCCCGCGCTCTATGTCGCCGACGGGCATCACCGCATCGAAAGCGCGAATCTGACGCGAACGAAAATGCGCGAAGCCAATCCGAACCACGACGGCTCGGAAGAGTATAATTTTGTAATGGCAGGAATTTTTCCGTCCGAAGATTTGCACATCCTCGCTTACAATCGCGTCGTCAAGGATTTGAACGGATTGACGGAGGCAGAATTTTTTCAACGAATCGGCGAAAGTTTTGTCGTAACCGAAACCGGCGCAAAAACGCCGGTCAATCGCGGCGAATTTTGTTTGTATCTCGGCGGTAAATGGTTTCAAGCGAATTTTTCCGTTAATTTTTACCGTGCGCCCGACCCGATTGAGAATCTCGATGTCAGCATTTTGCAGAATTACATCCTGCACCCGATTCTGGGAATTGACGACCCGCGAACGAACGACCGCATCAGTTTCGTCGGCGGCGCGAGAGGCACGGCGGAACTCGAAAAAATGGTTGACGAAGGCGCGGGCAAAATTGCTTTTTCGATGTTCCCGACGACGATGGAAGATTTATTCGCCGTCTCGGATATGAACGAAATTATGCCGCCGAAATCAACGTGGTTCGAGCCGAAATTGAAGGACGGCTTGCTGGTGCATCTGATTTAAGATTCAAGATTCAGGGTTCAAAATCTTAAATCCTGAATTCTGAGTATTAAATCTTGAATCCTGAATCTTGAACCCTGAATTCTGAATCCCGAATTATGTTAGAAACCGCCCGACTATTTTTGCGCCCGATGAACGAAGGCGATACTGACGCGATTTTCGCTTTGCGAAGCGACGCGGAAATGATGCGGTATATTCGCCAGCCGCAGACGAGTCGCGCCGATGTCGCGGCTTGGATCAAACTTATTTCGAGTCTCTGGGAAACGGAAAAAATTGGTTTGTGCGCCGTTTTCGACAAAACTTCGGAGAAACTTATCGGCTGGTGCGGACTGTGGCGTTTGCAGGAAACGGGCGAAACGGAAGTCGGTTACGCGATTGCCGCCGATTTTCAGAAGCAAGGCTTGGCTTCGGAAGCCGCCGCGAAATGTCTGGAATACGGATTCAATACATTAAATCTGGAAAAAATCGTCGCCGTCGCCCGACCGGAAAATCTGGCTTCCTGTCGCGTAATGGAAAAAATCGGGATGACTTTTGACGGCATCGGCTATTATTACGACCGCGATTTGGCGCATTATTCAATTTTCAAAGAAAACTTCAAAAGATAAAAATGCTCGAAACCGAGAGACTTTTAATTCGCCCGTTCACGCTTGCCGACCTGCCGCCGCTTATCGAACAGCGTTCCGATCCCGAAGTCAATCATTATCTCGGCGGCGCGAAAATGCAAAACCCGGAAGCGTTGGCGGAACGCATCAAATTCTACATCGGCTGCCACGAGAAATACGGCTTCGGAATGTCGGCGATGATCTGGAAGGAAACCGGCGAAATGTTCGGTTGGAGCGGTTTACAGCCGCTCGATTGGACGACCGAAATCGAAGTCGGCTACGGAATGATAAAGAAATTTTGGGGCATCGGCATCGGTTACGAAGCGGCGAAAACGTGGCTCGGTTTCGGTTTTAACGAGAAAAATTTGTCGAGAATCGTCGCCATCGCCTATCCCGAAAACACGGGTTCGCGGCGGATTATGGAGAAACTCGGAATGAAATACGAAAAAACCGAAACGCACTACGGCGCGGAATGCGTTTTTTATGGTATTTCCAATCAAGAATTTGTTACTTTAAATAAATGATGCCGCCGAGAAGCACCGCTAAAACAATCATCGCCGCCGTGTTCACCTTTTACTTTTTCTGGTGCGCTTACAACCCTGAAAACGCGGTTTTTATGCACCTGATAAATTTGCCGATCCACGAAGCCGGACATATTCTGTTTCGCATCTTCGGCGAATTTACGGGAATCGCGGGCGGTTCGCTTTTGCAGATTGTCGTGCCAATCGTCTTTTTCGGCTACTTCGTCTATTACAAAAAACCGTTTTCGGCGGCGATTGTTTTGTTCTGGGTCGGCAACAATTTTCTCGACGTTTATGTTTACGCGAACGACGCGCAAATAATGCAATTGCCTTTATTAAGCGGTTTGACCGGTGCGGAAGGCGGTTTTCACGATTGGAATTATCTTTTGTCGGAAACGAACACGCTCGATAAAACCCATTTAATCGCCAAAATCCTGCGTTTCACGGGAACTTTAATCACCATCGCAGCGGCAGTCGGCGCGTTCGTCTATGCGCGGCAGGGCGAAGAGCTGATTTCGGAAATTGAGTTGTAAACGGACAAGTCGGCAGCGGCAAAACATTCGTTCAGACGGGCAAAGCAACCGTGCAGACCGACCGAACGCTCGTTTAGACGGACGAAACATCAATTCAGATTCGTGAAACACTCGTTTAGGCGGATAAAACACTCGTTCAGATACGCGAAACATTCATTTAGATACATAAAGTATTCATTTAGATACGCAAAACATTCGTTCAGATGGACGAAACCATCGTGCCGACAGCTCGAATTCCAGCGCGGCATCTCGTTATTCATACTTTCCGCCGGAAATTTGACCGACACCCGAATCACATAAGGAGAAAACATTTAATATGACAGGAAGATTAACACGCGAAGACACGCGCAACGTGCGCGTCGAAGTTTCATTAACCGCCAACGCCGTCGATTTTGCCGGCAATAAAGTGGCGGCGGCAAAAATCGCCGAACTGACCGCAACCAACGCGGCGGTTCGGCAGGAACGACAGAATCAAATCGGCGGCGTGGGCGACGCGCGACAGGATTATCGAGTTTACGCCGATGCCTTCGACGCAATGCTCGCCGATATGGAAACCGTCTGAGATTTCGCCGTTCCCATATCACGGAAAATTGCCGGTCTCGAAGACAAATTCCGCATCCCGCGCACCGGCGGCAAAAGTGCCAAAGTCGCCGCCGCCTTCGTCTTCGTCGCCGACGGCGAGACAATCAAACAATCGTTCATAGACAGCGGCTTGGACAAAAATTTCTTCAATTCTAAAAGCTAAAGCGGACGCGGCGTAGCAGGGCTTAAACGCCGCCCAAGCCTCGACCGGCAAAAAAGTCGGCGCAACCACTGCATTGGAAACCAACGTCAAAACGTCCAGCCGCACCGTCGAAGAAATGCGTCCGATAGTCAATTACACCTACCGCGACAACCCCGCCAAACTAGCCGAATGGAACCACGCCGCCAAAGTCGAAAGCCACACGCCGACACCGACACCGAAAAAACCGCCGACTACTTGAGTTGTGTTGCGTAATGTAAGAGCGGCGGCAAATTTTTATTTAACCGATGCAAAATAAAAAGGCTTCGTTCAAATTGAACGAAGCCTTTTTGCATAAAAAGACCGCACAAATAATAGCGGCGAGGAAAAGCCTATTGACTTACATAATCGGCTTGTAAGATACTTAAAGCTAAAAACGCAATTCCCAAAATTCACTAAATCAAAACATTATGCGGTTGAAAGGAATCTGTTTTTCTAAACTTATTAGAACGTAATGATGCAGTCCGCCGCAGGCTCATTTAACCGACTTAACAAACTTTAATACCTTCAGAACCCGTCTAAATTTATGAAAACATACATTTTTGCTTTGTTGAAAATTCTGCTGATTCTTCCTTTGGTTTCCATTGTTCAGGCACAGCCGGAATTTTCTCGTGATGAATTACAGCTTATAAAAAAACGCGGAAACTACTCGAATGCCGTTAAGTATCGTTTGCCCCAGGAAAAATTTCCGATGCCGGAGGTAACCGAACAGAATCGTCCCGCAATGGCTGACGGCAATTTGGATGCGACCTTCGGAGCATCTGCAACGGAAGGATTCGGCTATGTTAATAAAACGATAGTTCAGCCGGACGGGAAAATTATCGCCGTCGGTTTGTTTCAACGCGCTAACGGCGCACGAACGTATGGAATCGCTCGTTTCAATGCAGACGGCACTTTAGACACTATTTTTAACACCGGCGGCGGTGCAAATGCGGCGATTCTTGCAGTGGCTTTGCAGTCGGATGGCAAAATCGTTATCGGCGGCGCGTTTACTTCTTTTAATAATCAAATTGCTAATCGCATCGTGCGGCTGAATCCCAACGGAAGTATTGATTCGTCGTTTGGCACAGCCGTCGCTTTTAACAATCAAATCAATGACATTTTGATTCTTCCTGAAGGAAAAATTATAGTCGGCGGATCATTCAGCATATCCTCATCAAGTTTGGTGCGATTAAACAACAACGGGACACTTGACTCGTCGAGCGTTATTTTTAGCGGCGCGGTCTATACTATCGCCTCAGCACCAGACGGAAAAATCGTTGTTGGCGGAGAATTCGGTCAACCGAGATCAGGAATTGCCCGACTAAATAGTGATGGAACGCTTGATTCGACTTTCAACCCGTCAACCGGACCCAGTAGTTCGATATTCAAATCCGTAGTGCAGCCTAACGGCAAAGTCCTTGTTGCCGGCAGCTTTACAACTTTTAACGGAACTGCTACCGACGGTCTCGTGCGGCTTAACGATAACGGCACGGTTGATACGACTTTTGAGATTACTAATCAAATTCCTTCAATAGGTGATTTGGAGGTTAACGGATTGGCTTTGCAGCCTGACGGAAAAATTTTGGCAGGATTCTATAATATCAGTTTAGATGAAATTGCCGATGTGCGGCGATTCAACCCGGACGGTTCGCCGGATACGACGTTCAACACTAATACCGGAGTATCCTTGACTGCTATTGATGTCAATGCACTCGCCGACGGAAAAATCTTAGTCGCCGGGTATTTCGTGACATTAAATAATCAGCCGCATTTGCATCTGGCACGGTTAAACCCGAATGGGACTTTGGATAACACATTCAACCCGGCAGCTTCTGCGGTCGGAATCGTCTATGCCGTCAAACGTCAGGCGGATGGTAAAATCATCATCGGCGGCGACTTCGATTATGTCAACGGAGTCGCTCGGAGAGCCGTCGCCAGACTAAACTCGGACGGCACACTCGACACGACCTTTAATGTCAGCGCGGGAATATCCGGCGATGTTTACGCTTTGGAAATTCAGCCTGATGGCAAAATTATCATCGGCGGTCTTTTCGGAGGAGATTTAACTTTTCCGGCTTACGCGGCTGCCCGCATCAACTC
>JAYVGL010000182.1:0-8914 GCA_043772175.1 Pyrinomonadaceae bacterium | reverse complement strand
GACGGACGCTTCCCTCACGGTCGCAAACGCTTCTGGCAAAATCTCGTGCAGAACTTCCTGTTCGCGCTTGCGGCGCATCTCTTTATCGTCAATGCCGTTCAGCGCGGTCTGAATACGCTCTTTGAACCCGTCGGTTCGCGCCCGCAGTTCGTCATCCGAAAGTCGTTTCAAATCCGGTTCGAGCGCATTGATTTGCGGCACGACCGGCGCGATTTTCTTCAAATAACGGTCGGTGTTGCTGCCTAGAATCTTATTAAAAAATTTATCTACTAAAGCCATTTTCTTGTCCTCAATTATTCGCGGCATATCAAACGCCGCCCAAAACGTAAACGGGAATTGCCAAAGTTTTTCAGCAATCATTTATCAAAACAGATTTTTATGGAAAAAGAAAACGGAAGGCGTTTTTTGCGGGGAAAAACTATTGATTGTCAGCCTTCGCGTTTTGCTTGAGAAGTTCGTTTAGTGAACCGCGCGGAAGGCGTGTAACGATGAAAATTTGATTATTTTCTGATGAGACTTTTGTGTTTTCGTAAACTACCTTTTCCATTGATGAAATTGGAAAAGATGCAAACTTTCCAAAGTAAGTTACAACTTCATTAAGAAATACTTTAGTTTCTTGGCTATTTTTGTTCTCAACCGTTGTTTTTATTAAAAAAGTTGAATCAACCGTAGAGAAATCGTAGCCAGTTCTTTGTGAATAAAAATCTCCGAGTTTAGCCGCAACTCGCCTTTTTGAAATTTCACGCCCTAACTTGATTGAAAAATTGTCGAAAACCTCAGGAAACTTACCATCATAGCCAGTAACTTCGTACGAAGGAGAATTGTCGCTTTCACAAAATCCTAGACCTTCAATTTTATAGTGGTTTAATTCATTCCAATCAAATCCCTGGTTTTTTGAGAGTGAATTCAACTCATTTATAAGTTGGATTATTTGCGGGATATAGAGATTTGCATCACTAAGCGGTTTATTTAACTCGTCTTTATTTTCTTTAGCAGATTTAGTTTCGTATTCTTGGCGTGTCAAAGCCGCCTGCGCCATAACAAACGGAGTTCCGCCGACCAGCACCAAGCCGAGATAGACCGAGAGCGTTGTGAGAAAAACTATTGAATTGTTTTTGTTTCGCTCTTTCACTTAACAGTTTTCTGATTCGTGTTGCCCGTCTCCGCCGTGCTGTTTGATTGTTTCGCTTCGGCTTTCTTTTTCGCTTCGGCTTCCTGTAATTTGCGGTTGATTATTTCCTGCGCCACGGGTTTTTCGATCTTGAAATTCAAGACGAAGTTTTTGCCCTGCTGTTCGGGTTTGGCTGATTTGATCAGAGTTTTCAAGTCTTCTTCTTTAATCTGCGTTTGCGCGAGTCCGAGCAATCCGATCATCCCGCTCGACATAGTTTTCGCTCGCTCTTCGGTTTTCTGAGCCGAATTGATAACCGCGTAAATCTGTTTGTCGTCCTGAACGAACGTAAATTCTACCTTATCAACTCCCAAAACCTTCAGATAATAAAACAAATTACCATCGTTGATCGCCTGAATCGCGGCTTTGGCAAGATCAACCATCGCCTGATCGCCCTGTTCCTCCGGCTTCATTATGATGTAGCGCGATTTTTTCGGATCGAGCTTGCCGTCTTTGTCCAACTCGCCGACCATTTTCACCTTAAACGCTTTTGTTAAATCGAGCTGCGCGTTTTTATCCTCACGCTTGACCAAAATGCCGTCGGCAAATTCTTCCAGAGGCTTTTTGTTCGGTTTAAATTCGGCAACCGCGTCGGTGTTGAGCGGCGGCTGATTTTCATCCGGTTTCTTTTCGGCAATCGCTTCGGCGTTTACCGGCGGCTTCGGCGCGCCGGTATTTTTTCGACCTTTCCCGAACGGCTGACGATTCTTCACCGCCCGATTCGCACCGTTCAGCGGCGGAACCGGATTCTTGCCCGTGTTCATACCTTCGATGGTAAAAGGCGAATCGGAAATGCCGCCGGATAAAACTTTCGGATTCGGTGTCGGGACGACCTGCGGTTTGGATAACAAATCGCTGCCGTTCGCAATCGTCGGGTTCGGAATTCCGGGATACGTGCCGAAACTCGGCGGCATTGTGAAATCACCGTTGATGTCCAACGGCGGCGGTGTCGGCATCGCGCTTTCCGGGTTGGCGAGCGCGAAATATCCGGCGGGATACGTCAGAGGCGGCGTAGCACTCGAAACGTCAACGAATGTGATGTCGGCATCTTCGAGTTCGGTTTTTTGATAATCTTTGCTGACGAAATCGGTGTTGGTGTCGAGCAGAGAACTCCCCAGATAAATCGTGTCCAAAACCTGACAAAAACTTCCGACCAGAGGACTGTCGCAGCCGCGCGTCGTGAAAACCTGCGCCTGCACGACGACGAGCAGCGTCAATATATTAAAGATCGCCGCCGCCCCGAATAATTTATAAAGTCGCGGCGTGAAGTTCCAGTTTTTTATCTCGTAGCTTTGGAAAAGCTCTTTTTCCTGATACTGCATAATACTTTACTAAAAATTTATAAATACTTTTATATTAAAAATTCCGCCGTCAAAATAGATGCCGCGTAAAGCGAAACCGTTGCGGAACTTCTGGCATTTTATCATTTTCACGCGCCGATTGAAAGATTAGACTTTAAGACGCGAAACCTTTACCATTGCCTTTAATGGCGCACTCTTTCAAAGACAAAAACCGTAATCGCAAAAAAAATCGCTCCGGCTTTAATCATCAAAAAGAACGAAACTTTAAACGGGAACCTGCACCGGAAAGTTCCGTTAAATCCGTTTCGCCCGTTCAAATTAAAGTGTTGGAAAGATTGCTCGGCGGCATCGGAACGCCCGAACCGCGCCCGATTGTTCCCGACGACTTTCAAATCGAAGCACTTAAAGCCGTCGAAACGCAGGATGTTCTCGTTACCGCGCCGACCGGCAGCGGCAAAACCTGGATTGCGCGGGAAGAAATTCGGCGGCTTCTGGCGGACGGCAAACGCGCCTGGTACACGACTCCGCTGAAAGCCTTGACCAACTCGAAATACACGGAGTTTTCGCAGGAATTCGGCGCGGAAAACGTCGGTATTTTAACCGGCGACCGGAAGGAAAATCACGACGCGCCTTTGATCGTCGGCACGACGGAGATTTACCGCAACCAGCTTTTCGATTCGTTGCGGCAGGGCGAACAGGTCAACACCGATTTCGTGATTCTGGACGAAGCACATTATCTGGCGGACGAATATCGCGGACACGTTTGGGAAGAAGCGATCATTTTGTCGCCGCCGCGTATTCGTCTGTTGCTTTTGTCGGCGACCATCGGCAACGCCGAAGAATTCGCGTTGTGGATCGAAGAAGTGCGCGGCACGAAAGTCAAAATCATCAACCGCGCCGGAACGCGCCCGGTCGAACTTCGCGCCGCTTTTCTCGCGCCGAATCTGCAATTATTTCCGCTGTTCGACGAAAGCGGAAAGTTCAATCAAGCCATCGGACAATTCGCGCAGGAAGAAAATCGTTTTGAACGGCGCAGGCGGTTTTAGATTAAAAAGCGCAAAAGATGCAGGATTTTGTAAAATCCTTTCCGCGTTTTTTTGCGCCTTCTGGCAATTACTTTTTTTTAGATTTTCGGCAGAGGATTTTTGATTTGCAGATTAATCTCGACCGGCACGACGCGCTTGAATTTAAAACCGGCTTTTTTGAAGCGTCCGAAAACGAAAACTCTGCCCGTAACCGTCCATTCTTTTTTTGAATCGCGCCATTCCGACAACGCGCCGCGCAAAGTCTGTCCCGTGCCGACGAAGATTTTCACCGGCGACGGCAAAATGATTTTTTCGTTTTTTTTGAACTCGAAAGACTTTTGATATTCTTCGACCTCGACCGCTAAACCGTTGACGCGAAAGTCCTGAAACATCAGAAAATCAATTTTGCCGCTCTGCTCCGACGAGTCAATTTCCGCCGACAGTTCAAACGTGATTCCGGTCAAAGAAACATCGGTCAATTCCGGTTCGCCGACTTTAACGAACGCTTCGGATTCGTCGGTTTCGATAAATTCGCCGTCGCCGCGCCGCTCATTTTGGCTTTTGACGGAGATTTTCGCCTGGTAAACTTTATAGCCGCGAATTTCCTTCGGCAAATCCTGTGCGAAAACCGCGCAGGAAGCAAACAAAATGCCGACCAGCGCGATGAAATACTGCCGGGTTTTTAGCTTATTCGACTTCACTTTCTTTTCGCGGCAGAAAAACGTCAAACGTCGTGCCTTTTCCTTTGGCAGTGGCGACGCTCAATTTGCCGCCTGATTTTTCAACCGCGTATTTCACCACATCGAGTCCGATGCCGCGCCCGGAGATTTCGTCTGATTCTGATTTCGTCGAAAATTCCGTCTGGAAAATCAGTTCAATCGTTTCCGCTTCGGTTATATTTTCGGCGGCGGAAACCAACTTTTTCTCGATGGCGGCGGCTTTGACTTTCTCGAAATCAATGCCGCGCCCGTCGTCCGCCACCGAAAGACGAAAACCTTGCGGCTCTTTTTTGATCTGAATTTTAATTTTTCCGACGCGCTCAACCGCGTGATCAACCGCGTTGCGGACGAGATGCAGCAGCACTTCAAAAACGAGTTTCAGCTCGGCGGGCGAAAAATCCATCGCGTCGCTCTGCGTTTCGATTTCGATTTGCTTATTGAGTCGGACGGCGACTTCTGCGCCGTGCCGCGTGATTTGCCGGAAAACTTCGCCGATGCCGTCCGCCGATTTGTCCGGCGAGAAATTCCACCCGACGTTCGCCGAATTCGCCTTCGCCCAATCTTCGACCGCTTCGGAACTCGCCGTTAGAAATCGAAAACCGATGCCGCCGCCGGCTTTCGCGCTCGGAAACGTGGCGATAATTTCACCGAACAAATTTAACGACCCTCGAAATTTTATCAATTGAGCGGCAAAATCCGCCGTTTTAAAACTGATTTCGAGAACTGATATTTTTTTACCAGTGCGAACTGCCGAACCGAATAAGTTTTTTTCTCGCTGCGACAATTGAGAATAAATTTCGACTGGAACTTCGACCGAATTTTCGATTGTCTGATCGCTTCTCCGGTTTAAGGTTTGTCCGTCGTTTGGAACGAGGGCGCGAAGTTTTTTCGTAAATTGTTCGGGAATCGTAAAGGCTTTTTCAGCCAGAGACTTTTGCAGCAGTTCGATGCCTTCGATGAGTATTGGGTGCGTGTTTCCGTCAGCGGAAAGCAGCGTTTCGAGTTCGTGCGCCAGACGGCTCGCCGTGCCGAAGCCGAAAGTCTGCGCCGTGCCTTTGACCGTGTGAAACACGCGAAAAGTTTCGCCTTTTGTTGAATCGGAAAACGCTCCGGCGGGTCGCAACGTCTGTTTGAGATTTTCGAGCGTTTCAACGGTTTCGGTTAAGAATCGGCGGCGAAATTCTTCCATACATCGGAATATCAAACTCCAGATTTCAGATCGAAGAAGGAAACGAAATTTGGAATTTGGAATCTGAATTTGTCAAAGCGATGGAGCGTGAATTCTTTCGCTCTCGACTATTGAAAATCGTTCCGGCTGATCTTTCTCGATGTCGTGTTTGATGGCATCGAGAATGCCGTTAATAAACTGCGTCGCTTCAAAGGTGGAAAATCGGCGGGCGATTTCCAACGCTTCATTAATGACGACGGTCGGCGGCGTGTCGGTGTAAAGAAATTCGTAAACCGCCAGCCGCAACACGTTCCGGTCAACAATCGCCATTCGCTCGATGCGCCAGTGTTCGGCGCGAGTGCGGATGGTGTCGTCAATCTTTTCAACCTCGCGGAGTGTGCCGACAGCGATCTGATTGGAAAAATCGCGGGTCGGTTCGTCGAAAGACTGTTCGCCGAGTTCCGCCCAAAAATTCCGTGTCAAAACGCTGCTCGGCGTTTTGGAGACATCTGCCGCAAACAGCATCTGCAATGCACATTCGCGCGCTTTACGTCGTGTTCCCATAATACTTTTTCAACCCGTTCAAACGACGTGCGGAAAAACTTTTTCTTTCGGAGTTTTTTCGCCGCCATCCATTACTGCATACAAATTAACGAGTTCGACCGCCGACATCGCCGCTTCAAAGCCTTTATTGCCCGCTTTGACACCGGCGCGGTTAATCGCCTGTTCGAGATTTTCCGCCGTCACGACTCCGAACAAAACCGGAATTCCCGTGTTCATCGCCACGTTCGCCACGCCTTTGGCGGCTTCGCCGGCGACGTGTTCAAAATGCGAAGTCTCGCCGCGAATCACCGTTCCGATACAAATTATCGCATCAAACCTGCCGCTCGCCGCCACTTTCTGCGCCGTCAAAGGAAGCTCGAATGAACCTGGAACCTTAAAAATCTCGACCGCTTCCTCATTCGCACCGAGTCGCTCCAGCGCGTCAAGTGCGCCCTCGATTAACTTCGAGGTTAAAAAATCGTTCCAACGCGCCGCGACAATCGCAAATCGAAAGCCTTGGGCGGTTAGAATTCCTTGGTGAACTTTAGGCTGCAAAACTTTTTTCTTCCTTTTTAGCAAATCTGCCGTTCGATAAGTATAAACCAATCGGCGGACAAATTGACAGGACGATTCTTACTTTTTGAGATTGCCTTTTTACCTGAGCGTTTCCGCGAATTCTTTGATTGAAAGTCCGCGTTTGGCGATTAAAATCAGTCCGACCGCCGTCCAGAATAAAATGCGTCCTTTGCGGATGATCGCCAGAGTTACGCCGACACCTGCGCCGAGGGCGAGCGTTTGCGCGACGAACTGCGCTCCGGCTTCGTCAACGCCGATCAGAAACGGAACTAATTTGAAGACAATCGTAATCACGCGGCTCATTGATTCGAGCAGAAAAGACGAGAAAAACTCCGGCGCGACGCTGCTGATGCGGCTTAAAACGAACCAGACTTCGACGATGCCGAGAATGTGAAAAATCACTTGAAGCAGACAAATCGGCGCGAAGCGGCGCGGATATTGGCGGTAGAAACCGTAAATTAAGTTTTCAAAAAGTCTGACGTGAAGCCGTCCGTGTTCAAAAATTCTCTTCCCGATGTCGCGGTTGTAAAACCATTCGCAAAGCGAACTCGCCAGATGCCAGCGGCGAACGATCATCACGACGGCAAACACGGTCAAAGCCAGAATCACCGCGATTAAAACGTCAATCGTAATGATCCAGCCGGTTTCGAGTTCAAAACTTCGCAGAAAAGCGAACGCGCCGAAAACGATGAAAAGTCCGGTTACGAGCGAGTAAAAAAGATTTTCCGTCGCAATCGAAGACAATCCGACGACTAGCGGAACGCGGTTGCGGACGGCGACGGCTTTGGAAGTTCCGCTGACCAGAATGCCGAGCGGAATCAAACTGCTTAACGCTTCGCCGATAATGACGGCGGGCAGAGTGTCGGCGACTTTCAACCGGTATGGCTCGTAAACCGAAAGCGTCCAGGCGTAGGCGCGAACGACGATTCGCAGGAAATAGAGCAGCATCAAAAAAGCGAAACCGTCGAAACCGATGCGCCCGATGCCTTCTAAAATTAGTCCGATGCCAACCGAATAAACGAAGTAAGCGAACAGCCCGATGCCGCCAATCGTCAGCAGAACGCCGAAGATTTTCAGCCGCTGTAGATTCTTGGTTTTTGCGGGAATTTGAGTTTTGATAATCGAAGTCGAAGTTTTTAATTCGTCGCTCACTTGCTCTTTGCCTTTTGCCGCGTTTGCCTATTATGATGGTAAAACATTAACTTTTAATTACAAAATCTAAGGAATTTATTATGAACGCAACCGCTTTAGGACACGAAATCACACGACCGGCTTTAACCCAATTATCCGAAGAAGAACAGCAGTTTCAACTTTCGGTGCGCGAATTCGCGGAAGGCGAAATTCGCCCGCGCGTCGAGCAGATGGAACACGCCGCGAAACTGGACAAAGATCTAATCAAACACTGTTTCGATCTCGGTTTGATGGCAATCGAAACGCCGGAAGAATACGGCGGCGCGGGTTCGACGTTTTTCAACGCGATCTTAGCGATTGAAGAATTGGCGCGGGTTGACGCTTCGACTTCGGTTTTCGTTGACGTGCAAAACACATTGGTAACGAACGCGATTATTCGTTGGGCGAATGATGATTTGAAAAAGAAATATCTGCCGCAAATGGCTGAATCGAAAGTCGGAGCCTACGCTTTATCGGAAGCCGGCAGCGGTTCGGACGCTTTTGCCTTAAAGACAAAAGCCGTTGATAAAGGCGACTTCTGGGAAATTACGGGACAAAAACTCTGGATCACGAACGGCAACGAAGCCGAGATATTCATCGTTTTTGCGACGATTGACGCGGAACTCGGCTACAAAGGCATCACGGCTTTTCTCGTCGAAAAAAGCTACGAAGGATTTTCCGTCGGCAAAAAAGAAGACAAACTCGGCATTCGCGCTTCTTCGACGACCGAATTGATTTTAGATTCGTGTAAAGTCCCGAAAGCGAATGTCTTGGGCGAAGTCGGCAAAGGCTATAAAGTTTCCATCGAAACCTTAAACGAAGGCAGAATCGGCATCGGCGCACAGATGGTCGGAATCGCCCAAGGTGCCTATGAAGCCACGCTCAAATACACGACCGAACGCGAACAGTTCGGGCAGTCAATCAACAATTTCCAAGCAGTTCAATTCCAACTCGCGGAAATGGCGATGGATATCGAAGCGGCGCGTTTGTTGGTTTACAACGCGGCACGACTTAAAGACGCGGGCAAATCCTTCTTAAAAGAAGCGGCGATGGCAAAGGTTTTCACCTCGCGGGTCGCGGAAAAAGTCTCTTCAAAGGCAATCGAACTTTTCGGCGGCTACGGCTACGTCAAAGATTACCCAGTCGAAAAATTCTGGCGCGATTCCAAAATCGGCGCGATCTACGAAGGCACGACCAATATGCAGTTGGCGACGATTGCCAAATTGATTATGAGCGGAAAA
>JAYVGL010000181.1:0-12530 GCA_043772175.1 Pyrinomonadaceae bacterium | reverse complement strand
GTTTTACAAAGGTCTGCTCGATAATTACGAAAGGTTTTTAGACAAAACTTTTACCGAGATTAAACAAAGCGGAATCAAACATTTAATCGTTGACGTGCGGCAGAACGAAGGCGGCGGCGGCGGTTTCTGGCAGATGGCTTACACCTACACGACCGGAAATTCGCTGACCGAAACGGGCGGTCTGCCGTATGTCAAAGGCGACAAATTTTCGTATCTCAAATATGTTGAAAATCCGCCGTTGGAGTTGATAGCGTTTGCCAACAATCCATACGCGGTAATTGATAAAACAGCGGACGGACGCTTTCGCCTGAAACCGCAGTTTACCGCCGAAGACACCAAAGGTTATTCCGCGCCGCCGAACGCTTTTTCGGGAAAACTTTATGTTTTACAGGACGGAATGACGTTTTCCGCCGGAATCGCCTATATCACAACCGTCAATTATCACCTTCGCCGCCAAAATCGTTTTATCAAATTTATCGGCGATGAACCCGGCGACGATTTAAAATCAGGTGTCGGCAGTGGCGGCGGGACAGCCGGTGTAGTTTTGCCAAACAGTAAAGTTAAAGCCAACATTCCGCTTCTCGGCGGCGGCGACGTTCCATATTCGATGAAGCCGAACGCACCGATTCCCGATTACAAAGTCATCCCGACCGCCAAAGATTTAGCAAACGGAACGGATGCGGAGTTGAATTTCACGGTTGATTTGATAAAGAAAAAGTTTTTGAAGTAAATCAGTCAGGTCAACGTATCTGTAAAAAAACGATAACTTTGCGGAAGGCGCGAGGTTATCGTTTTTTGTTAAATCCAACGCGGATAATCAAAACATTTGTCATAAAAATTGCCGCAGTGGTGTTTTCACTGATAGAAAGTTCGATATTCGTGATGCTAAAGTGGGAGAGACTTTGCGAAGTAGAATAATTTCGATTTCACGCTTATTATTTTTTAGTGCGCGGTGATTTTTAAGGTTTGAATCGGACAATGCAGAAGGGAACGAAATTCGGTCGTTACACGATTAAGAAAAAACTCGGCGAGGGCGGAATGGGCGCGGTTTATCTGGCTTTTGATACTTCGCTGGAGCGGCTCGTCGCATTGAAAATTCTCTCCGATGCCTTTTCGCAGGATGCCGAACGAGTGCAGCGTCTGAAACAGGAAGCGAAAGCGGCTTCGGCGTTAAATCATCCGAATATCATTACGATTTACGAGATCGGGCGGACGGACGGGATCGAGTTTATTGCAATGGAATACGTCGAGGGCGAAACCCTTCGTGAGGCGATTGAAAGCGGCGAACTTTCATTAACCGATGCCGTCAAAATCGCCGGACAAATCGCCGAAGGTCTCGGCATCGCGCACAATGTCCGGCTCGTCCACCGTGACATCAAACCCGAAAACATTATCATTCGCAGCGACGGCTACGTCAGAATCCTCGATTTCGGATTGGCGAAACCGACCGTCTCGGCAACCGCCGGAATTGAAGCGGAAACCGTCGAAATGATTAAAACCGCTCCGGGCGTGGTGATGGGCAGTGTGCAGTATATGTCGCCGGAACAGGCTCGCGGACGGGCGGTTGACGAACGCTCGGACATTTGGAGTCTGGGCGTAGTTTTGTATGAAATGGCGGCGGGCAAAACTCCGTTTGCCGGCGAAACAGTCAGCGATACTTTGGCGAATCTGATTCACTTAGAGCCGCCGCTTTCCGAAATTCTGCCCAATGCGCCCGCCGAACTGCACCGCATCGTCAATAAATCGCTGCGAAAAAACCGCGACGAGCGTTACCGAACCGCCGTTGAAATCGCGTTTGATTTAAAGAATCTGCGGCGCGAACTCGAAGCAAATTATTCGGATCAAACGCCTTTGCGAATCCATTCGACCAATTCCGGTGCGCGGCAGTTTTCCGATGAAACGAAAACGCGCATTTATCAAACTGACGAAGCAAAACCAAAACAAACCGACGAAGATTTGGCGCAGACGAAAATTATCAGTCAATCGGCGACCGCACCAAACAAATCGCCGCGACGAATTTTGCCGTTCGTAGTTTTCGGAATCATCGGAATTTTGCTGCTCGGCGGCGCAGGATTACTGGCAGCGAAATTTTTGAGCGGCAGCGGCGCAAAAGTTGAGTCTTTTCAGAATCCGCAGATTTCCAAACTCTCCGACGACGGCAAAAGTCGTCTGCCCGCGATTTCGCCCGACGGCAGATACGTCGCTTTTCAGAGCGGCGAAGCGGGCGCGAGAAATATCACCGTGCGCCAGCTCGTAACCGGCAGTTCGGTCGAAATCGTGCCAAAAAGTGGCTTTAATGTGCTGGCGATTTGCTTTTCGCCCGACACGAATTATGTTTATTTTCTACAGAGCGACGCGGGCAAAAACTTTAACAGTTTGTATCAAGTGCCGACGCTCGGCGGCACACCGAAATTGATTGTCGCCGACGTGGATTCCAACATCACCTTCTCGCCGGACGGCAAAAAAATCGCCTTTGCGCGACACAATGGAAATGAAGGCACGGACACGCTTTTGACAGCGAACGCCGACGGCACGGACGAAAAAGCGATTATCGCCACGCCGCAAACCGCTTATGGTTACTTCGGTTATCCGGCTTGGTCGCCGACCGGCGAAAAGATCGTTCTCGTCGTCGGCACGTTCAAAGGCGGCGAAGCCGAAAGCCTTTCGCTCGCCGAGGTTTCGCTTGACGGCGGCGTATTAAACCTGCTCGCCAACGGCAAATGGGCGACCTTATCGAACATTCACTGGCAGAAAAACAGCGCGGGCTTTTTCGCTCTCGGCAGTGAAAAAAGCGGCGAACCGGATCAGGTCTGGAAGATTTCCTACCCGAACGGCGAACGAAAACGCCTGACCAACGACACTAATTCCTACTTCGGGCTGGGCATCTCCGGCGATGATAAAACTTTGATTACCGTCAAATCGGATGCTTCGTCGAGCGTCTGGAGTTTCGCGCCGTCCTCGAAAAATCTCCGGCAAATCACCGCCGAGAGCAAAAATCTGAGCGGCGAGGCGGGCATCGCCGCCAAAGCCGACGACAATCTCATCGTCAGCCGAAGGGAAAATTCGGAAATCAATTTATGGGAAATTACGCCCGGCGGAAAAGACGTGCGGCAGATCGCTTTTGGCGCAAAACTTAACGCCGATCCGAAAATCTCGCCCGACGGCACGAAAATCTGTCTGATGTCGAATCGTTCAAACTTCTGGCGCGTCTGGACGATGGACTTCGATGGCAAAAACGCCAAACAATTAACGGCGGTCGGCGATGAAGTCAATCAATTTTCGCCGAATTTCGCCGACGGCGGCAGAGTCATTTTCTACACCCAACAGGAAAAAAACAGCGGCGTAACGAAATTGATGAAAGTCGCGGCGGACGGCGGCGTTCCCGAAAAAGTTTTTGACAACGGCGAAAATGAATCGGGCGTAAATGTGTCGTCGGACGGCAAACGACTGTTCTTTTTCAGCACCGACGCGGCTTACAAAAAAACGCTGCACGTTTTCCGGCTCGAAGGCGGTGCAATCGGTGTCGCAGAAAATAAATTTGAAATCGGATTGATGGAATCAATCGAATGGTCGCCCGACGGCAAATCGCTGACATACATCAGCAGCGAAGGCATTCCGAATCTCTGGCAAGTTTCCCTCGACGGCACAGAAAAAAAACAATTGACGAATTTCAACGCCGGCAGATTATTCAATTTCGCGTGGTCCAAAGACGGCAGACAAATTTTCCTCGCTCGCGGCACGGTCAGCAACGAAATGATTCTCATCAAAGACGCGGTGAAATAAATATTATTTACAAAGAAGCGAATTTTGATGTTAGTTTTAATATCAGGAAACTCGTGTAATTTAAGAAATAACGCCGGATTATTTTGCGGATTTTCTGTGGAATCAACCGAAATCGCAGACGTTATCAAAAATCAATTCACATCCTTTTTAATCCCGATTGAAAACGCGAATCTCAAAAGTTTCGAAATGAGTAATAAGGCGAAAATTATTGAGCGATACAGTTGGAAAAAGAGATAAATGAACAATCAAATGGCAGGTTTTTTATGTTTGCTGATAGGCGCGGCAAGCGGCGCATATTTGGCGCGGAATTTGGCTAAAGTTAAGCGAGTCAGTAATTGGATCGTTACTGAAGGCACGGTCATTGAAAGCAAAGTGATTCCGGTTGACGACGTTTTTGAACCTTATGTGAGGTATACATATTCGGTGCGCGGAGAAAAATTTACGCACGATAAACACAAAAATTTCAGCGTCGTCTGCGAGTATAAATTTCTGGCGAAGAAATACCTGAAACCGTATCCGGTCGGCAAAAATGTCAAAGTTTATTTTGATCGAAACAATCCGCAGAATTCAGTCCTGGAAAAACGAGAAGGAACCCGCCAATACGTTTTGTGGGCAATTTTCAGTTTGGGTTGTATCATTTACGGAATCGTATTGCTGTTTCAAAAATAAAAAATGACGAAAGAAGAATTTCAGCGATTTCGGACGGAAGATTATCCTGAAACGCCGCCGATCAACTATCTTTTCAAGCATCATTTGAAAAGTCGCCGGCTGCGGATTCACAGTTTGCCCGAATCGAAACGCTATGCCGAGACGAAAGAAGAACGGGCGATTTTGCTGCATCGTCAAAACGCGATTATTGATGATTTAGTTGGGCAAAACACTGAAATCAAAATAGTTGTAAATTTTATCGAGAGAGAGACGTTTTTCTTTTCAAATTTGCCCGGGCTGCGGCGGCGAGTGGCATTTGATTCAGCCGATTCATCAACACGGCAGATATAAATGCGACAAATGCTTATTGGTGTCGGCGTATTCCAATCATCATTCTTAAACTACAAAATATGTGCCGATACTGTTTTGCCAATCACGAAATTACTTACGATAAAAATTAAACTCGGATTATTTCGGATTCAAATTAAAAATCACGGCTCAAATCATCACAAAATCGCTTCAAATTACGATTTGAAGCGATTTTTTGTGCGACAAAAACGTAATCTTGCCATTGTCTTACAAACATTATTTCAGCGAGGATAACCAATGAGCAAACTATTTCTAACGGCAATTTTTACTTTGGCAATTTTATCGGCGAACGCTTTCGCGCAAGACGGCAAAACCTTTTTTCAGACGGTAGCGGGCAATTGGGCAGGGACGCTCGAATATCTTGATTATCAGAAAAACAAGCGCGTCAAACTGACGACCTATCTGACGATTACGCCCGCGCCGGACGGAAATTCAGCGGAATTCGTGACGGTTTACGACGATTTCGGCAGAATTATCAAAGACACGGAAACGGTCAGAATTGATGCGGCAGCGAAAAAATATTTTTCGGGTGAAAACATCTACAAAATTGATGCGCTCGAAGCGGGAAAAATCACGCTGCTCGGCAGCGGACAGGACGGCGAAAAGGTCGAACCGATTCGGGAAATCATTACTTTTGACGCGAACACGCTGGAGTTTTTAAAGGAAACCCGCACGCCCTGGCAATTTCGCAATCAAACCGTCTTGAAGCGCACGGGCGAAAATGTTCTGGCGAAAAAAACGCTTTCTCCGGCGCAGTTAAAAGAAGATTTCAATATTTTAAAAAAAGCGTTGACCAATCTTCATCCGGGAATTTACCGCTACCAAACGCCGGAAAGTATGGCGAAAGTTTTTGCGGAAACCGAATCGAAACTTAAAAATTCTTTGTCCGAAAGTGAATTTTTCCTGCGCGTTTCGCAGCTTGCCAACCGGATTTACTGCGGACACACTTTTTCAAATCCGTATAATCAGGATGGCATCCTGCGCGAAAAACTTTTCAATCAAAAAACTTATCTGCCGTTTTATTTCGTCATCGTTGACGGAAAAATTATCGTAACCGAAAACGCTTCGGCGAATAATCTGAGCAGAGGCAGCGAAATTAAAACAATCAACGGCGTTCCGGTCAAAACGATTATCGAAAAACTCGTTTCCGTGACCAAAGGCGACGGCAAAAATACGGTCGGGCATCGCGTGAACTCAATCGAACTGACGCGCTTTGAAGCCGAACGCTATGCACTGTTTGATTGGTATTTTCCGCTTTTCTTTCCTGTCAAAGATGAAAACTACACGATTGAAGCCGTAGATTTTGCAACGAAAAAGAGTTTTAGATTTCAAACTCCGGCGATGACGAAAGACGAGCGCACCGCTGAGATGGCGAGGCGTTACGGCAAAACGCCGACTTACGACGACGGCTGGAAATTCGAGATTCAGAGCGATTCGACGGCGTATTTGAAGATTGACAATTCGATCACGTGGCGACTGAAAAACATTAAATTCAAAGAATTTCTGGCAAACGCTTTTGCGGAAGTGCGGACGAAAAACACCGGAAATCTCGTCGTTGATCTGCGCGGCAACGGCGGCGGCGATATGACCGTCGGTTACGAACTGGCAAAATATCTGGCGCAGCAGGAACTGCCGGTTTACGCTGCCGGCAGGCGTTTGATCCGAACGATTTCGGCACAACCCGACCTGATAAAATACCTGCAAACTTACAACGACGGCTTGAAATCCGCTTTGCAAAACGGCGTTCCAAAGGATATTTACAAAACGGCGGAGAATAATTTTTACGAGCTTCTGCCGAACGCCGACACGGATAGTTACCCGAAAGTTACGCCCTATAAAAATAATTTTCGCGGGCAGACTTACATAATTTCCGACGCGAGCAACGCTTCGGCGACGTTCCAATTCTTGAACTACGTTAAGGAAAATAAACTGGCGAAAATCGTCGGACAAGCGAGCGGCGGCAACAGACAAGGCATCAACGGCGGCAATTATGTATTTCTTTATCTGCCGAATTCAAAAATCGAAATTGATATTCCGGTTTATTTTCAAGCACCGTTTTCTCCGCAAAAAGACGAAAGCATTACGCCCGATGTTGTTGTCAAACGTCAGCCGCCGGATGTCGGCAGCAATCTCGACCGCGAGTCGTTGACCATTAAAAATCTAGTCGGCAAAAATTAAGTTTAGTTTTTTGCAACGCGGAAACGGGACGCTTGAACTTTGAGCGTTCCGTTTCCGTTTGTTAGACTTTTCTTCTGATGAACCTTTTTGAATCAGCCGAAAAATTATCTGCCGCCGGACAGGAATTTTATCGTCGCGGCTGGGTTTTGGGAACGAGCGGAAATTTCAGCGCAGTCGTTTCCCGCGAGCCTCCGCAAGTCTGCATTACGGCAATCGGCAATGAAAAAGACGCGTTAAATGAATCGAATTTTTTGACGGTTGACGCGGACAGCGCGGTTGTGAGCGGCGATGGAAAACCGTCAGCCGAAACGATGATTCATTTGGCGATTTATCGTCTGCGCGAGAACGCGAATTCGATTTTGCACACGCATTCGGTTTGGGGAACAATTTTGTCGGATGTTTTTTACGAGCGCGGCGCAATCGAAATCGAAGGTTACGAAATGCTGAAAGGTTTCGCCGGAGTTGCGACGCACGAGCATTCGGAGCGGCTGCCGGTGATCGAAAATTCGCAGGATTACGTTGCTCTGGCGCACGTCGTCGAAAACACTCTGCGCGAAAATCCGCTCGCGCACGGCGTTTATCTGCGGCGGCACGGGCTTTACACCTGGGGCGCGTCAATCGCGGAAGCGAAGCGGCACATCAAGATTTTCGAGTTTCTGTTCGAGGTTTCAGGGCGAAGTTTGAAATAAATTTATGGCAGATAATGAGGCTTGGCTGAACGGAAAACTCGAAGGCTACACGCCGCTGATGATGCCTGCCGCGCACGCGCTAGTGCAGTCAATCGCCGATTTGCAAAAATTCGCCGCCGGTTTGACCGACGAAGAATTACGAGAGCGTCCGAACGGTGCGCCGTCCGCCGCGTTTCATTTGCGGCATATCGCGGGCAGCATTAACCGACTTTTAACTTATTCACGCGGTGAAGAATTGAACGACGCGCAGTTTGATTTTTTAAAACAGGAAACGATTGAGAATTCGGATTTGAACGCGGCGAATTTGACGCAAAAAGCGATTGACGAAATCGTTCACGCGCTCGAAGCGTTGAGAGATGCCGACTTGGACGATTTATACGCCAAAAGATTTGTCGGTCGTCAAAAACTGCCGACGAATGTTCTGGGACTGATGTTTCACATTGCCGAACACACGGCGCGGCACGTCGGGCAAGCTGTTACGACCGCCGCGATTGTGCGGAATAAAAGAGAATAAAATTATGGCGGTCGTAACAATTCCCGATAAAAATTCAGTTTTGACGAACGCGGACGAAATCAAAGCGCATCTCGCGTCAATCGGCATTGATTACGCGCGTTGGGAAAACGCGCAAAACGTCTCGCCCGACGCTTCGGCGGATGAGATTTTAGCAGCGTATTCTGCGGAAATTGAAGAAATAAAGGCGACCGGCGGTCACGTAACGGCGGACGTGATTGACATCAAACCCGACGTTCCGAATCTGGAAACGATGCTCGACCGCTTTCGCCCCGAACACCGGCACGACGACGACGAAGTGCGCTTTATCGTCAAAGGTTGCGGAATTTTTCATATCGCGCCGGAAAACGGCGACGTATCGGCGGTCAAAATGACGGCGGGCGATTTGATTCGCGTCCCGAAAGGCACGAATCACTGGTTTGATCTGGACGAAACGCGAACGGTTCGGGCGATTCGACTTTTTCAGGACACTGCCGGCTGGACACCGATTTATACGGAAAGCGGATTGGAGAAAAATTATTAAGAAATTTGCCACGGAGAACACAGAGTTCACAGAGAGATTTTATGGTTAACCTCTGGATTTTTCTTCGTGTTCTCTGTGAACTCTGTGGCAAGAATGATGAAAGCGATTCTGCTCGACATCGAAGGCACGACCGCGCCGATTGATTTTGTTCACCGGATGCTTTTCCCGTTTGCGCGTGAGCGAATGGCGGAGTTTGTCGAAGAGAATTTTTTATCATTGACCGATGAAATTGCGAATTTGAAAATCGAACACAAAAAAGATTACGCAGAAGAATTTTACACCGCCGCGTTTGACGAGAACGCTGCCGATTCAATTTCAAATTATCTGATTTTTTTGATTGACGAAAACCGTAAATCAACCGCGCTTAAATCAATTCAAGGGAAAATCCGGCAGAAAGGCTACGAATCCGGCGAATTGAAATCAGTCGTTTTCGACGACGCGCCGCGAGCGTTCGAGCGTTGGAACGAACAGGCGAAAACCTTGGCGATTTATTCGTCGGGCAGCGTTTTGGCGCAGCGGCTGATTTTCGGATATTCAAATTACGACGATCTAACGAAATTTATTACGAATTATTTCGATACGAATGTCGGCGGCAAAAAAGAGACGGCGAGTTACGAAAAAATCGCGGCGGCGTTGAATTTTCCGGCGACGGAAATCACATTTATTTCCGATGCGGCGGCGGAACTCGACGCGGCGAAAGCGGCGGGATTGCACACGCTTCTCGCCGTCCGCGAAGGAAACGCGCCACCCGAAGCGCAAAATCAGCATCGAATCATCAAGACTTTTGACGAGATAGAATGAAAATCGGGCAGAGGATTATTTATAAATTATGACAACGAAAAATACGGAAACAGCAACTTTGGGAGCAGGCTGCTTCTGGTGCGTCGAAGCGGTTTTCGACGATTTAAAAGGTGTAACGGATGTCGTGTCGGGTTATTCGGGCGGACACACGGAAAATCCGACTTATCAGCAGGTTTGTTCGGAGACGACCGGACACGCCGAAGTAATCAACGTCAGTTTTAACTTGGAGGAGATTTCCTTCAAGGAGATTTTGCAGGTGTTTTTCACCGTTCACGATCCGACGCAGTTGAACCGTCAGGGCAACGATGTCGGTTCATCATATCGTTCGGCGATTTTTTATCATTCGGACGAACAAAAACGAGTTGCCGAAGAAACGATCAGGGAAGTTGAAGCCGAAGGCATTTACGACCATCCGATTGTGACGGAAGTAACTGACTTCGATAAGTTTTACGCGGCGGAAGGCTATCATCAGGAATACTTTGCCAACAACCCGACGCAGCCGTATTGCGCGGCGGTCGTCGCCCCGAAAGTGGCGAAATTTCGACAGAAATTTGTGAGCCGCTTGAAGAAGTGAAGAATTTTTAGCCGCGAACAAACGCGAACAAACACGAAAAAATTTACGGTTTGATTTCGTGTTTGTTCGCGGCTAATCTTTTATCATTTTTCTTCGGGAATATCCTTCGAGTTTCCGCGCTCCAATTTGCCGAAGCGCGACGACGGCAACCATTCGGGCATTTTCTCCGCATCGGAAATTCTCAAACCCATAATTCCCATCACGACCGCGACGGTTTTCGCGCCGCTCCAATCCCAATCGCTTTTCACGACATCGCCGGGATTGTGATAATCGGTTTTTTCCCACTCCTTCGAGCGTTTGATCCAGACTTGCGGATCGCCGGCGGGCGCACCGAGCAGCATCAGAGCGGGAACACCTTTTTCGACGAACGAATAATGATCGGAACGATAAAAGATTTTTTCGTCGGGCATCGGATCGGGGATAACTTTGATTCCGAACGCGCCGGAGACATCGGTCAGCGTTGCGCCCAAACCGGAATGTTCCGCGCCGAAGCCGACGAAGGTTTTCACCGGCGCGTAAACTTCCGTGCCGATGCCGTCGAGATTCAGATTCGCCGCCACTTGTTTGATTTTCCAGGTCGGATTTTTCGCCCAGTATTTCGAGCCGTAAAGTCCGTATTCTTCGCCCGTGACGGCGAGAAAAATAACGGAGCGTTTCGGTTTCGTCTCCATTTTGGAATACGCCTCGGCAATCGAAAGAATTTCCGCTACGCCGAGCGCATTGTCCGCCGCGCCCGCGAAAATTCTGCCGTTTTCTATTCCGTAACCGTCGTAATGCGCCGAAAATAAAACGGCTTCCGCTTTCAAAGCCGCGTCCGAACCTTCGAGGTAGCCGACGACGTTGCTGCCCGCGCCCTTCGTCCTTTTCATTTTGGACGTAACATTCGCTTTTTGGTTTAGTTTGATCGGCTTGAAATCGTTCGTTTCGGCTTTTGCCAGCGCGTCCTTGAGAGTCGTGCCGGATTTAGCGAATAATTTTTCCGCGCTGTTGCCGACGTAAATAAACGGCGGTATCTGCGACGGCGGGTCTTCCTCATTTTCGAGTGAAATCTGCCGACGGCTGAAATAATCAACTATCTGCGCGACCGGCGTTTCCTCTCTGCCGTGCGCGATGACGACGATTCCCGCCACGCCTTTCGACCAGAGATTGCGTAGGAAAAGCCTTTGCGCTTTCGCGTTGTCCCAATCGGTTTTTGAAATGCCGAGCGGCGGACCTTCGAGCATCACGGCGATTTTTCCCTGCATATTAACATCGCCCAAATCGTTGCGCTTCATCGCGTCAACGACCATCGCGTAACCGACGAAAACCATCTCGCCGCTCGCTGATTTGTTTCCGGCGGAAAACGGTGCGATGGCGTAATCAGTGCCGAATTTCAGCGTTTCGTCGCCGATTTTGAAAGCGGTTTCCGGCGCGAAGACGGTTTCCTTGAAATCAATTTTTTGCAGGTAAGTTCCCCTGTCACCGAGCGGTTTCAGACCCAATTTTTGAAAACGGTCGGCGATGTAAGCCGCCGCCTTTTCGCCGCCTGCCTGCATCGTGCCGCGTCCCTGCATCTCCGGCGCGGACAGCGCGATTGTAAAATCTTTGATCGTCTCAACGCTGATTTTTTCCGCCAGCGCGTTCTCCGTCGCAGAAATTTTGGCAGCGGTGGCAGTCGTCTGCGCGCGAGTCTGCCCAAAAAGCATTAAACTGACGAGCAGAATCGTAATTGACGCTTGAAAGCGTGATTTTCTGAAATTCATATAAATATTTTTGACCTCTGTGTTATTGAAATTTTTGAAGTAACCGGCTTCGAGATTTGAATGATAAGTTTACCAAATCGTTGCTAATCGTCAACAGATATCGGCTGCCGTTAAAAGATGTCGAACTTCCGCCGAATGATTTGGCGGCGCAAATTCTCAAATTGAGTTTGTTTGGAAAAGATTAAACGGAGTGCTACATTTTACTAAAGCGAAATGAAAATCAACGGCAGCCGAAAACGGATTTCCAAGTGAAAACAGCCGACCGGCAATTATTTCGCCCGAACCGAAAATCAAATACTAAAAACAAGGGAGAAAAATTTATGGCGGACGGAAATCGCGGAGTCGTTTATTTGGAAGCGGGAAAAGTCGAAGTGCAGAAAATCGCCTACCCGAAGATGCAGAATCCAAAAGGGAAAAAAATCGAACACGGAGCGATTCTGAAAATCGTCTCGACGAATATTTGCGGCTCGGATCAACATATGGTTCGCGGGCGGACGACCGCGCCGAGCGGTTTGGTTCTCGGACACGAAATCACGGGCGAAATCATCGAAAAAGGTTCGGATGTCGAATATCTGGAAATCGGCGACATCTGCACCGTCCCGTTCAACGTCGCCTGCGGACGCTGCCGGACGTGCCGCGAACAGGCGACGGGCGTTTGCTTAAATGTCAACGGCGACCGGGCGGGCGGAGCTTACGGCTACGTTGATATGGG
>JAYVGL010000180.1:0-4471 GCA_043772175.1 Pyrinomonadaceae bacterium | reverse complement strand
AAAAAGCGCGTACCGCGAAAAGATTTTCGCGGTTCGCGCTTTTCCGTTTAAGACGGCTGCCGATGCCTACCGCACGAAAGCGTTGGTAATTGGCTTATCTTCGGACGCACCGAAGGCGACTCCCGTAAAGCCTGCCTGCGACTGCTGAATATACCAGGCTCCCGCCGACGGACGGAAAACCGCGAGATCGGTTTTGCCGTCGCCGTCGAAATCGCCGGGCGCGGGCAGATCGGTTGTCAAACCGAATGTCGCACCGGTAAAGCCGAGTTGCGAGCGCAGCAGATACCACGTTCCGTTTGACGGGCGGAACACAGCTTGGTCGGCTTTGCCGTCGCCGTCATAATCGCCGACGACCGGTTTATCTTCCGTTGCGCCGAACTGAACTCCGGTAAATCCAAGCTGCGAGCGAAGCAGATACCACGTTCCGTTTGATGGGCGGAATACGGCTTGGTCAGCCTTGCCGTCGCCGTCGTAATCAGCGGCAACCGGTTTGTCGCCGTTTGCGCCGAACTGCACCGCGCTGAACTGGTTATTCACTAGATTCAAAACATACCAGGTTCCGTTCGACGGTCGAAAAACGGCGATTTCCGATTTCCCGTCGCCGTCGAAATCCGCCGGAGACGGAACATCATCTGCCGCGCCGAACGCGATGCCGGTAAATCCGGCTTGCGAGCGTTGCAGATACCAAACACCGCTTCGATAAACCGCCAAGTCGGTTTTGCCGTCGCCGTCATAATCCGCCGGGGCGATTTTGTCGGTATTATTACCGAATTGCACTCCGGTAAATCCGAGTTGCGAGCGCAGTAAATACCACGTTCCGTTTGACGGGCGAAAAACCGAAACATCCGATTTTCCGTCGCCGTCGAAATCCGCAACTTTCGCGCGAGCCGCGACCGTTACCGCATTGATAGCAAAATTGGCATTTGAAATATCAAAGAAAACATTGCCGACCGCCTGCACTTTGATTCGCGCCGTCGTCGTCGAGACGTTCGGTGCGGTGACGTTCGCCGTTCCCGTGTTCGGAACCGAAGCCGCCAGCACGGTCGGGAAAGTTTGCCCGCCGTCGGTTGACAGCGAGATTCTGACGTTCGCGGCGTTGACCGGCGCGGCGGTCGTGTTCGCCACGTTCCAGGCGACGGTTTGCTGTGAATTGCCCGCCCAGGTGATGTTCGTGTTCGGCGCGGTAATCAGAAAAGGTCCCGCCGCCGCGTTGACGACCACTTGAATTCCGGCATCGGAAATTCCGCCGCCGCCCGCACGATTATCACGCGCCACGACTTGAAACTTCATCGTGCGGTTCATTGACGGCAATTCTTCGCCCGTCACGCAGGTTTCCGTGCCGCATTGATAAGTCGTCGGCGGCAGATTGGCGTTGTTCAAAATATATTGCAGACTCGGAAAAGTGCGCGTCGGGTTGGTCGTCGGCGCGTAGGAGCGCAGAATCGGACGCGCTTGTCCGTCGTCGTCGGTGTCGCCCGAAGCCGTCGTCGAGCGCGGTCCGAGATCGTATTCTTCCCACGAATAAGTGATCGCGTCGCTGTTCGCGTCGGTTCCGGCGGCGGTCAGACTGAACGGCGTATCGCGCGGAATCGTGTAGTCGGTTCCGGCGTTGACCACCGGCGGCGTGTTGCCCGTGTTGACTCGAATGGCGCATCTGCCCGCGCCGTCGCCCGCTTCGTTTTGAATGTCGGTCAGCATTTGCTCAAGACTGCGCGTGTGAAAATTATCAACCGAACTGCTTGCCAGATCACGCGGCGAGCAAAGCGTCGCGTAACCCATAATCGTCACGCCGCTGCCCGGCTCGTAAGTGCTGCCGGTCACGCCGGTCGAACAGCCGCCGCCCGGCTGACTGTAATTATAAGTATGATCGGCGGAAAACTGATGCCCGATTTCGTGCGCCACATAATCAACCGTGAACGCATCGCCGACCGGCGACGGTCTGCCGGTCAAACCGTTTCCTTTGCCGCCGACACCGTTGGTTCCGCCGATGTCACAAACGCCCGCCCGCGCCACGCCGCCCGGACTCGTCGCGTAGAGATGCCCGATGTCGTAATTGGCATCGCCGACGAATTGATCTAAAGTTCTTTGATTCGCCGCCAAATCACCCGCACCGGCATCGTTGGCGTAAGGATCGGTCGCCGGATCGGTGAAAATCACGTTCGTGTTGACGACGTAAGTGAACCGCACGGCGAACTCGCGTTCGTAAATCGTATTCAAGCGGTTAACGGTAATGATAATTTGGTCGCGGGCGCGGGTTTTCGCCTGCGCGTCGGTGTCGCCCGCCTGCCGGAAAAAGTTTGTGTATTCGCCTGTTACGGCGACCGCCAAACGATAAGTTTTCAGGACACTGCCGTTAACCGGCACGACCGCCGCCGCCGGAGCGCGGTTATCTTCCGCTTGATCGCCGCTCAGTTTTTTATCGAGGTTACAATGAAATCCTTCGCCTTCCGCCGTGCCGTAATCGCTTTTGTTGTAAACAACGTAATGCTCGCGGTCGTTGACGGCATACGGATCAATTAAATATGTTCCGTTGACGCTCAAAACGTAGGCGTGAAAGCCGCTCGCCAGATAATCGAGCCGCGCCGTCGCCGTCGGGTCGTCAATGCCCTGCGCGCTGAAAGTTTTGATGTCGGGATTGCTCGCGGCATCGGCGCGGGATAAAATCGGCGATTCGGTCAGACGAAAACGCGCCATTCCGCCGTTCGGCAAGGGCAGCGCGATAATCGTTTCGGTGCTTCGCGCCGCGCTCGTAAATTCCAGCGGCGCGTCAGCTAAAACGCGCTCCAAACCGTTGGTGTCGAGCCGGAAAGTTTTATAAACACGCGGCACGATTTGACGCTGTAAACCGTTGTCGCGCAAAGGCGCGTCGGAAATCTCGTTCCACAGATTTTCCGAAGCGTTCGGCGTAAATCCGGCTAAAGTCGGACTGCCGATAAAGATCAGTGCAGCCGCCGCGACGACCGCAAAAGTCAGCCCGGCAAGGGCAAAGTTGAGTTTCGTAAATTTGGTTTTCATATTGTTAAATTTTAGGGTAGTTTGGTTTTCTTCCACACCGAGCGCAAAAACACGGGCTTTTTTCTGACCGTCGCCGCACTCGCTGCAAGCGATTCGCCGCCCGACTTTGTTCTCTATTGATCTAAACGAGAATAGCGGATAAAAAAGGTCATCGCCCGTAAGTTTTTTAATTTTTCGGGAAACGTCGTTATCTCTATCGGCAATAGTTGTTGCAGCAATTGGGAAAACGACAAACGGCACAAAACATTTTTGCACCTCTGCGCCCAATACCGACCGGTTATCAGCAGTTCGTAAAACGAAGTAAAGTGTTTAAGAATTTAGTCGAAAGATATTTTCGCCAATTGAATTTTGGCAGTTTCTTTACATTTGTCAAACTCTTGCGATAATAAACTTCTGACTAAAAATAAACTTTCAAACCGCCGCCAATGAACAAAATAAAAATCCTGCCCGACAATTTAGCCAATCAAATCGCGGCGGGCGAAGTCGTCGAACGTCCCGCGTCGGTCATCAGCATTTTTCTGGACTTTATGCCTGATTGTCAATAAAATTGAGATGCGAAATTATCTGAATTTAGTGTTTCAACCAAAGGAGTTTCAAAATGATTGTTTTACGCACCCGTCGTCGTTTCGATGATACAAAAATCACAAATGGTGAAGCTAAACGCCGGTTAAACTATAACGAAGTGATGACTTTGAAAGGTTCGGTCACGAAAGGCTTGAACAACACGACGCTCGGCAAAACTTACATCAAAGATTTGATTGAAAGAGTAGCATTCAACACTGGTGGAAAAGTCGTTTCGACCAACATTCTGGATTTGTTCACGAAAGTTTTTGAAGTGCGCGGCGACGATCCTTTGAATGGCGGAATCTGAATTTACCGGAAAAGCAGCAGCGCGTCGAGTGCCAGCAACAGTTGGGATTGGGTCGGCGGCAGAGGCTTTGCGGAAATCTATCTGGCTTTTTCCGGCGATCTGACTTATGAACAATCGAAATTACCGGAAGAACAGAAAGCCGTCCCGCGTTACGAATCGCTGCTTCGCTATTTGGTTGACCCGTATAAAGGCGGAATGACGACGATTCACGAGCTGATGCACGTCGCCGTTAAAGGACGCATCAAGGGAACTATTTGGGCGGTGGCAGGTGATACTGATTATGCAATTGCCGCCGCTAATTTGGCTGGAAGTGAAAAACCGGATTTAGGACAGTCGGCAGACAAAGGCTCGGCAGCTTCCGCTTATTGGGGTGCAAGACTGAATCAAGCGTGCGGTTATCCCTCTCACATAACTCACGAATTCACAAATTATCTACTATACCAACCGAAAGAACCTGAAGTGCCTGTTCAGAAAACTCCGCCGAGTGCTATAGAACCTGTTTGCAGTTTAACGGGAAATCATTTTTACTCTAACGATGGCTTACACCACTGATTTAACCGATCCGCAATTCGAGTTGCTCGAACA
>JAYVGL010000179.1:0-3335 GCA_043772175.1 Pyrinomonadaceae bacterium | reverse complement strand
TCAAATTGAGCGATCTGGCTTTTAGTTCCCGACACGAACGCTTTTGGGGCGATTTGCCGACCGATGATAATTTATATCGTTTGAGCGAAGATGAAAACTTTCCGCCAATCGCTTCGTGGACGCGGGAAAACGACGCGGCAAATTTTCCGCTTGCCGGAAATGAAAACCGCGACGATTTTTATTTCCCGCTTTTTCCGACGACTCTGCCGGAAAACTACCTCGACCGCGTGTATTTGCTCGGAACGAAACTTCAGCGCGACGGTTTGGAAGAGTTCGATGCCGCGCTTTTTCTCGACGATAAATTACAAAACGTCGGCTTAAACAATCTCTTGAACGATGCCGAGTTCGTTCGCTATTTGAGTTCGCGCCCGCGTCCGTTGCGGGGAATTCACGCGGCACTCGCGCCGGAAACAACGATTAATCAGGCGGCGGAAAGTTCACCGACCGCTCCGGTTCACGCGAATTATTCACTGGAAGAAGTGACGATTATCGCCGTGCCGGACGCGGCGCAGATGGGTTGGCATCGAGAATCGGACGAACGGGAAATCGTTTCGCCGCCGCAGTTTTCGCCGCCGCTGCGCCCCGAATGGCGGCGTTTTGAGGATTGCCGAAACCCGAAAGTCGAGCGCGTCAGCGAACCGCTTTGGGGAAATTTTTTAGACTGCACAACGCGAGTCGTCAAACGTCCGAAAAATCTGCGCGTCGAAGGCGAGATTTCGGCGGAAAAATTCACACTTTTTTGGGATTCGGCGGAAATAATCGCTTCGCCGCAAATCGAAAAAGGCGAAGTTTTACGATTCGTGCTGGAAGAATCGGCGACACCGAACTTTCCGTTTCCGCAGGAAATTTACAGCGGTGAGGATACGGAGTTCACAGCGAGAAAACGCGGCGCGGGAATTTTTTATTATCGCGTTCGCGCTGAAATTAAAAGTTACATCAGCGATTGGTCGGACGGTCTGGCGGTCAAAGTCCCGGCTTTGGAAAATTGGGTTTCTAATTCAAAAAGCGAATATGATGCGGACGTTTTGTTAGCAGTTCAGCGTTCTTTGTTGCGAATGTGCGCGGCTCGCGGCGATTTGTTCGCTGTTCTCGATTTGCCCGAATTTTACGACCGCGACGAAGCCGTCCGGCACATTACGACGCTCAAAACTCCGAAAGGTTTGACCGCCGCAATTTCAACAGTCGAACCGCTCAGCGCGGACGAATTAAAGGCTTTGAGTTTCGGTGCGGTTTATCACCCGTGGCTTCTGACGCGCGAAGACGGTTTTGAAACGGTGCGAAACATTCCGCCTTCGGGAAGCGTCGCGGGCGTGATGGCAAACCGGGCGACGAAACGCGGCGCGTGGATCGCTCCGGCGAACGAACCGCTTCAGGGCGTTTTAGGTTTGGCGGCGAACTTCGGACAGACGAGTTTTTTAGATTTTCAGGATAATTCGATCAATCTCGTCCGCCACGAGCCGAACGGATTTCTCGTTCTAGATTCCGACACTTTGAGCGACGATGCCGATTTGCGCCCGATCAACGTCCGCCGACTTTTGAGTTTATTGCGAAGGCTGGCGTTAAAACACGGCGCGGAATATGTTTTCGAGCCGAATGACGAACGCTTTCGCCGACAGGTTCAGCGCGGTTTTGCATCGCTTTTAGATTTGATGTTCGTGCGCGGCGCGTTCGCCGGGACGACTCCGAACACGTCGTATCAGGTTGTCGTTGACGAATCGGTCAACAATTTTCAATCAATCGAGCAGGGACTTTTTATCGTCGAACTGCGCGTCGCGCCGTCTTTGCCTTTGAAATTCGTCAGCGTTCGTTTGATTCAAACCGGCGGACGCAGCAGCGTGACCGAAATCTTTTGAGGAACAATAAAAATGGCAAATCCGCCGACCAACGAAAAAGTAAATTTCCCGTTTATGGCGTTTAATTTTGCCGTCGAGATAAAAGTCGAAGGCGTGGCGATGCAGATTTGCGACGCGGCTTTTGCCGAGTGCGACGGTTTGGAGATGACGATGGATGTCAAAACCATCCGCGAAGGCGGCAACAACGGCAAGCAGATTCGGCTGACGGGCGCGATGAATTACGCTTCGCTGACGTTGAAACGCGGAATGACCGAAACCTTCGATTTGTGGAAATGGATCGAACTGGTGCAGACCAATCCCGAAACGCGGGCGGACGCGGAAGTCGTCGTTTTTTCGCCGGACAAAAAAGTGCGGGCGAAATTTCTTTTGTCCAGATGTTTGCCCGTCAAATTAAAAGCTCCGCCGTTGAACGCTTCGGCGGGTGGCGTAGCGATTGAAGAATTGCAGTTGGCGTATGAATCGCTGACGCTGAAAACTGAAAATTGAGGTGAACCGAAAATGCCTGTCTCTGTCAAATTAGCCAAAGCCGAACTCCGGCAATTGGACGCGGAATATAAAAACGAAACGAACCCGGAACACAACGTCAAAGTGCAGTTTAACCCGGAAACGCTGAAGGTCGGTTTCGCCAACCAGATTCAAACGCCGCAGGGCGCGGGCGACCAGCGCGGCACACCGGCGCAGCAATTTGTCGGCGCGGGAACGACCAAACTCGCGCTGCAGTTGTGGTTCGATGTCAACGCGCCGCAGGAAGGCGAAGCCGTCAACGACGTGCGAAAACTAACTGAAAAAATCACCTATTTTATTACGCCGAAACCTGACGCGAAGGATGCAAAAAAGTTTCTGCCGCCCGCCGTTCGCTTTATTTGGGGTTCGTTTCAGTTCGACGGTTTGATGGAGTCGCTCGAAGAATCGCTGGAATTTTTTTCCGCCGAAGGTATTCCTTTGCGGGCGAGTATGACGATCAATCTGACGCAGCAAAAGATTGACCAGTATAAATTTGCCGCCGATGCGTCGTCGAAAATGCCTTTGCCGGGAACGCGCCCGCTGACCGCCGCGCCGTCGGGTTCGACCGTGCAGGCGTTGGCGGCGAGTCAGGGGAAAACAGTCAATTGGCAGGCAATCGCCGCCGCCAACGGCATCGAGAATCCGCGCCGATTACAGCCCGGTCAATTTCTCGATATGAACGAATTAAAAGGCGTTTTGGGATAAATCTAAACGGGAGCGAAAAATTTATGGCGGTCGTCATCAACGAATTTGAAGTAATGCCGCAAACACCGGCGAATAATAGTCAGCCGGCGGATGTGAAATCGGGCGAGAAAAATTCGCCGAAAACTCTGCCGTCCGATTACGAAGTGAAAAAAATGTTGGAACGACGGATGGAAAGATTGGAAAGAATTTCGGCGCATTAAACTGAAGCGTGAACTCTGAACGAAGGGTGAAATTTTGAAGGGGAAAATTAAAAGAAAATGCCACTCGATGCAA
>JAYVGL010000178.1:0-7728 GCA_043772175.1 Pyrinomonadaceae bacterium | reverse complement strand
CCTTTGAGATTCAATAACTCAGTCAATTTTTCTTCTTGATTACTCTCAATTTTTTTGACCGCTTGATTGTCTTGAACAATCTCGTTTTGCGTTTGCAGGTTTGCCGAACTGCAAGCACAAAATAATGTGAGAATCGAAAATGCAAATAGTCTGCTTCCAAAATACATAAAGTTATCACCTCAAAATTTTAGCTTCTTTATTTCCCTCAGTTACGCGCCCGATTTCAAAACATTCGCCCGAATTATTCCGCACAAGTTCTTTATCTTCTTCCGCGCAAATTATTATCATTCCGATTCCCATATTAAATGTGCGAAACATTTCCGCGTCCGCGACGCTGCCGAGTTTCTGCATTACGCCGAAAACAGGCGGCTCGTGCCACGTTCCGCGTTTTATTTCGACTGAAACATTTGCGGGCAGAATGCGCGGAATGTTTTCGAGAAAGCCGCCGCCGGTGATGTGCGCGAGACCTTTGAGTTTTCCTGAATCTAAAAGTTTTTCCAGCGGTCTCAAAAAACTCGTGTGCGTCTTTAACAGCGCGTTGCCGACGGTTTCGCCCAATTCCTCAAGGTGCGAATCAACTTTGCAGCCGCCGATTTCAAAAAATAATTTCCGCGCCAGCGAATAGCCGTTCGTCTGCAAACCGCTTGACGGCAAGCCCAAAACGACATCGCCCGCCTTGATGTTTTTGCCGTCAATGACTTTTGATTTGTCCACGACACCGACGATAAAACCGGCTAAATCATATTCGCCGTCCGCGTAAAATCCGGGCATTTCCGCCGTTTCGCCGCCGAGCAGGACGCACGAATTTTCCTTGCAGGCGATGGAAATTCCTTCGACGACAGAAACGGTAATTTCCGGTTTTAATTTGCCGGTCGCAAAATAATCGAGAAAAAATAAAGGTTTCGCGCCCTGCACCAGAATATCGTTCGTGCAGTGGTTGACCAAATCCTGCCCGATGGTTCGGTGAATTCCGGTTTCAAACGCGATTTTCAGTTTCGTGCCGACACCATCAGCGGACGCGACCAAAATCGGTTCACGCATTTCGGGAAACATCGCGGAGAACATTCCGCCGAAACTGCCGATCTCGGTTAAGGTCTGCGCGTTAAATGTTGATTTGGCGTAGGTTCTGATTTTGTCGAGCGCGAGGTTCGCGTTATCTATGGAAACGCCCGCGTCCGAATAGGAAATTGATTGGCTCATAGAACGAAAGTTTAAAGTCAGAAGTCCGAAGTATAAAGTTCGCAGAACCGTTTTTGCGCGATTTGCAAATTTTTCGGCGAGTTTTATCAGAGATTTTTTATTGACGCGCGTTGCGTTTAGCGTATAGCATTTTCGAGGGAGAAAATTATATGAGTTTTACTTTGATGGATTTGGGTTCGGAGGGTTTCGATTTTCGTGCGAACGTCTGGAATTGGAAACCGATACTGGAAATTATTAAAAGTTTCGACATCGTGGACGAAGGCAAGCTGCGCCAGATGAGCAATAACGCCACCGGCGCGAGGTTTTCCATCGAGGAAGCGCACAGCATCGGCGAGCGCATCGAAAAGGAAGTTCTGCCGAAATTAGAGCCGAACAAACGCATTTTCGCCGACCTGAGCATCACCGACACGCCGGACGACGGAACTTTACACAAAGACGGCGACGAACAATGGAAAAATTATTCGGCGAACTATAACACTTTGCGGGATTTCGCCGAATTTTGTCATAAATCGAAAGGCTTTCAGGTTTTTTAGAGACGAGTTAGAAACTATTTTTGCCCGTGAAACACACGAAAAGGACGAAAAAAGCGGCGAAAGTTTATTTTGTTTTAATTTTTCGTGCCTTTCGTGTGTTTCACGGGCAAAAATAGTTTTCAGATAATTTTTCGGCATTTTAATAACGGCTGCGTATTGGGGGAAAGTAAAAGTGAATATAGATTACAGAACGCTCGTTGATTTTTTTGCATTGGTAATTTTCGCTACGGTTCACGGCTACGTCGGCGCGTGGCTGGCGGTGCGGATGCTTTTTCGACCGCGCAATCCGGTGAAATTACTGGGTTTAACCGTTTTTCCGCAGGGAATGATTCCGCGCCACCGCGATAAATTGGCGAACGCCATCGGGAAAGCGGTCGGCGAAGAACTGGTTTCGCAGGAGACGATTGTCGAGGAACTTTTCGGCAAGGAATTTTTGCGAAAAAAAATTCAGAGCGTCGTTGATTCCTACACGAAAGAGTTGACTTCGCAAAGCTATCCGTCGCTGGTCGAAGCCTTGCCGTCGGGAATTCGTGAACCGATTTTGGATGCCATCGTGTCAATGCAGTTCAAAGTTACCGAACATATCAAAGATGTTTTGAAAAATGAGGAAACCGTCGGCTCGATCAACGGTTTCGTCGAGCGGCGCGTGGATGAGTTTTTATCGAAAAGAGTTTCCGAAGTCGTTGAGGAAAAGCAGTTTGATCAGGTTCTGGGGTTTCTCGAAACGCGCATCGGCAGCATCGTCAAACAACCTGTTTTAGAGCAGAAAATCAGAGATTTTATCGGCAGAGGCGTTGACGATTTGGCGAATACGAAGCTGACTCTGGGCGAAATGTTTACGTCCGATACGATTGAACTTTTGAAGGAAAAATCGAACGAGCAAATCGAGCCGATCATCCACCAGCTCGCCGAAATCGCCACGTCCGAACGAACGCGCCATCAAATCGGCGCGTTAATAAAAAAGGAGGTTCACGATTATTACGAAAACTTGGCGTTCTTCAAAAAAATCTTCGTCTCGCGTGATAATTTAATCGGAGAAGTTGACGATTTGGTTAACGAATCGCTGCCGAAACGGATCGAAGAAACTTTGCGCGGCGACTTTTTCGCGCAGGAAGCACGCAGCTTTCTCGACACGGCGATCAACAATGCGGCGGCGCGTCCGATTCCCGAACTTCTCGGCAAAATCGCGCCCGCACAGCTTGAAAGACTAAAAGCGCAAATCACGAAAGCCGTTCTTTCCGTCGTGCAGGGCGAAGAAATGCGGCATTCGATTTCCGCATATTTGACCGACACTCTGCAAAAAATTCGCCCGCACAGTATGGACGCGATTTTGCAGACGATTCACCCGGAATCCGAAGAAAAACTCAAGAAACTACTGGCAAACGGCTTGCTGGGAATTTTACAGAAAGACGAAACCGGACACATCATCAACCGCGTTTTGGTCAAACAAATTGACCGCCTTTTGTCCGCGCCAATCGGTAAACTGTCCGATCATATTTCCGAAGCACAAATCGAAAGCGCGGGCGCGAATATCACCGAAACGATCATCAGCGCGGCGCGTGAAAAATTGCCCGTCGCCATCAAAGAGTTCGACATCGGCGGTGTCGTCCGCGAAAAAATCAATCATTATCCGGTGGAGAAACTCGAAGCCCTCGTGCTTTCTATCGCCAAAGAACACTTGCGAACCATCGAACTTTTCGGCGCGGGTTTCGGTTTCAGTTTGGGAGTCGCGCAGTTTTTCTTTCAACATTACCTTTCCGGCTGGCTTCGCTGAGAATAAGTTGAAACTGAAATTTTCTTTCGTCGTTTGCGATTTACGAGAGATTTTCTGCCGGGCAATTTGTAGTTTTGAATCCCGCTTTGTTTTTCGGTCTGACGGTTTGTTCGGCTTTTCTTCCCGAAATAGATTTTAAGTCTCGACGGCTTTCGTTTTGATTCCTAACAGTTTGTCGTTCTCGTCCAAACCGACCGCGTAAATATTTAATTCGATTTTGCCGATTTTATAGACTTTTAGTTCCCGCAGATTGTTTTCCAAAACTTCCTTCAGCCGAACGAATTTCTGCGCGGTTTCTTTTTCATCGTCGCCGAACCAATCCTGAATCTCCGTCAGATGCGCAAAAAAAGCATTAAAATCTTTCTCTTCAATCGCTGCATCCGCCGGTTCGCCCGCTTGTTTAAGAATTTCGGCGGTCGTGTTGGTTTTGGTCGCCCAACCGATATACGGCGTGATTTTCGCGTCGGTCTCGCTCATATAAACCAGACCGGCGGCGGCGGTTTCGATTTGCTTCGCCAGATTATCGCTCGATGAAGCATTGTTTTCTGCGGCAGCGGTTTCTTTTTCGGCTTCTTTCAAAGTTTTCATCCTCGACTTATTTTGCTTTTTCTTTTCCATTTGACGGATATTTTCTTTTTGGAACGGGTTTTTATAAGTTTAGCACAGCCGCAAATCCTGCCAAGTCGTTGTTAAAAAAAGCGTTTATCCGGCGGCGAAGTTATTTTCGCCAGCCTGTGGATTTCTCCTTGCAATCGGACGTTTTATTTGTTAATCTGTGAGCCGTTTCCGATAAAGAAATTCTCGTAAATTATTGAAAACATTAGAGTTAAAGTTTTACATTAACAATTAAGCAACCTTCCACAAGCCTGTGGAAAACATTGTGGAAAACTTCGACAGAAAGCCGGAAAGCCGCCAAATCATAAAGGGTTGCGGAGTTCGGACGAAGCGGTTTGGAAGCCGCCTTGAAGTATTCGGAAAAAGACGTTCTGCTTAAAAGTTTTCTTAAAGACTTAACAAAAGAGCGCGGAGAAAAATATGGACAATTTGATGGAAAACAGAACGGAAGAGAAAAATGTTTGGAACAACATTTTACAATCGGTAGAAAAACGTTTGAACAAACAAATCTTCGATGCGTGGTTTCGCCCGATTCAGTTTGAAAGCTGTGACGAAAACGACAAAATTCTCCGCCTTCGCGCCAGTCAAGTTAATAAAGATTGGATCAGCAGTTACTACACGGAAGTCATCATACAGACTCTGCGGGAATTAAATCTGCCGAATTATAGTTTGGATTGGGACATCGTGCCGTCGGAGATGAACGAGGAAGGCTATTCGGAAGAGGACGACGACGCGGAATTTTTCTTTGAAAAACAAACGAAAAGTTTTAATCCGCCGAACGTCAACCGCCAGATGAACAATTTCAATTACGTCGAGAAACCGAAAACGGAAATTCCGCTGCGAAATAATTCGACCAATTTCGTGGACATCGAACCGATTGAAAACTCTCTGAACGTCAAATATACGTTCGAGAAATTCGTCGTCGGTTCCTGCAATCAATTCGCCCACGCCGCCGCGCTCGCCGTCGCCGAATCGCCGGGCAAAACTTACAACCCGATGTATATCTACGGCGGTGTCGGCTTGGGGAAAACTCACCTGATGCACGCCGCCGGACACGCGATCAAAGAAAGAAATCGTCATCTGCGCGTCGCATACATCTCCGCCGAAAAATTTATGAACGAATTAATTAACGCGATTCGTTACGACAAAACGCAGACTTTCCGAGACAAATATCGCTCGATTGACGTTCTTTTAATGGACGACGTGCAATTTATGGCGGGCAAAGAACGCACCCAGGAAGAATTTTTTCACACATTTAACGCGCTGCACAACGATCAAAAGCAAATCGTCATCACTTCGGATTGCCCGCCGCGTGAGATTCCGACTTTGGAAGAACGTCTGCATTCACGCTTTGAATGGGGTCTGATCGCCGACATCGAACCGCCCGATTTAGAAACGAAAGTAGCGATTTTAAAACGCAAAGCCGATATGGACGGCGTAACGCTGCCGGACGAAATCGCGTTTTATATCGCTGGTAAAGTGAAAAGCAACATCCGCGAACTTGAAGGTTCATTAGTTCGCCTGGTGGCGATTTCTTCTTTAAGAGGTTTGCCGATTTCCAAAATGCTGGCGCAGGATGCGCTCAAAAATTTGATTGATAGCGAACAGCCGGAAGGTTTGTCGCTCGAACGTATCGCTCGTACGGTCGCAGCGCATTACAAATTGTCGGTCGAAGAATTGAAATCAAAAAATAATTCGCGGCAAATCGCCGTCCCGCGACAGGTGGCGATGTATTTATGCAAAAGATTGACCAAACATAGTTTCCCGGAGATCGGGCGCGAATATGGCGGCAAGCATCATACGACCGTGATGCATTCTGTTGACAAGATTGATACGGTTATTAAGGAAGACAGAAATTTCCACAGGGTAGTCAGCGAACTTATAGACAATCTTTGCAGTTAGTTACAAATTATTTGAGAAAATTTTCAACAAAAGTTTTCCACAGCATTTTAAGTCAGGCGGTTTGGTTAGTATATTAAATATGGGCATTTAAACAAATTTTTTCCACATTTCCACAGTTCGGGAGTTTTTCAGCCTGTGGAAATGTAGGAAAGCCCTGTTACCGTCAGAGTTTTCCACAGGTTAAGTAGTTTTCCACAAGTTTTCCACAAAGCCTGTGGAATTATAAAATCAATGTTCAGAACAATAAAGTCGGTTTTCCACTTTTCCACAGGCTCTACTACTACTACTAGATAAATATATAGTTTTTAAATTAATAGAAATAGTAAAAAGCGACGGTCGTTAAAAGTGAAACTTTAGATATAATAGAGAGAATTTTAGGAGTTGAGAGAGTATGGAATTTGTTATCAAGCAAAGCGTTTTAAAAGACGAACTCGGATTCGTGCAGGGCATCGTCGAAAAGAAAAGCACGATTCCCGTTTTGTCGAACATCTTAATCGAATCGGTCGGCGAAAATACGATCCGCATTGTCGGAACTGACTTAGACGTTACGATTCGCTGCGAGGCTTCTGCCGAGATTAAACAGTCAGGAGCGATGTGCATCCAGGCGCGGAAACTTTTCGACATCGTGAGGCTTCTGGACGGCGGCGACGTGCATTTCAAAAAAGAGGAAAACGAATGGGTGAAACTGAACAGCGGTAAGTCTAACTTCCGACTCGCCGGTGTCAGCCGCGAGACGTTTCCCGAAGTTCCCAACTTCAAAAGCGCACCGATGAAGCTGTCCGCCGATATTTTCAACCATTTTATTCAAAATACTGCGTTTGCCATTACCAGCGAACAATCGCGCTTTACGCTTTCCGGCGCGAAATTTATGATTGACGGCAACGCAGCGCGAATGGTGACGACCGACGGACATCGGCTCGCATTCATCGAAAGAAAACTGAACGGAGCTTCGGCAAACGATTCGATGGACGCGCTAATTCCGAAAAAGGCTTTGATGGAACTCGTGAAAATTTCCCGCGATGCCAAAGGCGATGTCAGCTTCGGCGAAGATGCCAACCACATTTATTTTGAAGTGAACGGCAGACTGCTGATTACGCGCAAACTTTCAGGAAATTTTCCGAATTACGAAATGGTGATTCCGAAAGACAACGACAAACGGGCGACGTTCGACGCAGAAGAAATGAAAACCGCGATTCGCCGCGTCAGTTTGATGGCGGACGAGCGCACACGCTCGGTAAAAATGACGATTCGCCCGAACGAAATCGAAATCGGAGCGCAGTCGTCCGAAGAAGGCGAAGCCAACGAGAAAGTCGCCGCCGAGTATTCGGGCGAGGAAGTTCAAGTCGGATTTAACTCACAATACCTGCAAGAATTTTTGAACGTCGTCGGCTCCGGCGAAACGGAGGCTGGTGAGATCACCGAGCAGGAAACCGAGGGTGAAACGGTGCGCGTCAAGGAAAGCGGCAACCGTCTGCGAATCGCTTTTGAATTTAAAGACGGCAACGCGCAGACGCAGTTAAATATCGCCGGCGATAAAAATTACGATTACAAATATATCGTAATGCCTTTGCGAATATGAGTTGGAAAATAACCGACCGCAAAACCTATGCGGACTAGTCGAGATATTATAAGCATTCGATAGTTTGATTCGGTTAGAAAGTTTGGAAGCGGAAATTGATTTTGGAAAACGTCAATCTCCGCTTT
>JAYVGL010000177.1:0-8816 GCA_043772175.1 Pyrinomonadaceae bacterium | reverse complement strand
GGACAGCGACGACCGCCGAGGCGTTGCGGAAAGCGCAAATCAAAATGCGGCGGAATCCGCAGTATCAATCGCCGTTTTATTGGGCGGCATTCACCGTCGAGGGCGATTTTCAGAACGTGCCGCGCATTTTAAAGAGTTTTGATTACCGAATTTACGGACTGCTGATTTTCCCCTTCGCGCTGCTGACGTTGCTCGCTTTTCGCCGCTTCAATCTACTCAACCGCAAAATTAAAGACAAAAGCTGATTCGTCTCCCGTCTCCCGCGTCAGTTTGATTTGATGCGCTCCTTTTTTTAACGCCGCCGCCGGCAGCAGAAGGCGAAGTTCCTGCCCGTAAGGGTTGTTGTAGAACGGCAGATCGTCAATCGTGAACGCGACTTTGCCGCCGGTTATGAGTTCGGCTTTGAATTTTTCCGGCGCGTTAAATCGAGACGGCAGAGCCAGCCGGAACAGCACTTTTTCGGTGAGCGCAGTTTGCGTCAACTTTTGAACGTCGCCGGAATTTCGGTAAACGCCGACCATTAAACTCAGATTAGTGAGCGGTTTGAGTTCGTTCAGGTCGCTCAAATCTTTCTGATTGATCGCGGCAAATTCTTTCTCCGAATTCGTTCGACTGCTTGCCGTAAAATAGAAAACGGCGAATAAACCGACGATCAGCAGCGCGAGAACGGCAGTCGTCGGTCGCCAATTCAGCGAGCCAAAAATTTTTAGTTTTTCGAGCAGATTCTTCGGCGGCGGTTCGGCAACGGCGACAATCGGCGATGCTTTAGTCGCGGCGGTTCGCGCATAGCTTCTCATCAGGGAAATCTGTTTGAGTTGGGCGGCGCGTTCGAGGGAAACGAGAAAGTTTTCTTCAAAGAGCTTGATGTCTGACGGCGAAAGCGCATCGTCCAGATAATCTTCCATCAACTCGCTTTCCGCCCAGAGAAACTGTTCCTCCGAACCGTCGGCGATGATCTGTAAGTCAATCGCTTCGGTTTCCGGCGGCGGCAAACTGCCCAGCAGATACCGTTTCAGATTAACAATGTTTACTTCCTCGTTACTTTGCATAAAAAAGCTCTCAATAGTAATGTAAAAACCCTTCGATTCCTTACAAACTTTTTTTCTTCACGCAATTTTCGACGCATTCGCGCAACATATTGCGGATGCGAAAAACTCTGGTGTGCAGGGCGGGCATTTTCAAGTTCAGCGCGTCCGCCAGCTTTCTCCGCTCCTCGAATTTTTCGCTTTTGTCTTTTCCGTAATACTCGATCACCAGTGCGCTTTCTTCACGCGGCAGTTTCAGCAGACAATTTTCCAGACAGTCGCCTGCGAGGTTCGTCGCAGCGGTTTCCGCCCGAAGATTGCGGGCGGACGACAAATCATCCGAATCCAAAGAAAGTTCCCGATTTCTAACCGTTCTCGAATACTCGAAAAAAACATTTGAAGCGAAGCCGTAAAAATACGTGAGCGGTTTGATGTTTTTGGAATCGTCGAAAGTAGAGATTTTGGCGGCGGCGCGGTTAATGGTTTCGTCGGCGAGCGCGTTCGGATCGGCACAGCCGCGAAAACGAAAAAATCTGACTAAACCGTCCCGAATCAATTCGTATTGTCTGCCCGCCTCGGCACGGTTCTCGGAAAACCATCCGAGCAAAGCCTCGAAATCCTCCTGCGTCAGCGTAAATTGTTTTTTCATCAAATATGCGAATCTCTACGGTCAAATTTACGAACGATTTATGACAAAAGAAAAATAATTACGATTTTTATAAAAAAATCCTATTTTTTCTGTAAGCAATCGCAGGAAAAAATCATTATATTGTGGAAGCGGAGTTACAAGTTCCGCAACTTAATTAAATCAGCGGCAAATCGCTTTATTATACGAACGAATGGCGAAAATAAAAAATTGAATTAACATTTTTGGGTTTAGTCGCCTCATCCTCACTTCATTTTGTAAAAAAAGACCTCTGCCTCACCCAAAAAAAGAGACGAAAGCGTTAATTTGCTTTCGTCTCTTTTTTTGCGGCGGAACTTAAACCGTGATTGTCGTGCCGTCAAATTTCGTCAAGCTGAAACCGTTGAAAACTTCGTTGTAACAGGATTTTTGCTCGCGCATAATGCTGATGGCGATTGATTCGCCGAGTTTGAGCGAAGCGTTGGCATCCGAACGCCAGTGAACGCCCGCGATGTTGCGACCGTTGGCGACGTTGGCGGCGATTTTATTGAGTTCGCCGCCGACGGTCAGATTTTCCGCGCCGTTATACGGCACGAGTGCCGTTCCCGAAGCGTCCGGCACGACCGGATTCGGAATCACCGCCGCTTCGTTGAACCACGCCTTCAAAATCGTCACGCACGCGCCCGCCACCGTCGCGTGTCCCGCGCCGTAAGCCGGATGCGTCGGCGAACCTTCGGGAAACGCCTGCGAAAGAAGCGCGTTGCCGGAAGTCAGATAGCCGCCGAGCCTGCTCGAACTGCTCAGGGAATTCAAGATTTCCGAATGCACCGGATAATCGGCTCCCGCATAAAGCGCACGATGCACCCGCGCCGCATAAACTTCCGGGCGCAGACGGCGGTGAACGATCCATTTTTGATACCGGACGGCTTTCAGAGCGCGGGTCGCCACCTCGCACAAAAGCGTGGCGGCGTGCGGTGCGCCGAACGTGGCGAAACCGGCTTGGTTATTGGAACTGTTGTAAGGGTTGCCGTTGTCGTAAGCTACATTCAATCCTTTAATTACCAGAAACGCCTGAAAATAACCCTGAAACAAAACATCCACGTGAACCCATTGACCGAGGTCGCGCCCGTTTCGCATATATCTGAAAGTCGGATCAAAGTTGTCGCCCTGCGCCGGATTAAACCCGTTCTGAACCGCCAGCCAGGTGTTGAAGTCCGTCATATAATCCTGCCCGCCATTACCGATTCCGCGCACCGTGCGGATTTTTTGGTTCACTTCGTTCGCGCCGAAAAAACACGGCAGATACCAGAACTGCGACATCCACGGTCCGACCGTGTTGCCGGCTGCCAAACCGCGAAACAGAAGATTCGGCGCAACCTGTCCGTTCTCATTTTTCGGAGCTTTTAAATCATCGCCGAACAAAGTCAGATCGGCGGCGGCGGCATTGGCAATCGGATTATCCGCGTAATCGGTAAACGCCGCGTCGCGCAGCAGAGCCATCCAGTAATTCTCGGCGATTTCGGCGGCGATCTCGCGGGTGGCAAAGGCGGGCGCGGGCGCAATAACGAAACTCTGTCCGTCGCCGCCTTCCAAATCGAAAGCCAATCCCGACTGCGGACTGGTCAGTTTCCGTGTGCCGCCCATCGGGATTTGCTCGAAGTCGGCGGGACTGCCCGTTCTGACGGCTCGCAAAAGTTGGTCGTAAGCCGTCGGGAGAACTTCGCCGCTGGAATCGTGCGGCAAGCCTTTTGAATAATTGCCGATGCGGTTCGGATACGCCGATTCGTCGCCGTTGCTCGGATGTTTGATGTTTCGCAAAGTCGCGTTGAAGCTCTCCGCCGCCGCGTTCGACCGCCACCGGTAGGCTTTCTGCGCTCTGGTCGTTTCAAAACCGTTGGCGTTCTGGGCGGCGGCTTCCGAGGATTTACCGCCGAGAAACGGTTTCGCCCCGACCGCGCCGAGAGAAGCGCCAACGATTGCCGCCTTGCCGAATTTGCCCAAAAAGCCGCGCCGATTGGTTACGGTTTCGTCTTTGCTGTCCGCTTTTTCTGATGGGTTATTGTCTGAAATTAAAGGATTTTTTTTCATTTGACTGCTCCATTTTTGAATTTAGATTTTTGGACGAGAAGTTTTCGGCGATCATAACTTGATTGATAACGCCGACTTCTGACAAATATAGCGTTTGAAAAGAGTGATTAAATACATTCGAAAATCGAACGGCGTGTTCCCATCCGAGTTTCAAACCTACCTGATTTAATAGAAATTTTCTTTGAACTTAAACGACTGATGACAAATTCAAGACACGGTTCGTGTTTTAAATACAGCAGTAAACTTGTAGCAGAGATTTGATGCGGTGTAAAGTTTTTGGCGGGTGAACAGTCGCCGAAAAAGCGGAACGGCGGCGAAATCAAAATCGCCGCCGTTCCGCTTTTTCAGCTTGATTTATCAAGACGAGGCAAATTTACTTGGAGGATTTCCATTCGGCAACCGTTTTTTCCAAATCGGACGTATCCGCCGCCGGTGTCGCGGCTTTGCCGACCTGAATGGCTTTTTCAGCGGTCGTAATCGCTTCGGCTTTTCTGTTCAAGCCGCCTAATAGCCGCGCTTTGATATTGAGATTGCCGAAAGTTTCGCGCACTTTGATCGAAGCGTCAGCCCATTTTAAGGCTTCTTCATAATTCGCCGTCATTTTGGAATTCAAAACCCAGCCGGCGGCTTGGGCGGGCGTTCGGAAATCATCGGCTTTCGCGTTTGTCATTTGAGTGCGGACATCCGCCAGCGTTCTGCCCGCGACATCGCCGACATCAACCGTAAACGGAGCTTTGACTTTTTCCCAACTGATAACGACATCCGAAGTGTTGGCTTTGACATTCTCGAACGTGAACGCCATCGTCTCCTGCAAATCAATTTTCAGGGGTTTCACATTTACACGGAGCGCGTCCTGTTTCTGATCGTATTTGAAACTTCCCCATTCGTTGTTGACTTTGTTGAAAATAATCGTCCACTCGTCCTTGCCGGGAATCGTATGCAGTCCGTATTTTCCTTTCGGCAAAGTCTGTCCGTTGATTTTGACATCGTTGGTAACTTCAAAAGTCGTGTTTTCATTCGCGCCGGTGCGCCAAACTTCGCCGTATTTTTGCAGCCCGTCCCAAACTTTTCGATCTTTGACGTTCGGACGATGATAAACAACGGAAATTTTCGTATCGCCGACGGTTTGCGCGATTTCCTGCCGCTGTGATTCACGCGGCAAATTTAACTGCGCGACCGCGCTGATGCTTAAAATTAAAACGAAGAATGCGATTGTATTTAACTTTTTCATAATTTTACTTCTCCAATTTTTCTTTGGCTTTTCTGACAAAACTTTTGACCATCTGCGCGATTCCCTTATTCATTTCGCCGCTGATCACCGATTCGCCCGCTAGACCGGCGAGCGGATGCAGTTCGCGGGCGGCATCGCGGCGCAGTTCGGCGTTCTGCGAAAACTGCACGACCGTCGAATTCTCCGACTGCGGCATAAATTCGGCACTGTAACGCAGCAGATTCTGTTTTTCGCCCGCCGCCGGAATCCATTCGATGCGCTCCGGCGTTTGTTCGGCGATTTGAACGGCGAATTTCTCCTTGAAAGAACCGATGAACGGCACGTCAACGCGGATTCGCCAGTGCGTTACGCCGCCGCCGTCCGTGTGAATGCTTTCCACGCCCGACATCATTTCGACGAAATTTCTGATGTCGGAAAAAAACCTGACGACGTTTTCAAGGCTCGTCTTTATTTCTACTCTGTCGGTATAACCGGCGCGAATTGTAAACATACTTCGTTAAGTTTAAGATTCGAGATTCAGAGTTTAAGGTTAACATTTCAAATCTCAAACCTTAAATTTTGAATCCTGAATCTTGGATTTTGGATTCTGAATCTTGAATCCTAAAAAGTTCCGTTGAAAAGAATCGAATTAAAAAACGGTCGCGTCATCGAACGGAAAATGCCGCGAAAAAACGGGTCTTCGGCGAATAAAATGACGTGTCCGCCGCCGGTCGGCTCGTCAATCAAATAGGTTGTGCCTTTTAACAAACGCTCGGTGTTGCCCGTCCAGACGAAGCCGGAAATCGTCAAATCGCGTTTCGGTTTCGGATCGAAGATAACGGCGTTCGTGCCTTCTTTGGACGGTCTGAAAAAATATCCGGTCGAGAGCAGAACCGGAATATTCTCCGTTTCCAAACCGTAAGTCAGATAGCTCGAACGGTCAATCGTAGCGCGCATAATCGCGCCCGGAATCGCTTCGGGAACTTTGCCTTTACTCGCCGAAGGCGACGCAATCGGCGGCAGATTCGCGGCTTGCCAGTCCTGTTTGTCGGTTTTGTTATCGGGTGTCGGCGACGGTTCGGGCAGCGGCGTTTTGCGTGTTTTCGGGGTCGGCGAAGGTGCGGGAGCGGATTCGACTTCTTTGCGTTTGTCGGTTTCGTCCGATTCGACTTTGCCTTTTTCTTCGTCGTCATCGGTTCCGACGAGGCGCGACGAAGTTAAATTAACATCTTTTAACGCCGCGAAAACCGACGCGCCGCGAATCGTGATGAGAGTTCCGCCGCCGGAAACCCAATCTTTCAGCGTCGTTACGCCGCCGCTGCCCAACGCCGAAAAATATCTTCCAGCCGCGCCGTCCGGCATAATCAAAACCGTGTAATTTTTCAACGCGCCGCTTTTGACGTTTGCCACCGTCAGCGGCGTAAAACTCACGCCGTAGCGGTCAAAAGTCCACCAAATCGAGCCGTATGAAGTTTGGTCAACGCCTTCGTCGGCGACGACGGCGATTTTCGGCGCGGTCAGCGACACGACCGATTCGCCGCCGACCGGCGTGTCGCCTTCTTCGGAATAACCGGAATTGACCGCCGTAACATTGACACCTAATTCTTTCGACAAACGCGCGATTGCATCGTGAATCGTTTCGGGATTGCGACCGACGCGGACGACGAAAGTTCCGCGCGGATAATTGCGATTGCCGGCGTTCATTTGTTTCGTGGCGACGGCAACGCGGAAATTTTCTTTCAGAAGCCGCATCGCCAATGCGCCCGCCGCGTCCGTCTCGTATGGAATTATGTAAGCGGTGTTCGCGCGTCCCGAAACCACGCCGCGTTTTTCGTTTGCCAGAAATTCATCGCTGACCGGCGTAACATTTGCGCCGCTCGCGTCTTCCGTCCAAAATGCGTCCACGCCGAAAGCGAGCGGCAAACTCCACGCCGTGATGTCGTAAAATCCGTAATCTTCCTTCGACTGATTTTTGCCGCGCAGTTCATTGCGTTTAAATCTGCCCAAATTATCATCAACAAACGCTTTATCCTGCGGCGTGTCCTGTTCCAAAAGTGCCTTTATCAATCGCTTCTGCGGCTGATTCAATTCGATAACGTATGCACCCTGCGGAAAAGTTTGGCGTGTGGAAGTTGAATCTTTCGTATCGTAATCGTGCGCTGAAGTCGAGGAAAAATTTGAATTTGACACGCCGATTTCGATTCTCATTCGCCGCAGATTTTCCATTAACTCCGCCGTTTTCACGCGGTCTTTGGTCGGCACAATGACGATGCGCTTCATCTTTTCCCGTGCTAATTCGGTCATCGCCGTTCGCCGGTAATCGTAGTAATCCTGCAATCGCGCCGCCCGATTTTTCGCCGCCGTCTCCAATGTCGTCATCGAGGTAATAAAATGTTTGGCGATTGCCGAGCGAAACGTCGCAATCGTGCCGTCATCGCGCGTCCAGTTTAAGCCTTTGAAGCCGCCGCCGTCGGTTTCATACGTCATCGCCGTCGCGCCGTTCAAAGCGGGAAACGAATCCCAGTAACCGACGTAAAATAAATCGAAAATATCGCGGACATAATAATCCCATTTGCGCGAATCAAACTGCGCGGCGTTCGCCCTGCCGAAAACATCAAGCCATTTGTTCGTTACCGGCTGCGGAAAATTCGGGTTGATCGGGAGCGCGTCGGGCGGGAAAAAATACTGCGACGGCTGACCGTGCAGATCGGCGGACACCTGCGGGTTCCATTCAAAAAACGCCTTTTGCAGATTGCGCGTTTCGACCTGCGTTCCGGCGACGTTATCGCGGTTCAAATCGAACCGAAAATGATTCAAACGCCCGTAAACGCTCCACGGTTCGCGGTGTTCGAGCGCGGCGCGATTCGCATCGCCGGTCGCCACCGAGTTATACCACGTCGCAAAACGCTCGTGTCCGTCGGGATTTTCGCCCGTGACGATTAAAGTTACGGTGTTTTTTAATGTATCTAAAGTCTGCGCCTCATTCGACGCGGCGAGTTGATAAACCACCTGCATCATCGTTTCAAACGACGCGCTTTCGTTGCCGTGAATCGTGTAAGCGAGCCAGCAAATTATCGGATTGCTGCCGGTTATCTGGCTTGCCTGACTCGCGTTCGTCGTCCTTGAATCGGTCAATTTCGTATTATTCGCCTTGATTTCATCGAGCCGCGCCATATTTTCCGGCGACGAGATGGCGATGACGTGCTGCATTCGATGTTCGTTCGTCTCGCCGATGTCGTAAATCTTCACGCGGTCGGGCGCGGCTTTGGCGATTGATTCGATAACGCGCTCCATCTGCGCGTAAGTCGTGTGAAAATCGCCGACATCGTAGCGCAGAATCGCGTGCGGGCGCGGAACTTCCGCACGATATTCGCCGCGCGTGTAGAAATTGAATTTTTCTTCGGTCTGCGAAACTACAAACCGGCTCGATGCCAGACAAACGAAGACGGCTAACAACAGAAATTTAATTTTCATCATCAATAATTTAGATTTACGAATTCGGATTCGGGAAGAACTTTACAAGATATTAAACCGTAAAGGTTGTAACGCACAAAGACTGGGAAAGGTTTTCGTATTTATGAAATGTCCGCGCTGTGAACATCCGCGAATGAAAGGTTGGAACGAATTAACCGACGAAGAAAAATTTCTCGCCGAACGTCTGCCGATGTCGGCGGAATTTACGCGGCGAGAAAGAGAAAAACACCTGTTTTGCCCGCGCTGCCGGCACGAGGAAATCGCGCCGACAACGGTCAATTGTTGATGATGATTATTTAGAGTCCGTTTAAATTTTAGTGTTTAACATAAAGTTAAGCGTTTTTAATCGTTAATTTGACCGAAATTTTTAATTTCAAGGGACAAAAATGCAAAA